>VBFV01000107.1 GCA_005881335.1 Chloroflexota bacterium
GGCTGCAAAGCCACAGCAGCGCGAGGTAGATGAAAAGGCTCGCGTAACCGACTTTCCAAAACGGGACGGTGGCGGTGTGGCTGTACTTGATGAACTCTCCCGCGTGGCGCCAGTCCTGTTCGGGGGGCAGCGGCGCGACGGGTTCGGCGGCGATCGCCTCGCGCTCCTGCTTCTCACGCGCGATGCGCTCGAGCTCTGAAGGGTCGACCCACGACGGCATACCGGCCTGCGGAGCGGCGACAGGCAAGGCCGAAGGTGGGGGAGGCGCCGGGGCGGCTGCTGCCGGCATGGGCGGCATTGCGGAACGTTGTCCCGCGAATGGCTGCCAGCTGTTGCCGTCGAAGCGCCACTTGCTGTCTTCCGATACGGCGTCGTTCCAGCGCGCGCCGTCCCAAAACCAGTTGCCGTCGTCGGACCACCCTGTCTGGGCGGCCTCGATCGCCATCAGTGGGCTCGACTGATCATGAAGAGGGCCGCCCCCGCGACTGCGGCGAGCAGCGCGCCCGCTGCCATCATGAAGATGGGCGCGCGCCCGGCAAACACGGAGCCGCGCCGCCCGATGCGCGGCGGTCTCGGCAGGTCCCCCGATGGGCTGGGCACGTCGGCTTCGACGACTCGATCGGCCGGCGCGTTGGCGTCGATGGCGGCAAGGATCACCTCGGGGTTGCGCCACGCGCGTGGCCGAAACAGGATCTCGGTCCCATCCCGCCCGATGAGCATTCGCGTGCCGTCGTCCCAGCGCGCGCCGACCGCGATCTCTTGCCACAGGATGTTGCTGGCCCGCCTATCCGCGTCGCACACCGAGATACCCGATGGCCCCACGATCAGCTGTTCGCCGGAGCCGAACGCATTTGGATTCCCCGTGCCGCGCAGCGGTCGTGCCTCGACCGTCGGGTAGGGAGCGAGATGTGGTCGTGGAGACTTCGCCCCTTGCGGAATGATCACGATTGCGGTGTCGAGCGCGGCTTTCAAGGCAGCGGCGACGGCGCTCGGCGTCAGGGCGGCAACTTCCACGCGCTTCTTGTCGAGCGTCGAGGGTTCGACTCCGAGCAGCTCGCTGTCCGCCATTCCTTGCATCTCTCCGACCACTGCCTGTGGGTCGGACATCGCCTCCTCAAGCGCGGAGGCGATGAACTGGAGCTCCGCCGCGTCGGGACCGGTGAGGGAAAGCACGTCGGCGACGTCGAGCAGCGCGGAAGCCGCCTGCGTGACTTGCTCGACCATCGCATCGGTGGAAGCAAGGGCGTGGACCATTCGGCCATCGAGGTCATGCACCGCGGTCTGGACGCCGTAGCTGATTCCCTCGTTGAAGCGGAGGCGCTGGATGGCTCGCCGTTCTAGGATCGCCATCCCGGCCCACAGCGCAGTCGAGCGTGCGGACACCATCGAGACCGCGGCGCCCTGGGTCCTGTCCTCGTAGAGGCATGGCAGCCGAAGGTTTTTCGGCGTCACAACAGGCGGCGCAAGACGTCCGCCGGGCGGCAGGTCGATCTTGAGTCCGGGAATGACCGGTCCGGCCACCCAGGCCGTCGCATTGCCGCTGGTGAAGTGCCTGGTCGCCCAGTCCTGGACTGCTTCCGGCGTCAGCCACAAAAGTCCGATCTGCCGGTAGTCCGTGGTGCCGAAACCGTTGGCGCCGTAACGAAGGCTCATCGAGTCTCGAAACGAGCTCTGGTGATGGCCCGCCGCTTCCGTCTCGATGACGCGGCGCTCCGTGGCCACGCGATCTTTCGGTAGCGCCTGCAGAGCCCCGCAGACGTGGACGAAGAATTCCTTCACCTGGTCGACCGTGCCGGAGACCAGGAACGCGCAGTGCGTCTGATCGACGTATCCGTTGTAGTCGTACGGCTGGGTGCCGAGACCGGACAAGGTCAGGTGCTCGATGAGGTGCGTGACGCCCGACATGTGCAGCGGCTCGTCGGCGGTGCCAACCCGGAACTCGAGTGCCGCCCTGACCCGTCCCGGGACCTCGGCCTGGAAAACCGGAACGCCGCCAAGGTTCCAGCGCTTGGGAGCCGGCCGCGTGGCTGTGCTCATCAAGGCGGGGACGTTACTACATCACAGTCCGAACTAACCCTTGCTTTACGCTCGCGCCATGACGGTCGGAACCGTCGTCAAGATGCGCGTCGCGTTGCCGAAGGCCTAAATTCGTATCTGCGCCGGCGTAGCTCAGCTTGGTTAGAGCAGCGGTCTTTTAAACCGATGGTCCCCGGTTCGAATCCGGGCGCCGGCACTTTTTGGGCCATTTTTTCGGATAGTCCGGACTAACCGACAGTTTCGCGACCGAGATGTTCGCTGCGTCCGGACTATCCGATGGTATGCCGCACAACGCAGCGGCACCAAAGTGTGATTGCACGCTCCGGCGGGTTTCGATGGTCACCGAAACACGCGGGAGCATGCAATTGCGGTGCGCAAAAGCGTGCGGAATCAGCGGGGCGGATTTCAACCGAATGCTTAACGCCTCGCCTTAAACTTGCGCAACCCATGGCAGTCGTCGAGCAAGAGTCCCCGCCCGTATCCACGCACCCGACAGCTGAACCCACCGACCTCCTCGGCGAGCCCATCGGCATCGAGCTCACCAACGTGGTGCGCGTCCACCGCATGGGCGAGGTCGCGGTCACGGCCCTGAGATCGTCGCCGGCGGTCGCGAGATCAGCAGCATGCGCGACCGCCAGCTCGCCGATTACCGCCTGCAGCACGTGGGCACCATCTTCCAGAGCTTCAACCTGATCCCAACGCTGAGCGCCCTCGACAACGTCGGGCTGCCGATGACGCTCGGCGGCGTCCCGACCGCGGAGCGTCGCGATCGCAGCCGGCGCCTCCTGGAGAAGGTGGGGCTCAAGGACCGCATCACCTTCCGGCCGACCCGCCTCTCGGGCGGCGAGCAGCAGCGGGTGTCGGTCGCACGCGCGCTTTCCAACCGGCCGGGACTCATCCTCGCCGACGAGCCCACCGGCAACCTCGATGAAGAGGCAGGCCAGGGCGTCCTCCAGCTGGTCAAGGAGATGCATGGCCTCGGCGCGACTGTGGTCATGGTCACGCACGACCCCGACGTCGCCGCGGTTGCGGGCCGGACGGTCCGGATGCGGAACGGCAACATCGTCGAAGACCCAGGCGGGCCGGCGCATGCAAAGGAGCCGCCGGCGCCGAAGGCACGTCTCCGGAGGCAGGCATGGCTCGAGTCGCTGCGCATGGGCGCCACAAGCGTCCGGCGGCGCAAGCTGCGCACGGGACTGAGCTCGGCGGGAGTCGCGATCGGCATCGCGGCGATGGCGATCATCGTTTCCTTCGCGACCGGCGTCCAGGAGTCGCTCACCAATGCTTTCGCCATCACCGGGCAGCTGAACCAGGTCAACGTCGGCGACTCCGCCTTCGGGCCGGCGGATCCATCGAAGCACAAGCCCCTCGACGCGGCCGCCCTGGCCAAGCTCGCTGCCCTGCCGCATGTAAAAGACGCGTACGGCAATCTGTTGATCCAGGGCTCGCTCACGGGCGAACAGGGCAGCGCCTCCAACGTGTACCTCAACGCCTTCACTCCCCTCAACGAGACGCCGAAGGCGCTGTCCAAGTTCCTGGCTGCGGGCAACTTTCCATCGTCCGACAGCGCCAACGAGGTGATGCTCAGCAGCGACGCGGTGACGAAGCTTGGCCTCCAACCGTCGAAGGCAGTCGGGCACAAGGTGACGTTTTACGGCCTGTACCCCGGCTTCTACGTCGTGGGTGGGGGACAGCAGCCCGCGTCGGTTTCTCTGCCTCTCGAGCTCACCATCGTCGGGGTGCTGACGAACGCTGGCGGCGGCGTTGGGGGCACGGCGATTTTCATCACTGTGCCTTACGCGACCTCGACCGGGTACTGGGACCGCATGGCGAAGGCCAACCAGTGGACGGCCGACGAGTTCAACAGCATCACCCTTGTCGCCGAGACGCCGGGGGCGGTCGATGGGGTCGCCAAGCAGGTGAAGGACCTCGGCTACCAGGCGACGACGAGCAGTGACTTCCTCAAGGGATTCGGGCAGTTCATCACGATCCTGGGCATCGGACTGTCGGGCCTGGCGGCGATCGCCTTGGTCGTGGCCTGCCTCGGCATCGCGAACACGATGTACACAGCCGTGCTCGAACGGACCCGTGAGATCGGGATCTTGAAGGCCCTCGGCGCGCGCTCGGCCGACGTGCGCGGCATGTTTCTTTCAGAAGCCGGGATGATCGGTCTGATCGGGGGTGGTGTCGGGTTGCTGATCGCCGTGCTCGTCAGCGTGGTCGGCAACGTGGTCGTCAACAACATCGCCGCCAACCAGGGCATCCCGCTCGACCTCTCGGTGTTCAGCATCAGCTGGTGGCTCGTCGCCGGCGCGCTCGCACTGGCGACCGCCTTCAGCGCCTTGAGCGGCTTCTTCCCGGCTCTGCGCGCGAGCCGGCTCGATCCCGTCGCCGCCCTCCGCTACGAGTAAGAGAGGTCATGCGATACCCTCCGCGCTGAGATGCGCTGGACGGGCTTGTTCATGTACCTCTCGGTGGTGGCTGTGCTGACGCTCTACTTCCACTCGCTGGCCGGCTGGGCGTGGTGGGTGACTCTGCTGCTCATCCTGCTGCTCGTCCCGTCCGCTCTGGTCATCGGTTTCATGACCAGGCATGAGGTGCGGTGGTCGACCGTCCTTTCCTATCTATCTGCGGCCGCCCTGCTGGGGGCGGTTGCCGCCCAGGTGGCGGGCTCGACGGCCGCACGTGACTGGTGCCTGCTCGTGTGGTCGGTCCTGCTCCTGGCGGTCGCGATCGGGCTCTCGGCGCACCCGATGCGGGGACCGGCGTGGGGAGTCTTCGTCGGATTCTGGGGCGTGGTCGGGGTGCTCTGGCTCATCGTGATCCAGGCCCTGGCGGTCGGGGGCGTGCTGGAAGGCGCCTCCTATACCGGATGGTCGTCCTGGCCCCTGGCCTTGATCGGAATCTGGTTTTTCGTCGCATCGGCGACCGGCTACGGAGCTCGGCCTTTTGGTCCGATCGTCGATTCCCTCGGCCTGGTGGCGGGCTTCGCGCTGATTGCCATCGCGGTCACGACATGGGCGGACTTGCCGGAACTTCGCAGGGGCGCCGGATTGCTCGCCGCCGCGAGCTACAGCATCTGGGTGGCGGGGTTGGGCTGGGTGTTCTGGGCCATGGAACGCCCGGTCCGGACGGCTGGCAGCCTGTCCCACGCCGTCGGCTCGACGGCAAACGCATAGCGCGCAGGGAAACGCCTTCACGTCCGTCAGTACGGTCAAGTGAAGACTTCGTTCCGGAGAAGTGTCGGTCGGGGCTCGATGGCGGCGGTTTTTGCCGCCGTCCTGTGCATTTCCGCCTCGGCTCCCGCCCAGGCCACGACTGACGCGCTGGACCAGTCCCAGGTCCTGATCATCAGCTATCAGAACTCGCTCAAGCTGCTGGCCCAGACCTTCACCGCCGGCGCGACCGGCGGGCTCGACCGCGTCTCGCTGGCCGCGGACACGACCTTCGCCAACCTCAGCGTCACCATCCAGACCGTCAACCCCACGACGGGGGCTCCGAGTGGCACGGTCCTCGGCACGTCGAACTACTCGGGCTCGCTCCTCTGCTGCCGCCAGTTCCACGATTTCGCATTCAATCCAGCTGTCGCCATCACCGGCGGCACGCATTACGCAATCGTCGTCCGCGTCCTGGTCGGTGCTTTCACCTGGTACACAAGCTCGGTCTTCGACACCTACGCCGGCGGGCAGCTGTACATCTCCTGCAGCGGCTGCGCGTGGTTCACGGGCGCCCAGTGGGGGCAGGACTTCGCATTCAAGACGTGGGTCGCCACGGTCGCGGCCAACCATCCACCGGTGGTGGCCGCGGACACCAGCGCCGTCAGCGTCCCTGAGGGCACGGCAGCGGCGAACAGCGGGACCTTCTCCGACCCTGACGGCGACACCGTCGCGCTCAGCGCCTCCCTGGGTGCTGTGGCGCCCACCGGCACGAGCAGTGGCACGTGGTCGTGGACCGCGCCGGCCGCGGACGAGGCGCCGGCGCAGACCGTGACCATCACCGCCGACGACGGCCACGGTCACACCGCCACCACGTCCTTCACCCTGACGGTGACGGTCGTGGCCCCGACGGCTCGGATCGTCACCGACCCCGCGACGATTCCCGAGGGCACGCCGGAACCGTTCACCGGCTCGGCCACGAGCTTGGCGGCGGTCGACAACTCAACCCTCAACCTCGGCTGGCAGGTGACGAAGAACGGCAGCCCGTACGCGAGCGGGTCAGGCGCATCCTTCACCTTCACGCCCGACGACGAAGGCACATTCGTCGTCACGTTCACCGCATCCGATGACGGCGGTCTGCCGGGGACCGACTCCCAGACCATGACCGGCACGAACGTGGCGCCCAAGGCCGCGATCACCGGGATCACGCAGTCGGCGCCGCTGGTGATCGCCGCCTCGGAGTCTCTGTCGTACGCCGGCAACTTCTCAGACGCCGGCGCGCTCGACTCGCACATCGTGACCTGGAACTTCGGCGACGGCTCGACCACCAGCTCCAATTACGGGCCTGGCGGATCGGCCGGCCTTTCCGCCACGCACCCCTATGACGCCGCAGGCACGTACACCGTCACGTTGACGGTCACTGACGATGACGGCGGGGTTGGTACCGCGACCGCGAAGGTCACCGTCCTGACCACGGTCCAGGCGCTGAACGCCATCGCGGCCTTTGTCCAGAACCTGCCCTCGCTCAACGCCGGGCAGAAGAACAGCCTGACCGCGAAGCTGAACGCGGCGGCAGCCTCGGCCTCGCGCGGCGACACGAAAGCGTGCAACAACCAGCTGAACGCCTTCCTGAACGAGCTGCAGGCCTACGTCAACACGGGCAAGATATCGGCCGGCGACGCCGCCACCCTGCGTGGCGCCGTTCACGCTGTGAAAGGCTCGATCGGAACGTACAACCGCTTCCTGGAGTGGTGGCCTCTGGGGTTCTAGACTGCGCGCCAGGTTGGCCACCGCAAGCGCAGATCTACCCGCATCGGATCTTCTACCCGTAGGCCGTCACGCCAACGTGGCATATCGGTTGGTTCGGCTCATCGCCGTTCCATTGCTCCGGCTTTGCTTCCGCTTCGACGTGCGGGGACGGGAGAATATCCCGCGGTCCGGCAACTACGTCGTCATCGCCAACCACCTGAACTGGCTGGACGAGTTCACCCTCCTCTATTTGCTGCCGGTCGAGCCACGGCTCCATTTCCTGGCCGATCCCACGATCCTCGTCACGCGCAAGCTCCAGTGGTGGCTGGTCCGGATCACCGGCGGCTATGTGCCCGTGGTGCGCGAGCGTCGCGGCGATCGGGCTCTCTTCCGGCACGTCGACCGCTGCCTGGAGGCAGGCGGCGCGATCGCGATCTTTCCGGAAGGCAACTACGGCCGTGGTGATCGGCCGGCCGATGCCATCCGTGGGTCAGGACCCGGCCGCGCTGACCGAGCTCGCCTTCGAGAGGATGAAGGAGATGCTCCCCGCGTATTCGGAGCCGCCTGGCCGGAAGCTGTTGAGGCACAAGCTGACCCACCTGTTCTGACCGTTTACGGCGTTTCGGTACGCCGGCGTACGGCTACTGGAAGTTGCGGATCGTGTGGTAAGGTGGCTCCTTTCCGGTTCCTGAGCGCGTCTTTTCTACGTCCTCGCTCCTAGCTCAGGCCTGACACCGCCCCAGGGGTAGGGCGAGTCCAAGGAAGGAGCGACAAAAGGGGTTTGCTGCCGCTATTTCGTGCGGTGCTCGTGTGGGTCGTGATCCTCGTGACGGTGATCCTGCCTCGCCTGGCGCCACCCGCCCAGCAGTCCGTGACTGTCGCGGTTTCGCAGCTGACGGCGTTCGACCGCGACTCGGCCGTCCAGCACGCCAGGAACCAGCGTGTCCAGGCCGCGCAGATGGCGCAGGTCCAGTCCTGGTCGCTGGAGCTCAAGCAGGGCCTGGCGGAATATCAAGCAAAGCAGGTCGCCGAGGCCGCGGCGCAGGCCCAGGCTGAAGCCATCGCCGCGCGCGGCAACCACCCGGCGCCTCCGCCCGAGATCGCAAGGGACATCGTGGACGCGTTCAGCCCGCTGGGTGCGGGCGCGGTGCAGTGGGCGATGAACGTCGCGTGGTGCGAGTCGCGCTACCACCCGAACTCGGTCAACACGGACAGCGGGGCGTCGGGGCTCTTCCAGTTCCTGCCCAGCACCTGGTCGGGGACGCCGTACGCCAGCCAATCGCCCTTCGACCCACGCGCCAACTCATTCGCCGCAGCCTGGCTTTACTCGCACTACGGCCCCGGCCGCTGGGTCTGCCAGGGATAACGATATGAGGGAAAACCCCGATGGTTTTCCCTCATCGGCCGGTCGCTTCGCGACGGGCCTGCTCCCATTCCGGTATACGGTTGGGACATATCTTTAAGAGCTTCCACAGACCACGCCTGGGAGCCGTTTAAGACAAAGTCGCGGCCGGGATGAACCCGGCCGCCAAAGCGACGCTGGTAACAGAACGCAGGGGGCCTCTTAGTCGATTTCTTGGACGTCGGTCTGCAGCTGGTAGATCTCTTGCGGGCGCTCCGCGCCTTTCAGCACCATCGGCTGATACGACGCGACCGTGAACTCCGTGGGAACGTAGGCCCGGGTCGACTCCGACATCAGCACCCGCGCTGGCCGGACCTTGGAAAGGTAGGCGCTGTTGTTGACGGGCACGCCGATCAGCGTGAACTCCATCCGGTCGCGCGAGCCGACGTGCCCAGCGATGACCTCGCCGGTGTCCAGGCCGATACCGACCGAGATCGTTGACAGCCGAGCGTCGACCAGGTCGCGGTTGAACCTGTCGATCTCCCGCACCATCTCGTGCGCGGCCTTGAGCGCCTGCTGCGCGTGGTCGTGCATCGGGTTGGGAGCCCCGAACACCACGAGCATCCCGTCGCCCTGGAACTTGTCGATGTTGCCGCCGTGGGTCAGCACCACATGGATCATCCGGGCGAAGTACTCGTTGAGGAAGTGCACGAGCTCCTGGGGGTCCATGCGCTGGGTCAGGCTCGAGAAGCCCGCGATGTCCGAGTTCAGCATCGTCACCATCCGGCGCTCGCCCTCGAGGAACCGGATCGAACGCTCCGAGCGCGCGAGCACGTAATCGGTGACCTGCTTGTTGACGTGCGCCTCGAAAAGGTGGCGGAGGAACTCGGAATGCTCGTACTGGCGTGCGTTGTCGATCGCGATCGCAGCCAGGTCCGCGATGGCCTGCAGGAACTCCTTGTCCTTCTCTTCGAAGATCGCGGCCCGAAACGGGCTGTCCACGTAGACCGCTCCGATCACCTTGCCCTTGGTCATCAGGGGCACGGCGATGATCGAGCGCAGGTTCTGCATGATCACCGACTGCTGCCCTTTGAACCTGTCGTCCAGGCTCGCGTCCGTCGAAACGACCGCCTGGCCGGACGTGACCACATGCTCGATCACCGTCCGCGACCCGAGAAACAGACGCGTCTTCTCGGGGTCTGCCTCGCCGCTCGACTCCTGGACGGACAGGCTGCCGTCCTTTGGATCGACCAGCACGATGAACCCGCGCGAAGCCTTCATCAATGTGATCACGCGATCCATCACTTTGCGGAGGACCACGTTCAGCTCGAGCGAGGAGCTGAGATCGCGCGCGAGCTCATAGAGCAGGTGGTCCCGGATGCCTAGATCAACTTCGCGCGCCAAGGGCACACGGAGTCTAACGACGGAGGTGGCGATTTCCCTCTCCCCTAAGGGGAGCAATCAGAAGGCGCGGCTAGCGCGTCCATAACGGGCTCGGCCCGCAGGGCCAGGGTGAGGGGCGTGGATTTGTAGCCACCAGCCCCTGGGTAAACTCGAATCCCCGTGGTTTCAGAGTCCTCCCAGGCCCAAATCGACGCCTTGCTCGCGCGCCTGAATCAGCCCCAGCAAGAAGCCGTGACCCACGGCGACGGGCCGCTTCTCATCTTTGCAGGTGCGGGCAGCGGGAAGACCCGCGTCCTGACCGCTCGCATCGGGTACTTGATCGCGTCGCATCGCGTCTGGCCCGACCGCCTCCTGGCCGTCACGTTCACCAACAAGGCGGCGAAGGAGATGCGCGGCCGGGTCGAGACGCTCGTGGGCGAACCCGCGCAGAAGATGTGGGTCGGGACCTTCCACTCCATGGCGGTCAAGATCCTGCGCCGCGAAGCGCAGCGCATCGGCATCGTGCCGAGCTTCGTAATCTTCGACGACGACGACACGCGGGCGGCGCTGAGACGCGTGCTCGAGGAGCTCCGCCTCGACCCCAAGCGCTATCCGATCGGGGCGTTGAGCCACGGCATCTCGCAGGCCAAGAGCGAGCTGAAGCGGCCTGAGGACATCCCCAACCGCAGCTATCAGGACGAGATCCTCCGCCGTGTCTATGAGTCCTACCAGGAGGTGCTGAGGCGCTCGGGCGGGCTCGATTTCGACGACCTCATCATGAAGCTCGTCGAGCTGTACAGCACCGACGCGGAGGCGCTCGAGAAGTGGCGAGATCGCTTCCGCCACGTGCTGGTCGACGAGTACCAGGACACCAACCGCGCGCAGTACATGCTCGTCAACCTGCTGGCGTCTGAGCACCGCAACGTGGCGGTGGTCGGGGACGACGACCAGTCGATCTATCGGTTCCGAGGCGCGGACATCCGCAACATCAAAGGTGGTGGCGACGCAGGCCTACAACGAGGTCGAGGAGGCCGAGTTCGTGGCCGACGAGATCGAGCGCCTGCGCAAGACGGAGAGCCGTGGCTACTCCGACTTCGCGGTGCTCTATCGGACCAATGCGCAGTCGCGCGCTTTCGAGGACGTTCTCGCGCGCCGGCGCGTTCCCTATCGACTTGTCGGCGGCGTTCGCTTCTGGGAGCGACGCGAGGTCAAGGACGTCGTCGCCTACATGCGCTTCTGCTTCAACCCACGGGACGCGCTGTCGTTTTCGCGCATCGTCTCCGTGCCTTCGCGCAAGATCGGCAATGTCACCGTCGACGCGGTCAACGCGTTTGCGCGCGAAAGCGAGGCCGACATCCTTGCCATCCTCTCGGATCCATCTCACGTGCCCGGCGTGCCGAAGACCGCGGTCGGCCCGCTGCTCGGGTTCCGCGTCCAGGTGGAGTCGGTCCGCTCGACGATGGGCGTGCTTCGTCCGAGCGAGCTGATCGACCACGTGATCGAGGTCATGGGCCTGCGGCCGCACTACCTCGACGGCACGCCGCAGGGCGAGGCGCGGATGGAAAACCTGAACGAGCTGCGCGGGCTGGCCGAGAGCTTCGACGACCGCGACCCCGCGCAGGGCCTCGAGGATTTCCTCGCCGAGGTGGCGCTGGTCTCCGACGTCGACGCTTACGACGAGAACGGCGAGGGCGCCACGCTCATCACGTTGCACATGGTCAAGGGCCTCGAGTTTGCGGTCGTGTTCATGGTCGGTATGGAAGAGGGACTGCTGCCGCACCAGCGCGCGCTGGACGAACGTGAGGAGAACCCGTCGCTGGTCGGCGCCCAGACCGAGATGGCCGAGGAGCGGCGGCTCGCATATGTAGGGATGACGCGCGCGAAGGACCGGCTCTATTTGAGCTGCGCGTTCCGCCGCCACCTGTACGGCCGGTCGCAGCCGGCTTTCCCGAGCCGGTTCCTGACCGACATCCCGCAGTCGATGCTCGGCACGCCGCGAGGCAGCGCGCCGGTCGCTCCGCCGCGGCAGGGTTACAAGGAGCGCTACATCGAGCGCCAGGTCGAAGCGGCGCCGGCGCCGCCTCCCGTGCAGCGGTTCGCCAGCGGCGACCGGGTCACGCATCCCGCCTTCGGTGCCGGCACGGTCGTCAAGAGCACGCTCACGCGCACCGACGAGGAGCTCGTGATCAAGTTCGACAAGGTCGGCTTGAAGATCCTGAGCGGAATGCTGGCACCGCTGACGAAGTGACGAAGCGGAAAAAAGCAGTTGACCCGGCGGTGCGCGTAGAGGAACTGCGCGAACTGATTCGCCGCCACGAGCACGCCTACTACGTGCTCGACCAACCCGAGGTCTCGGACGCCGAGTACGACGCGATCTTCAAAGAGCTGCGCCAGATCGAGGAGGATCGTCCCGACCTGCTGACTCCGTACTCGCCGACGCAGCGTGTCGGCGGCGAGGCTTCCGACCAGTTCGCCAAGGTGCGTCACCGCTCGCCGATGCTCAGCCTGCAGAACGCCTTCGACGAGGCGGAGATCCGCGCCTTCGACAAGCGCGTGCGCGCCGCGGTCGGCGAGAAGGTCGTCTACTGCGCCGAGCTCAAGATCGACGGGCTCGCGATCAGCCTCACCTACGCCAAGGGCAGGCTCCAGCGTGCTGCCACGCGAGGCGACGGCACCGTCGGCGAAGACGTCACCGCCAACGTGCGCACGATCCGCAGCGTGCCTCTCGCCGTCCCTTCCGCCAAAGGCCTGCCCGACCTTTTCGAGGTGCGCGGCGAGGTCTACTTTCCGATCGCCGGTTTCGAGAAGCTGAATCGCGAGATGGAAGCGGCCGGGAAGCCGCGCTTCGTCAACCCGCGCAACACCGCCGCAGGGAGCGTCCGGCAGATCGACCCCAACGTGACGGCGAGCCGCAACCTGCAGACGTTCATGTACACGCTCGATCCCTCAGGCCCGGCCAAATCGCAATGGGACGTTCTCAACACCCTCGAGTCGATGGGCTTCCGAGTGAACAAAAATCGTCGCCGGCTGCCCTCGATCGACGAGGTCATCGAGTACCACGCCGAGTGGCAGCGCCGCCGGCACGAGCTCGAGTACGAGATCGACGGGATGGTGGTCAAGGTGGACGGCTTTCCACAGCAGCTCGAGCTGGGATTTGTCGCCCGCTCGCCGCGCTGGGCGATCGCGTTCAAGTACGCGCCCGAGCAGGCGGAGACCGAGGTCGAAGAGATCGCCTGCTACGTCGGCCGGACCGGGGTGCTGACACCGGTCGCGCACGTGAAGCCGGTGGTGGTCGGCGGCGTGACCATCCGCAACGTGACGATGCACAACGAAGCGCAGGTCAACGAGAAGGGTGTGTACGTCGGCGCGCGGGTCGTGATCCACCGCGCGGGCGACGTGATCCCCGAGATCGTCAGCGTCAAGGTTCCGAAACCCGGCTGGAAGATGCCAACGATGTGCCCGGTGTGTGGGGGAGAGGTCGTGCGCGAGGAGCCATACATCGCGCACCGCTGCATCAACCCGTTCTGCGCGGCGCAGCGGCTCGAGCGTCTCCGGCATTTCGGCGCTGTGATGGACATCGAAGGCCTTGGCTACGCAACGCTTACCCAGGTCATCGATCGAGGCATGGTCGAAGACCCGAGCGATCTGTACCGGCTGAACAGGGACCAGCTGGTCGAGCTCGACGGTTTCGCCGACAAGTCAGCGCAAAATCTCGTCGACCGCATCGCCGCGAGCAACCGTCCGGAGCTCGGACGTTTCCTGTACGCCCTTGGCATCCCGCAGGTTGGTGGGGCGACCGCCGATCTCCTCGCGGCTGATTTCGGAAGCATTGAAGTCTTGCGCAGCGCGACCGAGGAGGACCTGCAGCGTGTCGAGGGGGTGGGTCCGAACATGGCCCGCGAGGTGCACATGTACTTCCAGGGACCTGGCGGCGAGCTGGTCACGAAGCTTTTGGCCGCGGGCGTCGAGCCGCAGGCTGTCGAGGCGGTCGGTGACGGTCCGTTCAGCGGCAAGACGTTCGTGTTCACGGGGACGCTGGAGACGATCAGCCGTCCCGACGCCGAGGCGCTCGTGCGCAAGCTGGGCGGCAAGGCCGCGGGGAGCGTGAGCTCGAAGACGGATTACGTCGTCGCGGGGCCGGGCGCCGGCTCGAAGCTCGAAAAAGCACAGAAACTCAAGCTGACGATCCTCGACGAGGAGCAGTTCAAAGCATTGCTTCCGAGATGAGGGCCCCTCGCTGGGTCCCCTCGGCGCTGATCGCCGGTTCGACGGTGTTGGTGGCGTGGGGCTTCTTTGTGTTGAGCTTCAAAGCGGAGCCCTCGGCGGTCGGGCGCGTGCTGGCGGCACTGATCATCATCGGAGGGGCTTCGATCGGGACGGCCATCGCGGGTTTCGTGGCTGCCGTCGCGCTGATCGGCCGCGCGCGATGGGCGACATCCGCGGCGTGGTTTGCGTCGGCGTTGATGATCCTGACCGTGGTCAGCTCGTGGGCCGGCATCGCGACGGCGATCGGACTCTTCTCGAGGCGCAACAGCCCGAAAACCTAAGCTGATGTCATGCCGCTCTCGAAAGACGAAGTCCGTCATGTCGCCATGCTCGCGCGACTCGGCCTGGAGGCCGGCGACGTGGAGTTCTACGCCGACCAGCTGAGTGGAATCCTCGCGCACATCGACCGGCTCCAGCAGGTGGACACCGAACACATCGCGCCGACCGCGCAAGTCGTCGAGATCGCAAGCCGCCTGCGCGAAGACGAGCCGCGCCCGAGTCTGACCCAGGAGGAGGCGCTGGCGAACGCGTCCGCGACGGTCGACGGTTTCTTCCGCGTTCCCGCGATCCAGGAGGAAACGTGACCGACGACCTCACCGCCCTGACGATCAAGGAAGCCGCGAGGCTCCTGCGCCTCGGCACGATCTCATCGGCCGACCTGGTGACGGCGCACGTCGAGCGGATCGAACGCCTTGACCCGCACGTCAAGGCCTACCTCCGATTCACGCCAGAAATCTGGGAGCGCCAGGCGGACGAGGCGGATCGCCGGATCAGGCAGGGCGACGCGCCTCCGCTGACGGGCATCACGCTGGCGGTCAAGGACGTGCTGTGCGTTCGCGGCGTGGAGACGACAGCCGGATCGCAGATCCTGCGCGGTTTCAAGCCGCCTTACACCGCGACGGCGGTGTCTCGGCTGTTCGACCGGGGGAGGCCATCATCGCGCTCGGCACCGACACCGGCGGTTCGATCCGCCAGCCGGCCGCGCTGTGCGGCGTGGTCGGCATGAAGCCGACATATGGCCGGGTCAGCCGCTATGGGCTGATCGCCTTCGCGTCGAGCCTCGACCAGATCGGTCCGTTCGCGCGGTCGGTCGACGACGCCGCGATCACGCTCTCGCTGATGGCGGGGTTCGACCCGCTGGATGCGACATCGTCCGATCGTCCCGGCCTCGAGGTGTTGAACAACTCGGCCGGCGGCGTCAAGGGAATGCGGCTGGGCGTCCCACGCGAGTACTACGACGTCAAGGGGATCGAGCCAGGTGTCAAGGCCGCGATCGACGCCGCCCTGTTCATCCTGCGCAACGCCGGCGCGGAGATCGTCGACGTCTCGCTGCCGCACACCGACTACGGCCTCGCCGCGTACTACATCATCGCGCCGGCCGAGTGCTCGTCGAACCTCGCCAGGTTCGACGGGGTCAGGTACGGGCTGGCCGAGGTCGACGCAGCGAACATCACAGACGAATATCTGCAGACGCGACGGAAGGGATTCGGCACCGAGGTCCGGCGCCGCGTGATGCTCGGCACGTACGCGCTGTCCAGCGGCTACTACGACGCGTACTACCTGAAGGCGCAGAAGGTGCGGACGCTGATCAAGCGCGACTTCGACGAAGCCTTCAAGAAGTGCGACGCGATCGTCAGCGCGACGTCGCCGACGGTCGCCTTTCCCATCGGCTCCAAGACTCAGGATCCGCTCTCGATGTATCTCTGCGACGTGCTGACCTTGGGTGGCAACCTCGCCGGGCTGCCGGGGATCAGCGTCCCGTGCGGCACGTCGGACGGACTGCCGGTCGGCTTGCAGGTGCTCGGTCCGCAGTGGGGCGAGAGCGTCGTCCTTCGAGTGGCGCGAGCCTACGAAGAAGCAAGCGAGATCCGCACCGGGGTGGCTTCCCCCTCTCCCCTCCAGGGGAGAGGGTAGGGGTGAGGGGGATGGGCAGCTGGGAAGTGGTGATCGGCATGGAGGTCCATGTCCAGCCGAAGACGAAGACGAAGATGTTCTGCGGCTGCGCGGTGGCTCCGCTGAATGCAGCACCGAACACATACGTGTGCGAGGTCTGCCTGGGTCTGCCCGGCGTCCTCCCGGTGCCGAACCGCGCCGCGGTCGAGGCGTGCCTGAAAACGGCGCTCGCACTCAACTGCGACATCCCTCGCCACACCAAGTTCGACCGCAAGAACTACATGTATCCCGACCTGCCCAAGGGCTACCAGATCAGCCAGTACGACCTTCCGATGAGCGTCAACGGTCTGCTCGAGGTCGGCTCGCGCAAGGTGCGCATCCGCCGCGTGCACCTCGAGGAGGACACGGGCAAGCTCATCCACGCGGGCGACCAGCTGCACAAGGCGTGGGAGTCGTACGTCGACCTGAACCGGGCGGGCGTGCCGTTGATGGAGATCGTCAGCGAGCCTGACCTGCGCTCCGCCGACGAGGCGCGCGACTACGCGATGGAGCTGCGCACGCTGCTGCGCGCGATCGGCGCCTCCGAGGCGGACATGGAGAAGGGCCAGCTGCGCGCCGAGCCGAACATCTCGATCCGGCGCGCGGGGACGGAGCAGCTCGGCGTCAAGACCGAGCTCAAGAACATCAACTCTTTTCGCGCTCTCCATCGCGCGATCCTTTATGAGGTCGACCGCCAGGCCAAGGTCCTCGAGTCGGGCGGCGCAGTGGAGCAGGAGACGCGGGGTTGGTCAGAGCCTGAGCAGCGCACCTTCCCCCAACGCAGCAAGGAGTACGCCGAGGACTACCGGTATTTCCCCGAACCCGACATTCCGCCGCTGGAGCTGGACCGGGCGTGGATCGAAGACCTGAGGCGAGGCTTGCCTGAGATGCCCAGCGTGCGTCGCGCTCGGTTGCTGGAGCAGCTGCCTGCCGCGCAGGTGGCAGTCATCGGAGCCGATAAAGACCTTGCCGATCTATATGAGACCGCCGTGGCAAATGGAGCTCCGGCGCTTCCGACGGCAAACTGGATAGTGAACGAGGTCGCACCTACCGGCAAGTTGGTTTCGCCCAGATCTCTGGCCGAGCTCATGAAGCTGCTGCAGGGGGGCGCCGTCACACGGGACCAGGCGCGAGAGGTCTATCTCGAGTCGGTCGAAACGGGTCGCACGCCGGCCGAAATCGTGGCCGAGCATGGCTACGCGCAGCTGAGCGACGAGTCGGAGCTGCGCGTGCTCGCGGAGGCGGTGATCGATGCGAATCCGAAAGCGGCGGCAGACTATCGGAGCGGCAAGAAGCAAGCGATGCAGGCGTTGATGGCGGAACTGCGCAAGAGGGCTCCGCACGCCAACCCGAAAGTCGCCAACGAGCTGCTGCTGAAACTGCTCGGCTAACCCCCGCGCGATTCCGCACCGGCGACGCCAGCGAGGCGCCTCACGGGCGTTCCATACGCTCCGGTGGCGCCAACGGCGCGTTATGCCGCCCGGCGACGGGAAAGCCAGGTGCTGAACAGAAAGAGCACGAGCCCGACCAGGTAGGCGGCCATGGCCGCCACCACGAGAATGCCGGCGATGCCATCTGGAGCCACCGATGTGAAGACGATCGCCAGGATTGAGATCCCAAGGCCCACGGCGGCCCAGCCCTGGAGATGCGCGACAGCCGGCGTAACCCGAACCAGCGGCCACAGGAGTCGCCGCTGCCACCAGGCGGGAAAGGTGCCGCGCATGATCAGGTACAGGCCCGCGCCAATCAGGACCGTGCCCGAGACATAGGCCACACCCTCGACCACGTACCCCACGGCTGCCGATTGTAGCCTTGTCCTGTGGCCCTCCCTCCCGACCTCCACGTGCATACCGAGTGGTCGTATGACGGCCCCCACGGATCGATGGAGCGGAGCTGCGAACGCGCGATCGAGCTGGGCCTGCCCGCGATCGCCTTCACCGACCACGCCGACTTCGTGAAGGTCCACGACGACCAGTACTGCGTTGACATCGCCGGCTACCTCGACTCGATCGACCGATGCCGGGCGAAGTACCCCGGACTCCGCATCTTGAGCGGGGTCGAGCTTGGCGAACCTCACTGGTTCCCCAAGGAGACCGCGGACATTCTCGCGGCTGGGCCGCTCGACGTCGTCCTCGGTTCGGTGCACTGCATCAAAGTCGAGGGCGAGGTGGTCGATGCGAGCCAGTTTCGCGAACGGCAGGGCCTCGACTTTGTCACCGCCACCAGGTCCTACCTGGCTGAGGTCCTGGCCATGGTCGAGGGCGACCAGCCCTTCGAGACGCTCGCTCATCTCGACTACCCGAAGCGGTACTGGCCTGAGGGCAGCGCGACGCCGTATCGCGAGAAGGACTTCGAGGCCGAGCTCAGGGCCGTGTTGTCCGCGGCCGCGCGGACAGGGCGGGTGCTCGAGGTGAACACGACCCGCGGCCAGGTCCTCTGTCCCGACATCACGGTCGTCCGCTGGTGGCGCGAGGTGGGGGGCCAGGCCGTCCAGTACGCAAGCGACGCCCACGACCCCGACAAGATCGCCGCTGGTTTCAACATCGCCACCCAGATGGTCGAAGCCGCCGGCTTCAAGCCGGCCCGCGACCCGGTCTCCCTTTGGCGCCGCTGATCCTCAAGCCGTCTTCGCCCGCCCACGGCGGCGCGGCTGTGGCAAGGGACGACGGCAAGGTCTGGCTCGTCAACTACGCGCTGCCGGGCGAGGTGGTGGAAGCGGAGCCTCGGGGCCGGCAGGGCGGGGTCGCGGTGGCGGCCGCGACACGCGTGATCGAAGCCTCGCCGCATCGGGTCGCGGCACCGTGTCCGTACTTCGGCATCCGCGGCGAGTTCGAGGCCCTGGCGACCGCAGGCGGATGGCGATTCGGTTTTCACCGCATGCGGTCCCATTCGGTGCTGCCGATCGACAGCTGTCTGATTCACGACCAGCGCATCGAGGGAGCACTGCCCGCTTTCGCGAGGGCGGCGAGCGAGCTTCAGCTCAAGGACCTGCAGAATCTCTTGCTCACCGTCGAGCCGGCAGGGCCCGGCCTGCTGTGGCGCATGCGGTTTCGCGGTCGGGAACCGCGCTGGCCGCGGGACGAGTACGCGCACCGAGTCGCTGAGCTCCTGCCCGAATCAACCCTGCTCGACGATGCGATGTCGCTCGAGTTCTGGGACCTGACTT
>VBFV01000108.1 GCA_005881335.1 Chloroflexota bacterium
CCCCCTGGCCGATGAAGTCCTGGACCTCGTACGGGCCCAGCTTCGTCCCCGTCCCGATCGACACGGCCCCTGATTATGCGGTTGGGCCGTTCGAACTCAGTTCGAGTTAACCGTTAGTTGATTTCCAACCGGCGGCGCCGCCCCGCCGGACGGCGACGAGGCCGGCGAGGATGGACAGTGCGATCTCGGCCGGCGTCCGCGCACCCAGGTCCAGGCCGACCGGGCTCTGGATGCGCCGGATGACCTCTTCGGGGACGCCTTTGGCGCGCAGGGCCTCGAGATGGTGGCCGGTGTGCCGCCGGCTGCCGACCAGACCGATGAACTTCGGGTTGCGCGGAAGGATCGCTTCCAGCGCCTGAATGAGGTCCTCCGCGTCGTGGTTCGTGTGCACGACATACAGCTCGCCGGCGCCCGCGGCCGGGAGGTCGGCGACGCTCTCCACCAGGACGCTGCGAAAGCCGACTTCGGGCGCCCATCCCACCAATGCTTGCGCGACGGGAGTCGCGGCGAAGACGATGAGCGTCGGCGCTGTCGCGTAGGGCTCGACGTAGACATCGATCGAGCCCAGGTCATGACGGTAGGTTCGGACCTGCGGGGCGCCGGCAGCGGCGATCGACGCGGCATCGGCCACCGCGGCGGAGTCGAACTCGCTGCACCCGAGCGTCCCCGCCAGCGAGGCGGTCCGCGTCATCAGCAGCTTGGCGCCGGCTTGCGACGGCGGCTCGCCATCGAGCTTGATCACGGTCGCGAGCACCACCTCCTCGCCCCGCGCGAGCCGAGCGGCGAGCTCCTCCTCGACGCTAGGCATGCGATGGAGCGCGGCTCAACACCCTGCGCAGGATCTCGATCGCGCGGGCGATCTCTTCGTCGGTGGTCGGGTGCCCGGTGGTCAGGCGCAGGCTGCCCAGCGCCACCTCGAGGCTCAAACCCATCGCGAGCAGGACGTGCGAGGGGTCGAGCGAGCCCGACGCGCAGGCCGACCCGCTGGACGCGGCGACGCCCGCGAGGTCGAGCGCGAGGAGCATATCTTCGCCGCGCCTGTCGGCAAACGTGCACGTCGCGAAATTGGGAAGACGCTCCTTCCCTCCCGTCGGCGCTCCGCCCAGCTCCAGCAACGCCGCTTGCAGAGCCTCGGCCTGGACCTTGGCCGCCTGGGTACGGGAGGCGCGATCGCGGCCGCAAACGTTCAGCGCAGTCGCCACTGCGGTCGCCGACTGGACGTCTTCGTGTCCCGCGCGCCGGCCCCACTCCTGCGGACCGCCGTAGAGACGCGGGTCGATTCGCACTCCGTCGCGCACGAACAGCAACCCTCCGCGTCCGCCGCCCAGCTTGTGGCCGCTGATCGAAATCAGGTCGGCGCCGTCGGGAATCGGGATCCAACGCGGCCCGGCGCAGGCGTCGACGTGCACCAGCGCGCCAATGTCGTGCGCCCTCGCGATGACGTCGGCCACCGGCTGAATCGTGCCAACCTCGTTGTTGGCCAATCCGACGGAGACGAGAGCAGTACCGGCTGGGATCGCATCGGGATCCACTGTGGCCGCGGCATCGACCGGCGCGATGACCATTTCGCGCCCCATCTCTTGCATGCGGCGCGCGGCGGCGAGCGCCGACTGATGTTCGGCGGTCCACGTCACCATCCGTCCGCTTTTCGGCAGTCGGGCGCCGGCGCCGAACAGCGCCAGGTTGACTGCCTCCGTGCCGGAGGCGACGAAGGTGACCTCGGTGCGCCGTACGCCGAGCGCCGCGGCGGCGACATCGCGCGCATGGTCGAGCGCGGCACGTGCGGCGCGGCCTTCGGAGTGGGGGCTCGACGGGTTGCCATCGGGCACGTTGCGAAGCGCCTCGCGCACCTCGGGCAGGACAGGCGCCGAGCCGGCGTCGTCGAGATATATGCGGCTCAACGCCGAGCCTGTGTCGCGATCAGCCGCGGCTGGGATCCGGCTGCTGGATCAGCTCTGTGAGAGTGCCCTGGAAGCTCTTCAGGTAGAGATGAAGGTCGAGGATCTCGTCGATGCTGATGGGTTCCACCTCCAGCACAGGCGCGCCCGCCGGCTCTGGCGTGGCGTTCTCGATCTCCTCCATTGCGCCGCCGGCGATCGCGAGCACGACGATGAACGTCACCTGGCACTGAGCGCACGTGACCTGGAGCCGAAAACTCTCGTCCTCGTGGCTGAGGACCTGCACGTCGCAGCCTTTCAAGCTGCGCCCGCAGACAGGGCAGTTGTAAAACCTCGCGCGGTCGCGAATGAACTCGATGATGCCCATCGCGGCCCATATTACGCCCCGCGGCTCAAGTCAGAATTTCTTAGCGGTGGCCCTCGATGCATGTGCATCCGGATCCCCCGACGATCGCCGAATGCATGGTTCCCGCGGGCAGCACCATGCGGTCTCCCGACTTCAATTCCACGCGGCGTCCCTCGCTTTCGAGCACGAAGGTGATCGACCCGTCGACGCAGTACAGGACCTTCTCGTAGCTGTGGTTGTGGGCGGCGTAGCGGTCACCGGGGCCATTCGACCACGAGTAGCAGCCGCTCGCCTCCGTTTTGAGCCTGGCCATCAACTCGTCCAGTGTCGCCACGGACCGATTCTAAGATTGCTTGCATGAGACCTCGTTTCCTGGCCGACTGCAACGTCGGCCGGCTCGCGCGGTGGCTGCGCGCTCTGGGCTACGACGCGTCGTACCACGCCCGCATCGATGATTCGGAGCTCGTGCGCGAAGCCGCGGCGGAAAGCCGGGTGCTTCTAACCCGCGATCGGGACCTGACCAAGCGGCGGGTGATCCAGACCGGTGTGGTGCGTGCGATCCTGATCCGCGACGACGACGTCACCCGGCAGCTGCGCCAGGTGTTCGCCGAGCTTGGGCTGGAGCTCCAAGAAGCGTTGACCCGGTGCATCGAATGCAACTCCGAGCTCGAATCGCGAGTGCCCGCGATGGTTGCGGAGCGAGTGCCGCCATACGTCCGGCGGACGCAGTCGCGTTACTCCGAGTGCCCCGACTGCGGCCGCATCTACTGGGCAGGCACGCACTGGCAGCGGATGCGAGAGGTCTTGCTCGGCCTGTGAGGGACGTGCTGCGCCGGCTCATCGCCGGTGAGATCAGCGAAGACGAAGCGGTGGCGGAGCTCAGGCAGCTGGAGCTGGGTGAGCTCAGCGGTCGCGCGAGGCTCGACCTCGGCCGCTACCTGCGCCGCGGGATTCCCGAGGTCGTGCTCGCCCCCGGCAAGTCGCCGCGCGAGGCGGCGCGCCTTGTGATCGCGATGGCCGAGCGCCAGGGACAAGGACTCGTCAGCCGCATGAACGACGACCATGCGTCGGCGCTGACGGAAGCCGCGTTCGCGGGCCATGTGGAGCTGGTGCGCTACCACTCATCCGCGCGCGCCTTGCGGAAGGGATTTTCACCTGAAGCGGTGGCGGCCAAGGTGGGCATCCTGACGGCGGGTACGTCTGACGTTGCGGTCGCGGACGAAGCTCGGATGGTGATCGAGGCGTGCGGCCTGGAGGTACGGATGGAATCCGACCTCGGGGTCGCCGGCTTGCACCGATTCGTCGGCCCGCTCGCCGCGATGCTCGAGTGGGGCGCCGACGTGATCGTCGTCGCGGCGGGGATGGATGGAGTGCTGCCCGGATTGGTCGCGGGATTGATCGATCTCTCGGTGATCGGGCTTCCGGTGTCGACCGGTTACGGTCGGGGAGGAGCAGGCGAGGCGGCGCTGACCACCATGCTGCAGTCGTGTTCCACCGGTCTCACGGTGGTGAACATCGACAATGGAGTCGGCGCGGGGGCTGCGGCGGTACTCATCGCCTCGCGTGCGGCTCAGGGACGGCGGCGAGGCCGCAGCACGGCGATGACGGCGAACACCACAGCGCCGGCGATCAGCAATCCAAAGACGACGCCAGCCACTGCGCGTGAGACGTCGGCGCCACCTGGAATCGCGAAGAACAGGCCCAAAACGAGGATCGCGGCGAGAACTGCGACGAGCAGCCACGGGAAGCCGCGCCGGCGCCGTCCGTAGAACAGCAACCAGAGCGCGCCCGGTCTTTTCTTCGGCTCGCTCACAACAGCGACGGTAGATCCGCGAGGGAGTGGATCGTCGGCACGCCGTCGGGCGGAACCTCGTCGGCGTGCGCGGTGACCACGACGGCGCGCATCCCGAGCGCGCGCGGTCCCTCGTAGTCCTCGCGCACCCGGTCGCCGACAAAGAGCGTTCGATCCGGATCCGTTCCGACGGCGTCGAGCGCGGCTTGATAGACCTCGGGCGCCGGTTTGCGCCGTCCGACCTCGCTGGAGAAGACGATTGCGTCGACCAGCTCGGCGATGCCGTTGGTGGTGACCTGGCGCCGCATCATCGCGGGTGGAAAGGGAGCGTTGGAACAGACACCTCGCTTGATTCCCTGATCACGGAGCCATGAGAGCACGGCGAGCGCATCCCGGTCGACGCGGACAGCGCGGTCCCAGCACCGCTGTTCGGCGTCGAGGATCTCATGGAGCAGGCCGTCGGGCAGCCGCAGGCCGGCGCGCCGCCAGGAATCGCGGTACACGCCGGCGTAGTCGACCTCGTCTTCACTCTTGCTCTCGACATACGTCTCCATCGGAAGCAGCACCTCGTGAAGGATCGTCTCCGCCTCCGGCGCCGGAACCCCGAGCGCCGCCGCGATTCGCGGGCGAAACTCTCGCAGCACCCGCAGCAGCTCGTCCGTCGGATAGTCGAACGTCACCAAGGTGCGGCCGTAATCGAACAGCACACCGTCGGTGTCGGGCATGCGCATATCCTGATGCCCGTGGCCAAGCGTCTCACCCACGTCGACGACAAAGGGGCCGCGCGCATGGTCGACGTCGCCGACAAGGTCGCGACTGTGCGCGAAGCGA
>VBFV01000109.1 GCA_005881335.1 Chloroflexota bacterium
GCGGCTGACCTGTTTCGCATGTACGCCCGCTGGGCGGAGAAGAAAGGATGGAAGGTCGAGGTGGTCGAAGCCTCGCCGACAGGCATCGGCGGCTACGACAAGATCACCTTCGAGGTCCACGGTCATGGCGCCTATTCGCAGCTGAAGTACGAGGGCGGCGTGCACCGGGTCCAGCGAGTGCCGAAGACCGAGGCGCAGGGCCGGATCCACACGTCGGCCGCGACCGTTTCGGTGCTGCCCGAGGCCGACCCGGTCGAGGTCGAGCTCAAGCCGGACGACCTCGAGATCAAGGCTTCGACCTCGACCGGCCCGGGTGGACAGAGCGTCAACACCACCTACTCCGCCATCCGCATCACCCACAAGCCGACCGGCCTGGTGGTGAGCATCCAGGACGAGAAGTCGCAGCTGCAGAACAAGGAGAAGGCGATGCGGGTCCTCCGGGCCCGGCTGTACGAGATGAAGCTCGCGGAACAGCAGGAGGCGATCGGCGCGCAGCGGCGCGGCATGGTCCGCAGCGGCAACCGCTCCGAGAAGATCCGCACCTACAACTTCAAGGACAACCGCGTCACCGACCATCGGATCAACCTGACCCTGCACAAGCTGGATCGCGTCATGGCCGGCGACCTCGACGACCTGGTGTCCGCATTGATCGCCGCCGAGCGAGCATCGCAGCTCAACGGCGACAACCAAGCGGCCGCCAGTTGACGATCGTTGAGGTCCTGAAGCTCTCCGCCGACTACCTCCAGAAGCATGGATCTGATTCGTCCCGCCTCGACGCCGAGCTCTTGCTCGCGCACGCGCTGAAGCTGCGGCGGCTCGACGTTTATCTCCAGTTCGACCATCTGATGTCAGAGGCTGACCTCGCCGCATACCGAGCCCTGGTGGCGCGGCGGGCCAAAGGCGAGCCGGTCGCCTATCTGGTCGGCCACAAGGAATTCATGGGCCTCGACTTCGAGGTCACTCCCGACGTGCTCGTCCCGAACCCCGACACAGAGGTGCTGGTGCAGAGGGCGGTCGAGATCGCGCGCGAATCGAACCGGCCGGTGCGCATGGCCGACGTCGGCACCGGTAGCGGTTGCATCGCGATCGCGGTCGCCCATTACGCCCCCAACGCCGAAGTGTGGGGGTCGGACGTGAGCCGCGAGGCGCTGGCGGTTGCCGCGCGCAATGTGGAGCGGCATCGGGTGGCGGATCGCGTGCACCTCGAGTGCGGCGACCTGATGCAGCCCTTGGCGGGCGACTTCGACCTCGTCTGCGCCAACCTTCCTTATGTGGCGATGGGGTCCAACCTGCCCATAGAGGTTGCCGCCCAGCCGGCGCGCGCCCTGCGCGCGGAGCAGGGAGGGGCAGCGCTGGTGGCGCGCCTGCTCGAAGAGGCGCCGGCGCGCCTCAAGCCGGGCGCACGGGTGCTGGCTGAGCTCGACTCGTCCATCCTGGCGGTCGCCTCACAAACTGCGGCCCGAAACTTTGCGGGCCACCGTGTGCTCCGCGACATGGGGGGTCACGAGCGCGTTATCGAAGCATGGTCCTGAAACCTACGGCCGCAGGACTGCAGCGCGCGGCCAAGATGCTGCGGAGCGGTGGGGTCGTGGCGTTTCCAACCGACACCGTGTATGGCCTCGGCGCGAGCTTCGACGACGAGTTGGCCCAGAAGCGGATCTATCAGATCAAAGGCCGTCCGGTGGGAATGCCGTTGATCCTCATGATCGCGGCACAATCGCAGCTCGACGGCATCGTCCACGTCGATTCGCAGGCCGAGGCGCTCATGCGCAAGTGGTGGCCGGGCCCGCTCACGCTCATCCTTCACTCCAGGAGGGGCGGGACGCTCGGCGTCAGAATTCCCGGGCACAAAGTGGCGCTGGGCCTGCTTCGCCATGCGGGACCGTTGATGACGACCAGCGCCAATCTCCACGGCCGCGAGCCGGCGATGAACGCCGAGGAGGCTGCAGCACTGACCGGAGTGATGGCTGTGATCGACGGTGGGACAGCGCCGGGAGGGATGGCCTCGACTGTGCTCGACCTGACCGGACCGGAGCCTCACGTGCTCCGCGAGGGCGAGATCACGACTCACGAGCTCCTCGGGCCGCCACCACCGCGAGTCGGATAACCTCAGCTCGTGACCTCGAACATCACGACGATGACCTTCCGGGCCCTCGACCAGGTGGATCCGGACGTCGCGAACCTCATCCGTAAAGAATTCAAGCGCCAGTCCGAAACCCTCGAGCTGATCGCGTCTGAGAACCTGACCAGCCCCGCGATCCTGGAGGCTCTCGGCACGCTGCTGACCAACAAGTACGCCGAGGGATATCCGGGACGCCGTTACTACGGCGGCACGGGCGAGGTCATCGACAAGATCGAAACGCTCGCGGTCGAGCGTGCCAAGCAGCTCTTCGGCGCCGAGTACGTGAACGTGCAGCCCCATTCGGGATCGCAGGCCAACGCGGCGGTATACATGGCCGTGTGCCAGCCCGGCGACCGCGTGATGGGCATGGACCTCTCGGCCGGGGGGCACCTGACGCACGGAAGTCCGGCGAACTTCAGCGGCAAGCTGTACGAGATCCACTCGTACGGTGTCGACCGCGAGACCGAACAGATCGATTACGACGTGGTGCAAAAGCTGGCCGAGGAGGTGCGGCCAAAGATGCTGCTGGCAGGCTTCTCCGCATACTCGCGCATCGTCGATTGGGGGCGAATGCGCCAGATCGCGGACTCGGTCGGCGCCACGCTGTTCGTCGACATGGCCCATGTGGCGGGCCTCGTGGCCGGCGGCGTGTACCCCTCGCCGATCCCGCACGCGGCAATCACCACGACCACCACGCAGAAGACGCTTCGCGGGGCGTGGGGCGCGATCATCCTCTGCCGCAACGACTGGCAGAAAGCGATCGACTCCGCCGTCTTTCCCGGCACGCAGGGCGGGCCGTTGATGCACGCCATCGCGGCCAAGGCCGTGTGCTTCGGCGAAGCGCTCAAGCCCGATTTCAAGGTGTACGCGAAGCAGGTCGTGGTCAACGCCAAGGCGATGGCCGACCGGCTGATGGAGCGCGGCCTTCGCCTGGTGAGCGGCGGGACGGACAACCACCTGATGCTCATCGACCTGCGGCCGCAAAAGCGCACCGGCAAGCAGGTGCAGGACTTGGCGGACACCGTCGGCATCACGCTCAACCGCAACTCCATCCCCTTTGACGACGCATCGAAGTTCAACCCGAGCGGAGTGCGGGTCGGAACGCCCCTGGTCACCACGCGTGGCATGCGCCAGGCCGAGATGGTCGTGATCGCCGACTGCATCGCCGACCTGGTCGAGCGTATCGACGACGCGGCGACCCTCGACTCGGTCCACGAGCGCGCGCTCGAGCTCTGCCGGCGATTTCCGATCCCCTACGCGTTTGACTGAATTTGACTGACTTCTTCAGCGACCAGGCGCTCACCAGCGTCACCGAGCACCTGCTGCCCGGGCTGTGGCCTTTGCTCGCCGCCTTCGCGATCTGCGCACTCGCCTCGCCATTGGCGATCTGGCTCGCACCGCGCCTCGGACTGATTGCCGAGCCGGGCGGCCGGCATGCTCACGTCAACCCGACCCCTGTGCTCGGCGGCCTGGCGATGTGGCTTGGTTTTGGGGCCGCGGTCCTCGCGTTCGCGCCACACAACCTGCAGACGCTCGGCTTGTTGGTCGTCTCCGGGCTCGCGACGGGGCTTCTCATCATCGATGACCGCTCGTCTATGCGTCCAGTCATCAAGCTGGCCGTGCAGATCGGCCTGGCGCTGTTGGCGGTGCTCGCGTTCAACTTTCAAATCGGGTACTTCGGCCTGCCCGGCGGCCACATCGTCTACTTCGCCCTTCCGATCGCGATCGGGGTCAGCGTCTTCTGGCTCGTCGGGATGCAGAACACGGTCAACTTCCTCGACGGGGCTGACGGTCTCGCCGCCGGGGTGGTCGCCATCGTCGCTGTGGTGCTGATGCTCGCCGCGGGCCAGCTGAAACAGCCAGAGGTGGTGCAGATGAGCGGAGCCCTCGCGGGCTGCTGCGCCGGATTCCTCCTCTTCAACTTCTACCCGGCGCGGATCTTCATGGGCGACTCGGGCGCCCACTTCCTCGGCATGGCGCTCGGGATGATCTCGATCCTCGGCGTGGCCAAGGTCGCGGTGGCGTTTGCTTTGGCCGCACCGGTGCTCGCTCTCGCTCTTCCGATCATCGACACCGGTTGGGCGATCCTCCGCCGGGGCTGGCGAGGCGCGTCTGTGGCGCGCCCAGACCTGATGCACCTGCACCACCGCTTGCAGTCGTTCGGCCTCGACACACGACAAACGTGCTTTGTCTTCTACGCCGCAAGCGCGTTGCTCGGCGCGCTCGGGCTGACGCTTTTCGGCCACGGCCGCGTCCTGGCGGTGGTCGTGGCCGCCACGGCGGTCCTGACGTCGACGGTCGCCGCCGACCTGCTCCTGCACACGGGTTGGAGGATCAACGCTCCCTGGCTGCGCCGGCTTCTGGCCGATCCAGGTACCCGCTAGCATTTAGCGCGGGGATGACGTCCAGCCCGAGCCCAGGGCCGTCAGGCACCGAGCTGATGGGTCTCGGTGCACTCCTGGCAGGCGCGGTCGTCGCGCCAATCTTGCTGGGCATCGTCCTCGACGGAGCCCTTCGAACCTCGCCAGTCTTTCTCTTCGCGGGCTTGCTGGTGGGGATCGCCGCGTCGGTGGCTGTTGTGTACGTGAGGTACGTCAAACGCTATTGGTGAGATTGAAAGGCGTGGCTGGCCGGGCGGTCGTTGCCTGCCTCGTCGCAGCGGTCGTCGCGTTTGTTGCACTGGCCGTGGTTGGCTACACCAGAGCCGGCACGGCAGTCGCCCTGGGTCTCGTCCTCGGATCCATCAACGGCGCATTGGCTGAGCGGGCACTCGGCGCAGGCGTCAGCCCGCGTCTCTCGAGCATCCCGCGCCTCGCGGTTTTGATCGGCTGCGGGACTTTCTGCACGATCAACTACGACAGCGTCATCTCGAGCGCGCTCGCGATCGTGGTCACGATCGCCTTCGCCATCCTCATCGCCCGATCGATGAGCAGCGAACGGCCCAACCGGGTTCAGGCTCTCGCCGAATGGGCGTTTTCCTATGTCAGGTCGACGAGCAACGAGAACGCGCCCGACGCTTCGAGCTTCGTCGTCCCGCTTGCCGCGACGATCGGCTTCTACATCCTGGTCGCGAACTACCTCGACTTCCTGCCGATCACGCTCATCCCGAACGTTCATCCCGCCAACACCGATGTCAACCAGACGGCGGCGATGGCAATCGTCGTTTTCGTACTCCTGCACTGGTACAACATCAGGCTGCGCGGGTTCAGAGGCTATCTGCTGTACTACACGCGGCCGCACGAGCTTCCAGTTTGGGCCCGCGCGATCTTTACGCCCCTCAACGTCATCGAAGAGATCGTCAAGCCTGTGACGTTGGCGCTGCGGCTGTTCGGCAACCTGCTGGCCGGGCTCCTGATGCTCTATGTGATCGGGCTCTTGCTGCCCCCCGTCATCGCCACGCCTGTGGTCGCGATCTGGAAGCTATTCGATGTGCTGTTCATCGGTTTGATCCAGGCGTTCATCTTCATGTTGCTCACGTTGGTGTACTTCGGCCTGGCCCGCGAGGGCTTCGAACAAGAGCATTCACACTAAGGAGGGAGTCATGGACCACCTGGCAGCCGCAATGATCGCCTTCGGAATCGCACTCGGCGGCGGCGCGATCGGCGCCGCCATCGGCGACGGTCTCGTCGGCAACGCAACGATCAACGGTGTTGCCCGACAGCCCGAATCGCGCGGTCAGCTGCAGGGCATCATGTTCATCATCATCGGACTGGTCGAGGGGATGTACTTCATCAACCTCGCGTTCGGCGCTCTGTTCGTGTTCTCGCTGGGGGCTAAGTGACGCACAGCTCGCTCTATCTCCAGGCCGGGGTTTTGACCCTGAACGGCACGTTCATAGTCGAGACCGTCGGCTTCCTGCTGATGCTCTTGTTTCTGGCCAGGGTCCCCTTGCCGTTCCTCGGCATCCCTAAGCCGGTGTTTCCATGGATCATCGACATCGCCGAGGCGCGGCAGCGTGACATCACCGCCAAGCTCCAGGAAGCGGAAAAGGCTCGGGCTGAGGCCGAGGCGCGCTTGAAAGAGGCGGATGAGAAGCTGGTCGAAGCCCGGCGCACGGCCGAGACCGTAATCCAAGGGGCGAACCGCTCCGGCGAGCAGCTCCGGCAGGAGCTACGCGAGAAGGCCGAAGCCGAGTACCAGCGCCTCGTCGAGGGCGCCACGCGTGATATCGAGGCCGAGCGCGAGCGTGCGATCCAATCGGCGCGCGACGAGGTCGCCGGCCTGGTCGTCGCGGCGACGGAGAAAGTGATCGGGGAAACGCTTGACGGACCCAAGCACAAGCAGCTGATCGAGCGCGCGATCCAGGAGGTTGCCAGTGGCGACGGCCGCGGCTAAGCGGTATGCGAAGGCCATCTTCGAGTTGGCCCAGCCGGCCGACGAGATGGAGGCATGGTCGCGGCGGCTCGCGAGCGTCGCGGAACTGTTCGATGACCCTCATGTCGCCGCGGTCTTGCGCAATCCCACCATCCCGGCCGATCGCCGCGACGCCCTTGTCGCATCCGCGCCGCACGTGCTCGACCCGGAAGGCACCAACCTCGCCAGGCTCCTCATCGAGTCGGACCGGATCGAGGAGGCGCGGGCGATCGAGGAAGAGTTTGAGCGGCTCGCCGACGAGGCCGCCGGCCGCGTCAGGGCCACGGTGACCACCGCCACCGTGGCCACCAGGTTGCAGCAGCTTCGCCGCCGTCTGGCGGCCACTTAGGAGAACGTGACGTGGGTATCAGCACCAAAGAGATCTCTGAGGTCATCAAAGAACGGCTCAAAGACTTTGATGCAAGCCTCGTGTCGGCTGATGTAGGTCGAATCGTCGCGGTCGGCGACGGCATCGCCCAGATCTACGGCTTGCAGAACGCGATGGCCGGTGAGCTGCTCGAGTTTCCGCATGAGGTCTATGGCCTCGCCCTCAACCTCGAAGCAGACCAGGTCCGGTCAGTCATCCTCGGTGACTTCGGCCACCTCCACGAGGGGGACGAGGTCAAGACCACCGGGCGTTTGCTCGAGGTCCCCGTCGGCGACGAGCTGCTCGGCCGCATCGTGAACCCACTCGGTATTCCGCTCGACGACAAGGGGCCGATCAAGACGAGCAAGACGCTGCCGGTGGAGCGGATTGCTCCTGGCGTCATCACGCGCAAGAGGGTCGACAGCCCGGTGCAGACGGGCATCAAGGCGATCGACACCATGATCCCGATCGGCCGCGGCCAGCGCGAGCTCATCATCGGCGACCGGTTCACGGGCAAGACCACTGTCCTGCTGGACACGATCATCAACCAGAAAGGCAAGAATCTCTTCTGCATCTATGTCGCGATCGGCCAGAACGCGGCCTCGATCGCCCGCGTTGCGGCAACGTTGGAAGAGAACGGTGCGATGGACTACACGATCATCGTGGCCGCGGCCGCATCCGACCCCGCTTCGCTCCAGTACATCGCGCCGTACGCGGGCTGCGCGATGGGGGAGTACTTTCTGGAAAGCGGCAAGGAAGCGCTCTGCTGCTACGACGACCTCACCAAGCAGGCCTGGGCATACCGCGAGCTCTCGCTCAACCTCCGCCGCCCCCCCGGTCGTGAGGCATATCCCGGCGACGTTTTCTACCTGCACTCTCGCCTGCTCGAGCGGGCCGCGAAGATGAACGAGGCCCACGGCGGGGGCTCGCTGACCGCGCTGCCCGTGATCGAGACCCAGGCCAACGACGTCTCAGCCTTCATCCCGACCAACGTCATCTCCATCACCGACGGCCAGATCTACCTCCAGTCCGACCTGTTCAACGCGGGCCAGAGGCCGGCGCTCAACGTCGGGATCTCGGTGTCGCGGGTGGGTGGCGACGCGCAGACCAAGGCGATGCGCCAGGTGGCGGGCAAGCTCCGTCTCGACCTGGCCCAGTACCGCGAGCTGGCGGCGTTCGCCCAGTTCGCGTCGGACCTGGACACCGCGACCCGCAACCAGCTCGAGCGTGGAGCGCGGTTGACCGAGCTCCTCAAGCAGGACAAGTACCAGCCTGTGCCTCTGGCGGAGCAGGTGGCCGTGCTCTACGCCGGCACCCAGGGGCACCTGGACAAAGTCGCCGTGACGCGCGTGCGCGAGTGGGAGGCGGGCTTTGTCCGCTTCCTCAAGAGTGAGCGACGGGGCGTCCTGCAAGAGATCGACAAGCAGAAGGCGCTGGACGACAGCCTCTTCGCAAGATCACCAAGGCGATGCAGGTGGTGGCGGCCACCCGCCTGCGGCGTGCGCAGGCGGCGGTGCAGGCCACGCGGCCTTACGCGGACAAGATGCTCGAAGTCCTGCAGACGGTGAGCGAGAGGGCGACGGAGTACAAGCACCCGTTCCTCATCCGCCGTGAGGGAAAACGCGCCGTGATGATCCTGGTCACGACTGACAAAGGACTCGCGGGCGCGGTCAACGTCAACAACATTCGAACCGGGACTCGATACATGAGCCAGCACTACCCCGATCAGCAGCGTTACGTGACGCTCGGCCGCAAGGGCCGCGATTTCCTCCTCCGGTACCGCCGCGACGTGATCGCGGAGGTGAGCAACCTGCCTGACCGGCCGAGCCAGGGCCAGGTGTTGCCCGCCGTCACCGTCGCGCTAGAGGAATACACGAAGGGCAACGTTGACGCCGTGCTGCTTTGCTACGCGAAGTGGGTCTCCACCCTGAAGCAGGAACCTACGGTCCGGGTGCTCATACCCGCTGAGATTCCGGCCCGCGAGCGCGCGGCGTCAGGACCTCGGGCGGATTACATCTATGAGCCCGACCCCGAGTCCGTGCTCGACGGCCTCCTGCCTCGCTACGTCGAGACCCAGGTTTTTCAGGCGGTGCTCGAGAACAAGGCCAGCGAGTACTCGGCCAAGATGATCGCGATGCAGAACGCAACCAACGCGGCCGGCGACCTCATCGACTCGCTGACCCTTTACGCGAACAAGGTCCGGCAGGCCGGAATCACCACCGAGCTGATGGAAATCGTTAGCGGCGCCGCGGCGCAGGAAGCCTCGACGTGAGGGAGGAGATCTGAATGGCAACGACAAAACCGAAGTCCAAAGCCCAACCCCAGGGTAAATCTGCGCGCCAGGGTCACATCAGCGAGGTCATCGGTGCCGTGGTCGACGTCGAGTTCGAACCCGGATACCAACCCGAGCTGTTCGAGGCGCTGGAGGTCAAGACCCAGCAGGGCCGGACCGTCGTGCTCGAGGTCGAATCGGACCGGGGCGACAACACCGTCCGCTGCATCGCGATGGACTCCACCGACGGATTTCGTCGCGGTGATCCCGTCACGGCCACAGGCGCGCCCATCTCAGTGCCCGTCGGAGTGGAGACGCTGGGCAGGCTGTTCAACGTCATCGGCAACGCGATCGACGACGAGCCCACCCCGGAAGGGACCACCCGCTGGCCGATCCATCGTCCCGCGCCGCCGGTTTCTGAGCAGCAAGCCAAGGTCGAGATCCTCGAGACGGGGATCAAGGTCATCGACCTGATCTGCACGTTCGCCAAGGGCTCGAAGATCGGGTTGTTCGGAGGCGCCGGCACGGGCAAGACGGTCATCGTCCAGGAGCTCATCCGCAACATCGCGTACCAGCACAAGGGCCGCTCGGTTTTCGCGGGAGTGGGGGAGCGGACGCGCGAAGGCAACGACATGTACGTCGAGATGCAGGACGCCGGCGTGCTGCCGCAGACCGCGCTGGTCTTCGGCCAGATGAACGAACCTCCCGGGGCACGGGCGCGTGTCGGACTGACAGGTTTGACCATGGCCGAATACTTCCGCGACGAAGAGGGCGCGGACACGTTGCTCTTCGTCGACAACATCTTCCGCTATCTCCTCGCCGGCTCGGAGGTGTCCGCGCTTCTCGGACGCATGCCGTCGGCCGTCGGGTATCAGCCAACCCTCGCCTCGGAGATGGGCGAGCTCCAGGAAC
>VBFV01000009.1 GCA_005881335.1 Chloroflexota bacterium
GAACAGCGCCGGGCCAAGCGGATAGAGCCGAACGGAATCCGAGATGTCGCCGCTCCACATGTAGGCAAACGAACGCGTGCCACCGCAGAAGGGACACGGATGGCCGGTCAGGTAGTAGAACGGGCATGGCGGCGCGCTCAGGTGAGCGGCCTGCAGCACCCAGAAGATCCGCGTGTACGCCAACCACAGAATCAGGGCGCCTGCGATCGCGAGATCGCGCACCCGGTCGGCGGGGAGAGCCCTGGTCAGGGCGACCGGAATGGAGCTCACCGCAGCAGGCCCACGATCTCGTCCGTGGTCTCCGCGACCGCGACACCGGCCTTGCGGAACGCCTCTTCCTTGCTCTTGGCGGTGCCGCGGTTGCCGGAGATGATCGCGCCCGCGTGGCCCATCCGCTTGCCTTCCGGCGCGGTCCGCCCGGAGATGAACGCCACGGTTTTCAGTCGCGAGCCCCGAGCGATCAGCCCGGCCGCGTGCTCCTCAACGCTGCCACCGATCTCCCCGATCAGGACAAGATGCGTGGTCGCCGGGTCGTTCTCGAAGAGCTGCACCACGTCGCTGAACGTCATGCCGAGCACGGGATCGCCGCCGATGCCGACGATGGTCGACTGGCCCATGCCCGCCGCCGAAAGCGCCGACCCCACCTCATAGGTCAGCGTACCGCTGCGCGAGACCATGCCCACGAAGCCCGGGGCGGTGATGCGCTGGGGGATGATGCCGATCTTCGCCTGGCCGGGCGTGATCAAGCCGGGGCAGTTGGCGCCGATGAGCCGAGCTTGCGGGTGCTCGCGGAGGAAGTCCTTGACCCGGATCATGTCCTGGATCGGGATGCCCTCGGTGATGCACACGATCAGCGTGATGCCCGCCGCCGCGGCCTCCATGATCGCGTCGGCGGCGAAGGGCGCCGGCACGAAGATCCCCGAGGCGCCGGCGCCGGTCGCCTCGACCGCGTCCGCAACCGTGTTGAAGACGGGCAGGCCGAGGTGTGTTGTCCCGCCCTTGCCGGGGCTCGTGCCGCCGACCACCTTCGTGCCCAGCGCCTGCATCTGCTCGGTGTGGAAGCTGCCTTCGCGCCCGGTGATGCCCTGGACGATGACCTTGGTCGTCGAGTCGAGGAGGATGCTCATGCCTTTACCCCCGCGCGCGTCAGTTCGACGATCTTCTGCGCCGCTTCCCACGCGCTGGCGCCCGGCTCGATGCCGTTCTGGCGCAGGATCTGGCGGCCCTCCTCCTCGCGTGTCCCGCTCATGCGAACCACCAGTGGGAGCTTCATCTTCAGGTTGTCGCGCGCGGTCACGATTCCTTTTGCGACCTCGTCGCCGCGAGTGATGCCGCCGAACACGTTGATCAGGACGCCCTTCACCTCGGGGTTCATCAGGATGACCGCCAGCGCGTTCTCGACCACCTCTGCCTTGGCGCCCCCGCCGATGTCGCAGAAGTTGGCCGCCTGCCCCCCAGCGCGCTGCACGAGGTCGAGCGTGCTCATGCACAGACCCGCACCGTTGCCGATGATTCCGATGTCGCCGCCGAGCGAGACGTAGGTCAGGCTTCGCTTCTTGGCCTCGACCTCGTATGGGTCGCCCTCGAGCACGGAGCCATATCGTTGCTCGAGCTCTCTGTGCCGCCACGCCGAGTTGTCGTCGATCTCGAGCTTCGCGTCGCCCGCGATGACATCGCCGTTCTTGGTCACGACCAGCGGGTTGATCTCCGCGGTGAGTGCGTCGTAGTCAGGGATCGCGCGGTAGAGCTTCTTGATCAGAGCCGTCAGCGGCCGCGCAAGGTCGCCGAGGCCCGCGTCGTATACCAGCTGCGCCAGCTGGAAGTCGAGCGGGCCGCGCCACGGGTTGGGGTACAGCCGCGCGATCGCGTCGGGCAACTCTTCTGCGACCTGCTCGATGTCCATGCCTCCCTTCGCGGACACCAGCAGGACGTTCGCGCGCGCGTCGCGGTCGACCGTGAAGCCGACGTAGATCTCGCGTTCGATGTCGAGGGCGGCCTCGCAGTAGACGAGCGGCACCTTGAACCCCTTGATGTCCATGCCGATGATCTGCGCGACGGCATTGCGGGCTTCGTCCGCGGTCTTCGCCAGCTTGATGCCGCCGGCCTTGCCCCGCCCACCCACCGGCACCTGCGCCTTGACGGCGACAGGGCCGAGCTTGGAAAACGCGGCGACCGCCTCATCCGGGGTGCGGGCGACCATGCCGGGCGGGATCGGGATGCCAAGTGAGGCGAGCACCTCCTTGGCCTGGTACTCGAGGAGCTTCAAATGCTCAGGGCGAGGAGGGGTGGAATGGGCACGGCGTGGCGGCTTCTCGTGGGTTGTTCTGCCAGCTGTTGCAGAAGCCCTGCTGGAACGAAGAGTTGTTGACCAGGATGATGCCACCGATCACCAGCACCAGGACCACGACGAGTGCGAAGCCGCACCCGATCAGGACGGCGGGGAGGGCGATGCTCCTGCGACGCCCAGGGGCCTGGGCACCGAGCGGCCGCCATGCGCTGCCGTCCCAATACTGAAGGCCGTCGTCGGAAATCCAGCGGCCCTGAGCGTCCTGCGTCGGCACGGCCTAAGTGTATTAGCGGGGCCCCATGCGCCAGTCGGTGCATCAGTAATGGCATGTCCTCCTCCGTCCAGGGTTGGAGCTCGATCCCTAAAGAGGAATGTTGCCGTGCCACCTCGGAGATCGTCAGCTCACCGCGGCGCGCGACCGGGTCTGCGGCCGCTGCCAGCTCGCGGTGAAAGAGAATGTTCACCGCACCCTCGGGGCCCATCACCGCGATCTCCGCCGTCGGCCAGGCCACGTTGAAGTCGGCGCGGATGTGCTTGGAGCACATGACGCAGTACGCCCCGCCATAAGCCTTGCGAGTGATCACCGTCAGCTTCGGCACGGTGGCCTCGCTGAACGCGAACAGCAGCTTCGCGCCGTGTCGGATGATTCCTCCGTACTCCTGCAACGTGCCCGGCAGGAATCCCGGGACGTCGACGAACGTCACGAGTGGGACGTTGAACGCGTCGCAGAACCGGACGAATCGCGCGCCCTTGTCTGAGGCGTTGATGTCCAGCGCGCCCGCCATCACCTTCGGCTGGTTGGCGACGATCCCGACGGCGTTGCCGTCGAGATGAGCGAAACCGACCACCATGTTCATTGCGTAGTAAGGCTGCACCTCGAAGAAGTCGCCATCGTCGACGACCATGCCGATCACGTCCTTGATGTCGTAGGGCTCTTTCGGATTGTCCGGGATGATGGAGGCCAGGCCGGGCGCGGCCCGTTCCGGATCGTCGGTGGCTTTGGCGCGAGGCGGCTGCTCGTCGCAGCTCTGCGGGATGTATTTGAAGAGCTTGCGGACCTGGGCGAAGCACTCTTCCTCGGTCTCGGCCAGGAAATGCGCGACGCCCGACTTGACGTTGTGCACCTCGGCGCCGCCCAGCGAGTCGAATGTCACGTCCTCACCCGTGGTGACGCGGATGACCTCGGGCCCCGTGATGAACATGTAGCCGACGCCGTGGACCATGAACGTGAAGTCGGTGATCGCGGGCGAGTACACGGCGCCGCCCGTGCACGGGCCGAGGATGAGGCTCAGCTGCGGGACCAGCCCGCTCGCCTCTACGTTGCGCCAGAAGATCTCCGCGTAGCCGGCAAGCGAAACAACGCCTTCCTGGATGCGCGCGCCACCCGAGTCGTTGATGCCGATGATCGGGACCCGGTTGCTCAGTGCGAGGTCCATCACCTTGATCACCTTCTCCGCGAAGACCTCGCCGAGCGAGCCGCCGAAGACGCTGGCGTCGTGGCTGAACAGCATCACGTCGCGACCGTCGATTCTCGCCATGCCGGTGACCACGCCGTCGCCTGGCACCCCCGCGGGGTGCCTGGCGAACAGATCGATCTCTTCGAACGAGTTGCGGTCGACCAGGCGCGAGATCCGCTCTCGCGCGGTCAGCTTGCCTTTCGCGTGCTGCCTGGTAAACGCCTCGGCGTCGCCGTGGCCCGCCTCGTACTTGCGCTGGCGCAGCTCGTTGAGCGGGTCGATCTTGCGAGGGGGGCGCTGGCTCACCTCTGGCGCTGCGCGTCCAGGTTGGGACTTTTTGATTGCATGAACATCCAGCGATGCCCCTCCAGATCTTCGGCGCGGTAGCGCTTGCCTTCGCCGGCTTCCTCGACCGGCGACAAGATGATCGCGCCCGCTGCCCTGGCTCGCTCGAAATGGGCCGCGACGTCGTCGACGTACACCAGCACGCCGTCGATGATGTAAGGGACTTCGGACCATTTCCGCGCGTCCTCGCTTTCCTCGCGGTGGCGCTTGGGCCCGTGGTAGTGCGGCGAGGGCGTGGCCAGCATGATCACCCCCTCGCCCGCCTCCATCTCGCCATGGCTGAGCCGCCCGTTCTCGCCCAGCATTCGCGCCCGCTCACGAAAACCGAATGCGCGAGCCAGCCAGTCCATAGCCGCGGGTCCATCCTCGTAAGCGAGCATCGGGATCACGGCCGGATAACCGTCACTCATGCCGCCTCCCCCGGGCGGTATTCGCCGAACACACCGCGCAGGACGCGGCAGCACTCGCCGATCGTCACGTAGTCCGCCAGGGCGGCCTTGAGCGGCGGCATCAGGTTGTCGGTCCCCCGAGCGGCACGCTCCAGCTCCGCGAGGTGCCTGTCGACCGCCGCCTGCGATCGTCCCGCGCGAAGCTTCTTCAAAGCTCGCGCCTGCGCGACCTGGTGGCGCGGGCTGATCTTCATGATCTCGACCGGCGGCGAAGCAGTCTCCGCGTAGCGGTTGACGCCGACCACGACGCGGTCGCCGGATTCGATCCGCCGCTGCGTGCGATACGCGCTGTCGGCGATCCGCCGCTGCGTCCAGCCGGACTCGATGCAGCTCACGGCGCCGCCCAGCTCGTCGATCTCGGCCATGATCGCGAGCGCCTCTTCTTCGACGCGGTCGGTCAGCTGCTCCACGTAGTAGGAGCCACCCAGGGGATCGGCCACGTACGGAACGGCGGACTCATGGCCGATGACCTGCTGCGTGCGGAGCGCGATCTCGGCCGCGTTTTCGGACGGGAGCCCGAGTGCCTCGTCGTACGCGTTGGTGTGCAGCGACTGCGTGCCGCCGAGCACGGCGCTCATCGCCTCGAGTGTCGTCCGCACGACGTTGTTGAGGGGCTGCTGCGCCGTGAGGGTGACGCCACCGGTCTGGGTATGGAAGCGCAGCGCCTGCGAGCGCGGGTCCCGAGCGTCGAACCGGTCGCGCATGATGCGCGCCCACATCCGACGCGCGGCCCGAAACTTGGCCACCTCCTCGAAGAAGTCCATGTGGCAAGCGAAGAAGAACGAGACGCGCGGAGCGAAGTCGTCAACGCTGAGTCCCGCGGCCTGGGCCGCCTGGACGTATGCGATGGCGTGGCTGAGGGTCAGGGCGATCTCCTCCGCCGCCGTCGAACCGGCCTCGCGCATGTGATAGCCGGAGATCGAGATGGTGTTCCAGTTCGGGAGGCTTCGCGCGCAGTAGCTGAACAGGTCGGTGATGAGTCGCATCGATGGCTTCGGCGGAAAGATGTACGTGCCACGCGCGGCGTACTCCTTCAAGATGTCGTTCTGCACCGTGCCGGTGATCTTTTCCGGCGGACAGCCCTGCTTCTCCGCCACGAGCTGGTAGAGGAGCAAAAGCATCGCAGCGGTGGCATTGATGGTCATCGAGGTCGAGACCCCATCGAGCGGGATGTCCTTGAGCAGGGTCTCCATGTCCTCGAGCGAGTCGATCGCGACGCCGACCTTGCCGACCTCGCCGTTGGCCATCGGGTCGTCGGAGTCGTAGCCGATCTGCGTCGGCAGGTCGAACGCGACCGAAAGCCCCGTCTGGCCCTGCTGGAGCAGGAAGCGGTACCGCTTGTTCGACTCCGCGGCGGTGCCGAAGCCGGCGTACTGCCGCATCGTCCAGAGGCGACCGCGATACATGTCCTTGTGGATGCCACGCGTGAAGGGGAACGAGCCCGGGAGCGGCTCTTCCCCGTTTCGATCCTCGGCCGAGTAGACCGGTTTCAGGGGCAGGCCGCTGTCGTTCTGAACTTCCTTCATGTCTCGACGAACTCGGTCAGCACGCCGCCAACGCTTTTGGGGTGCACGAACGCGATGCGCGTGCCGTGCAAGCCGATCCGCGGCTCCTCATCGATCATCTCGAGGCCTCGCGCGCGAGCGTCGGCGATCGCCTTTTCAATGTCTGGGACGGCGACCGCGATGTGGTGCAGGCCAGGGCCCCGCTTGGCCAGGAACTTTCCAACTGGCGTGTCCTCCCGCAGGGGTTGGAGCAGCTCGACCTCGGCGTCGCCGGCGCGCAAAAAGGCGGCGGTCAACCCATCCTTTTCATTCGTCGCCCGGTGCGCGAGCTGGGCGCCGAAAGCCACCCCGTAAAGCTCGATCGCGGATTCGAGGTCGTCGACGGCGATTCCGACGTGGTGAATGCGCATGCTCGCCTCTATTGTCGCGACCCGCGCGCCAGCGAGAAGTCACCGCAGGGCTCACACTGTCGCCGTGACCGCCATCATGGGCCTGCGCACCGTGGTCGCAATCGCAGCCGCTGGCATTGTGGTGGCGTGTGGTGGTTCAGGTAGCTCGGGCGGCGCGCCGAGCCCTACGCCGTTGGTCGAGGTCGGCCAATTGACGGTGACCGGATCGGGCTGCACCTATCAACGCTCGACAGATCCGGCGGCCGGCTCGCAGGCCGCGATCCGGCTGATCGACCAGCGGGCCACTGGTTTCAACGCCCACCTCTTTCTTCTCGACGACGGTTACCGCTTCTCGGACTGGGAGGCTGGATTCCTAGTCAGCCACGCCACGCTGGTCGAACACGCGCACAGGGTCGCCGACGGACATGTAGAGCCGAGCAAGACGGACAGCTTTACGGCCCGCTTCGTGAGCGGAACATACGGGATCCTTTGCGTCCCACTCCAAAACGGCGAGGAGTACGGAGTCGGGTACACCGCCGGACCGATCAGCGTGCCCTAGCTCAACACTCGCTGCTCTCAACTCTGTACCGATACCAACCTTCGCCGGACTTCCGCCCTAGCTTGCCGGCTTTGACCTTGGCTTCGAGCTGCGGCGACGGCCGGTAGCGTTCGTCGCCGGTCGATCGGTACATGTGCAGGCGGGCGTTGTAGGTGACGTCGAGCCCGCTGAAATCGCCGAGACGGAACGGCCCCATCGGCCAGTTCAGTCCTTTCTCGACCGCGGTGTCGATGTCCTCGAACGAGGCGACGTCGGCATCGAGCAGCCGGTAGGCCTCCTGCGTCGCCGCGTGGAGGATGCGGTTGACGATGAAGCCGTCGATCTCTTTGTTCAGGATCACGGCGGTCCGGCCCATCTCGCGTGCCATCGCGAGCGCGCTCCGCACCGTCTCGTCCGACGTTTCCGGCCCGCGGACGATCTCCACCAAGTCCATCACCAGCACTCCCCAAAGATCGACCGCTTGACCGCGAGGTCCTCGAACACCGCCTCGATAACCAGCTCAGCGTCTGCCACCGCCTCATGAAGGTCGGTGGTAAGACGCACGCGGTCCAGCGCGGCCTGCGCATCCGAGGAGGACAGCCGACCCTTCTCGACCCGTCGGGCCAGGTGCCCCTGGTTGGAATCTCGAGCCTTGCGCAGCTGAGCCTCGTCTGTGTCCTGGAGCGCGACGTCGATGCCGTGCAGCGCGGCCTGCTGCGCGATCTGCGCGCCCATGCTGCCTGCGCCGACGACGGCGAGTCGCGTCGTCACTGCATTCAATAGGTCACATCCATGTCGGGCTAGCCCGCGACCGAGAAGATCCGGGTCACCGTGTTCAGCGTCGCGAGGTTCCCCACCAGCCCGTCGATCCGCAGCTTGCCCCGAAGAAGCTTCAACGCGACGCCGCGGCCGACCTCGTCGTAGTACACGGGCATCCCGAACAGGCCGATCTTCAGGTTGCTGAGATTCATGACGGTGTCCGCCTCGGCCCGGATGGTGATGTCTCGTTTGGGCTCGAGTCCATTGTGGACGACGAGGGCTCCGCGCTCAAAGACGAGCGTTACGCCTTCATCGATGTCTGTGACCCAGATCCCGACTCGAGCTGCGAGCGAGTCGAAATCCTTCTTACGCTCAGGACGGCTTTCGACATTGGCATCGATCAGGCCGCCGAGCATGGAGGCAAAGGCGCTCGGCTCCGCGTCAGCGTAGGTGACAGGCTTGCTCGTCTTTACCTTTCGTCGGGCCATTGGACCGGGACCCGCGTCGTGCACTCGGTCAGCTCCTGCGACGCTTTGGTGTACCGCACGATGGTCGGCAGGTCGCCCTTCAGTTTCAGCTTGCCCTGCAGCATGCCCTTGGTCGCGTCGAGCTCTTTCGTCGCCACCTGCTTCCAGCGCGTGTAGGGAGCCGTGATCACAAATTGACAGGTCTGCGCCTCGGAGGCAGGACCGACGTGGATGTCGCGAGCCTCGCCGTCGAAAAGGTCCATCACGACGCCAACCGACTCAGGCACGTTCTTGTCGGGCTCCGCCTCGATCACCAGGCCGACCGTCCACTTCCAACCCTTGGCCGCGGCCTTGTACACGCTCGACTTGTTGACTTCGTCCTTGAAACGCACGGCCCACTCGTCGGAGAAAGCATTGACCGCCATAACGTCCTCCTGCTGGCCTAAGCCGGATACCTTGCGTGAAGAACGATAACTAGGCTTCGAGCGTGAAGCGAAGCATGTTCTGACCGATGGCGATGGTGTCGCCGTCGGACAGCTGCTTTTCGATCACGGGTTCGCCGTTGACGAGCGTCCCGTTGGTGCTGCCGAGGTCGCTGATCCAGAACGATCCGGCGCGCATCTCGATCCGTCCATGGTGGCCCGAGGTGGCGGGATCGCCCACGACGACGTCGTTGTCCGGCGCACGACCGATGCTGACCATCTGGTTCGGCAAGGCGACGATCCGGCCCGCGAACGGTCCCGACTCGAAGCTCAGGAGCGCGGCGAATCCCGTGCCGGACGCGACCTGCTCCGGGGGCATCGCCTGCAGCGAAACGGTGCCCTTGGGGTCGGCGTTGGGGTCGGTTTGCTGCCAGACCGGAATCACCGATGTCGCCTCCTCGAACGACCCGGCCTCGGCCGGCGCGCCGTTGCCGGGGGCCGCGGCGGGCGATCCGGACGGCCAGGCCACGAGCGTGGAGCTCACGTCTGGCGTGGCGGCCCCGGCGGTTTGCAGGCCTGGCTGCGTCATGGCCGTCGAAGCGATAGCGCGTTCCGGCTCGGGCTCGGCGACAGGCAGTGGCGTCTGTGGTTCGGGTTCGGGCAGGGTTTCCAGCGCCGGAGCCTCGGCCATCACATCGGCGGACGACGGCCTCGGCTCGAGCTCCGCCTCTCGTGGGGGAGTCGCCTCCAACTCGGGCTCGTCGAAGGCGGAAAGAACGGGCTCCGTCTCGGCCACCAGCGGCTCGGGCTCGGACGCCGGCTCGGGCTCGGACGCCGGCTCGGGTTCGGCCAGCGGCTCGGGCTCGGCCAGCGGCTCGGGCTCGGCCGGCGGCTCGAGCTCGGTCTCGGGTTCGTCCACGGGCTGCGTGGCGAGCTCGAGCACCGGTGCCGCCTCTGCGACCGCAGGTGGCGTTTGAGTCGGCAGCTCGACCGCGGCGTCCTCGGCTTCGTCCGACAGTCCGGGCAGGTCCGGTAAGGCTTCGGGTTCCACGATCGGCGCCTCGGCGGTGGCGAGCTCGCTAACCACGGGCTGGATGACCTCGGGCTCGGCCGTGACATCCACCGGCTCCTCCACCAAAACCGATTCGGGCGGCCGTGTCGAGATCGCGATCGTCTTCGCCCACTCGTGCGACGCTGCGGCCGGCACCGCAAGCACCTGCGTCTCCTCTTCGGGCGCGGGCCGATCCGCGGCGGCCGTGCCCAGGAATCGCTCGAACCACCCGCCGATCCGGCGCAGCCGCTCGACCCGCCGGTCCGGCCGCCCGTTGCGCGAGAGGTCATGTGACTCCTCCGGAAAACGGACGAGCTCCACGGTCTTGCCGAGGAGCCGCATCGCACCGAACATCTCCTCGGATTGCGACATCGCGCACCGAAGGTCCATCTCGCCCGCCGTCAACAGCAGCGGGGTGCGGATGTTCTGGACGTAGCGGATCGGCGAGCGCCGCCACAGCTCGTCGAGGTCCGGCCACGGCGGCGGTCCAAGCTGGAGCACGCCCCAGACGACGATGTCGTGCTGGGAGTACTCGCTCACCAGGTTGGAGATCGAGCGCATCGAGACCGCGGCGGCGAAGCGATCAGTCTGGCCGATGATCCAGTTGGTCATGTAGCCGCCATACGACCCGCCGCCGACGCCAAGTCGCGCGGCGTCGATGTAGCCGGCGCGTTCGATGATCTGGTCGAGCGAGCTCATGATGTCGATGTAGTCCTTGCCGGCCCAGTCGCGCACGACCTCACGCCGGAAGCGCTCGCCGTAACCGTCGGAGCCGCGCGGGTTCATGTAAAAGACCACGAACCCCATGCCCGCGAGGATCTGCAGCTCGTGGAAGAACGACCAGCCGTACTGGGCATGCGGTCCACCGTGGATCTCCAGCACGGTCGGATACACGCGGTCCGGGTCGTGACCCTGCGGTTTGAGGATCCAGCCCTCCAGCCTCCAGCCGTCGGGAGCGGTGAAGTAGTGCTGCTCAGGTTCGGCGACGTAGCGGTCGTGCAGCCATGGATTCAGGTCGGTGACCCGAGCCTCGGCCCCGTGCGTGAGCATGAACAGCTCGCCTGGACTGCTCGCATCCGAGGCGCAGAACGCGATCACGCCGGACGCGACGTCGAAGTCGTAGATGCGACGCAGTCCGCCGGCCTCCTCGCGCACGTCGCCTTGAAGGTCGACGGAATGGACTCCCGTCACGCCGGGGCCGCTGGCGAGGAAGTAGATCCGATCGCCCTCCGCCGTCCAGCAGATCCTGGTGGCGTGGCCCGCGCGCATGTCGTTGATCACGCTGTCGTTCACCGCCTGGTCGAAGTCGGCGGTGAGGCAGCGCGGCCCGCCACCGGACAGCGGTACGACCCACAGCCGCTCGAGCAGGCCGACGTCGAGCCCGTTGGGCGCGATGAACGCGATCTGGTCCCCCTTCGGCGACCAGATCGGCGAGCTGAGATAGAAGCCTCCGCCGAGGCGGAGCCGGTTGGCTTGCAGGTCGACCAGGTAGAGGTTCAGCTCGCGCTGCAGGTCAGCCTCGGGTTCGGCGTTGCCGGCCACGACGAGGCGCGTGCTGTCGGGCGACCAGTCGTAGTCCGTGACGTCCCATGCGCCTCTGGTCAGCTGCTTGGCGTCGCCACCTGTCGCCGGCACCACGAACAGGTGGTGGTGGCGGCCGTCGACGTATCCCTGCCCATCGTGCTTGTAGTCGAGCCGGCGCACGACGCGGGCCACGGGTGGACGGCGCAGCTGCTCGCGGCCTTCGGGCGGCCGGGGGTCGTCCACCACCGCCTCCGGATCGGAGAGGACCGCGCCGACGAACGCGATGCGACTGCCGTCAGGAGACCAGGCCGGCGCCGAGGCGCCCTCGGGCACGGCGCTCAGCTGCTGGGCGGTGCCGCCGGTGGTGATGTCGAGGACGAAGAGCTGGTCGGCGGCTCCCACCCGGCTGATAAATGCGAGCTTGCGCCCGTCCGGCGACCACTCGGGCGAGTGGTCGCGCAGCGCGCCGCCCGTGGCTCCGATCGGTTCGGGATCGAGCAGGCGCCGCACCACGATTCGGCTGCGGTTCTGCCTCGAGCTCGCGTCGGCCCAGCCGACCTGATACGCGACCCGCTCGCCGTCGCGACTCAGCCGAACGTGGTCGATCCAACGAAAGCGATAGAGGTCGTCGAAAGTCAGCGGGGCCGCCATGCCAGCCCACGGATGCTACCAGCAGCCGCCGATGCGTACAGTGCGCGCGTACCTTTCCGTGGTAAAGAAAAGCGACAAGACCTGGTGTTGAGATAAAACGTAAGGAAGCTGCGCTCCACGGTTTCGGGTGGGGCATCGTCGGCGGGCTGGCCCTGGTCGGTTTGATGTACTACGCCGGCACGTTCTTGGGCCTGCGGCCGCTGCCCCAACTCCTCAACGAACCGCTCCTCTCGATCATGCCCGGCATCGTCTTCGGCTTCCTCATCGACACGCTGCAGCACGCGGGCAAGGTGGTTGAGGAGTTCGGCCTGATCGTCCTCATGGTCGCGGTGCTGGGCGGGCTCGGCGCAGCCTCGTCGGTGGCGGGCCTCCGGTGGACCTCCCGCTATCTGCCTTTCGCCTTCGCCGGCATTGGCTGGCTGCTGGTGGTCGCCGTCCTGCTTCCACTCGGAGGGCTGGGTTTCCTCGGCGTCAACGACGGTTTTCCGACTCCGTTGATCTGGGCCTCCCTTTTCGCGATCTACGCGGTGGTGCTCCAGTTCGGCGAGCAGCCCGCCCCCGGGTTTGACGCCGGCCGGCGTCGCATCCTCAGCGGGGTGCCGATCGCGATCGGCGCGGTCAGCCTGGGCGCGCTCGGCCTTCGGCTGCTGCCTGACTGGTACAAGGCGATCTTCCAGGCGCCCGAGTCAGGCATCAGAGGCATCTCCCCCGCGGTCACGCCGGTCCAGAACTTCTACGTGGTCTCCAAGAACTTAGGCGGCGACCCGGTAGTCGATGGCCAGGCATGGCGGCTTCGGGTCGGCGGTCTGGTGGACCGGTCGTTGAACCTGTCGCTGGGTGAATTGCGGGCCCTGCCATCGATCGAGGAGTACGTGACCCTCGCCTGCATCAGCAACAACGTCGGTGGCAACCTGATGAGCACCGGCAATTTCCGCGGCGTCCGCCTGCGGGACCTTCTCACGATGGCGTCGCCGAAGTCGCAAGGCACCTGGGTCGCATTTCGCGCGCGCGACGACTACACGGAGAGCCTGCCCCTAGACCTGGTCCAGGCCACCCCCGAAATCCTCGTCGCCTACGACCTCGACGGCGCTCCATTAC
>VBFV01000010.1 GCA_005881335.1 Chloroflexota bacterium
CGCCGAGCAGGACGGACATCCTGCCTTGTAGTCGGGCCCGAACATGAAGTGGTAGACGAGGAGCTGCGAGCGCCCTCGGAAGAGGTCTGCCAGCGAGGCGCCCCCCTCTTCGGTCTCGAATCGATACTCCTTGTCGATCAGAACCCACGGTAACTCCTGCCGCCGCCGAGCCAGCTCGTCGCTACGCCGCGTTAGTTCTTTCTCCGCCTTGAGCAGCTCGAGCCGCGCTGCGAGCCACTCTTTACGTGTCCCGGTCATGTGCTTCGTCATCGCTTTCCTCTCCTTCCTTCGGGAAACGCTCGCGTTCCCTCTTCACCGCAGCCCTTTGATCTTCTCGGCCAGGATGCCGGTGAAGTGCTTCCAGCCGTCCTCGTGGCCGCGGCCCATCTCGTCGTCGGGGAGCCCGTTGTGCGTCAACACCAGTTCGGTGGCGTCGCGGGACGGCGTCATCTCGATGGTCACCCGGGACTCGAGTCCGCGCGTCGCTTCCGACATCCACGCGAACTCCAACAGCCGCGGGCGCTCCACGCGCAGATAGCGGCAGTAGTGCGCCCACAGACGGCCGGCATGGTCCGCCTCCCAATACCAAAGCTCGTCGACCGCGGCCTTGCGGAGAATGGCCCGGTGCGGCTCGAACCAGCGCCTAAACAGGTCGGGTTCGGCCCACGCGTCGAAGACCTCTTCGGGCGAGGCTTCGATCCGGCGGGGGACCGTGATCCGGAGGGCGGGGGCGATTCTCGTTCCGGCAGTAGGCATCTCAATCTCTCCTTTTGTTCGTTTTGAGGAATGCCTCGAGCTTGTCGAGGCGGTCGCTCCAGAACCGCTCGTAGTGGGAGGCCCAGCCCGCGATGCGCCGGATCGGCTCCGGATCGAGGGCGATACGGTGCTCGCGGCCGGCCCGGGTGCGCCGCACCAGCCCCGCGCGCTCGAGCACCTTCACGTGCTTCGAGACGGCGTTGAACGACATGTCGAAGGGCTCGGCGAGGTCGGTCACGCGCGAGGCGCCCTTCGCCAACCGTTGGACGATCTCTCGGCGCGTCGGGTCCGAGAGCGCCGCGAAGGCGAGGTCGAGAACAGGCGTCGTCATATATTCAACCTACAGGTTGAATATAGCAGCCGATCCTTCCGTGTCAAGCGATCGGGCGATTCTCGGCGCGAGGATACTGCTCGGCGCTGTGTTCACGTTCTCGCCGTGGTGCAGTCACCGCTCTCTCGATCCGGCTCCGCGAAAGGGCTCTACAATGCGAGCGACTTGAAGGCGTTTTCGCAATGACCCTGGCGGCCGCGGCTAGCGGCGGCGCGGTCCGTTCGCGGCCACGAGGCGCAGGAGGGTGAGCTCCGGCCTCGTGCCGAGGCGCACGGGCGGACCCCACGTCCCAGTGCCGGCACTGACATAGACCCACAAGCGGCCGCGGCGCGAGAGCCCGGCCGCGTGCGGCCCGTGGACCAGATGAATCACGAACGTCCACGGGAAGAACTGGCCGGCGTGCGTATGTCCCGACAGTTGCAGGTCGAAGCCGGCCTGCTCGGCCAGCGGCGCGATCTTCGGATTGTGCGCCAGGAGCAGACGGAAGGCCGGCCGCGCGGCGCCGTCGGTCGCGAGGTCCGGACGCGGCCGCGCGTCGGGATCGGACATTCGCGCGGCGAAATCGATGACGCCGCCGATCAGGAGGCGTGCCGCGCCGCGCGCGATGGTGACGTGGGAGTTGCGGAGCACGCGAAATCCCATCGCCTCGAAGTGCGCCGTCCACGGCGCCGCCCCCGAGTAGTAGTCGTGGTTGCCGAGCACGAAGAACGCCCGGCCCCCGGACGCCAGCGCCTCGAGCGGCGCGACGTGGAGCGCCAGCCGCGGCACCGACCCGTCCACCATGTCGCCGGTCAGCGCGATGAGATCCGGCGCGAGCTCCTTCGTCATGTCGACGACTCGCTGGACGTATGCGAGCCGCATCGTCGGCCCGGCGTGCAGATCGCTGATCTGCACGATCCGGAATCCGTCGAGATCCGGCGCCAGCCCCTCCACGGGAATATCGACGCGACGGACGTAGGGGCCCCGCAGCGCGGCCAGCGCGCCGACGCAGACCGCGGCCAGCGCGGCCACCGGCACCCACGCAGCGCCCGACTCATCGAGTAGCGTGTGCACAGCCGCTAGCGGCGGCAGCACGGCCGTCGCCAGCAGGAGCACGTCGCGTCCCACCGTCAGCACGAGGAGAAAGCTGAGCCACCCCATGCACAGGAAGCTCAGCGCCTGCATCCACTCGTGCACCCGGCCCCGGCGATCCCGATCGCCGAACCAGTAGACGACCGGAAGGATCCACACCATGATGAACGGCGCCGCCAGCACCACCCGGACCGGCGCCGTCGACGTCAATCGCGCGGCGATGTACGCGTAGCCGACCAGGAGGATCGCGCTCACCACGAGCACGAACGGATGAAGGAGACGCCTCACCCACTGATGCTACCAGAGCCCGCGGAGCCGATCCCCAAGAGGAACGGTGACTTAACCCGCCGCCGGGGGCTCGATTTGTCCTGCACAGGCATCGCTCCAGCGTGACTTACACGCGGATGAGGCTAAGATGGGCGAGGGCCCAGTGACCTGCCGATTCTGTAAGCACGAGAACCCCGCTGGCGCGAGGTTCTGCAACGATTGTGGCGCGCCCCTCGCGGCGCCGACCATCACCCCCGAGCCGCGCTCCTACACGCCGCGGCATCTCGTCGAGAAGATTCTTGCGTCCAAGAGCGCGCTCAGGGGCGAGCGTAAGCTGGTCACCGTCCTCTTCGCCGACGTCGTGCGCTCGATGGAGCTCGCGGAGCGCGTCGATCCCGAGGAATGGCATCGCCTGCTCGATCGCCTGTTCCGGATCCTTGCGGGCGGCGTTCACCGATACGAGGGGACCATCAACCAGTACACCGGCGACGGTATCATGGCGCTCTTCGGCGCCCCGATCGCCCACGAGGATCACGCCCAGCGCGCCTGTGCGGCCGCCCTGGATCTGGCCCGCGAGCTCGGCGCGCTCGCCGAAGAGGTGCGGCGCGAGAGCGGGCTCGAGTTCGCGGTGCGGATGGGCCTGAACTCCGGCGAGGTCGTCGTGGGGCGGATCGGCGACGATCTGCGCATGGACTACACCGCGCAGGGGCACGTCGTCGGGCTCGCCGCCCGGGTGCAGCAACTGGCGCCACCGGGCGGCATCAGTGTGACCGAGCAGACCGCGCGCCTCGCGGCGGGCTTCTTCGACTTCCTCGACCGTGGGGAACAGAGTCTCAAGGGCGCAAGTGTGCCCGTGCGCGTGTTCGAGCTGCGGGGTCCGGGCCAGATCCGGAGCCGCCTCGAGAGCTCCCGGGCGCGTGGCTTCTCGCGCTTCGTCGGCCGCGAGCGCGAGCTGGCTCTGCTCGAGCGGGCTCTGCGCGAGACGCAGTCAGGTCGACCGAAAGTCGTCCTGGTTACCGCTGAGCCTGGCGCCGGAAAGAGCCGCCTCTGTCACGAGTTCGTCGAGCGCGCCCGTGGCGTGGCGCTTCACTACGCCCGCGCGCTCTCCCACGGACGCATGCTCCCCTTTCACGTGATCGTCGCGCTTGCGTGCAGTCTCTTCGGTATCGACGAAGGTGCGTCACCTTCGGACGTCCGGAACGCTGTGAGACGCGGTCTCGGGAACGCGCAGCCCGACCCGATCGCCCTGGATTTCTGGCTCGACCTTCTCGGGGTGTCCGATCACGTCCCTGCGCCTGCAGGACTCGATCCTGAAGCGCGCCGCACACGTCTCTTCCGGTCACTTCTCGATCTGATCCAGGCTCGCGCTCGGCGCGAGCTCACGTTGCTCTGGGTCGAAGATCTGCACTGGCTCGACCCGACGAGCGAAATGGCGCTGGAGATGCTCACCGAGCGTCTCCTGGCCCCGGAGTCAGCCGGTAGCAGAATCTTAATAATCGCGACCACGCGGCCGGAGCATCGGCCCCTGAGGTCCTCAGGGGTCGAGGTTCTGTCGCTTGCGCCTCTCGGTCTTCCGGAATGCCTGACGTTGCTCGACGACTGGCTGGGATCCGACGACATGCTCGCACCCTTGTGCGCCCGGATCGAGGCCCGGGCTCGCGGCAACCCACTCTTCGTCGAGGAGATGATTCGCTCGCTCGTCGAGGGTGGCGTGCTGCGTGGTGAACGCGGCGCCTACGGGCTGGCCGCCCCGATCGAGGAGATCACGCTGCCCGAGACCGTTCAGGCCGTCCTCGCGTCGCGCATCGATCGGCTCGCGGACCGCGACAAGGACGTGCTCCAGGCGGAGGCCGTGGTCGGGCGAGATGTGCCAATCGAGTTGCTGCGCGCCGTGGTCGATCTGCCCGCGCCCGAGCTCGCCGCGTCGCTCGAGCGCCTTTCGACAGCCGAGCTTCTCGGCCCCGCCGAGTCTCCGGGGGAGCACGCCTTCCGGCATCCCCTCGCGCAGGAGGTCGCCTACCGCACGCAGCTTCTGGATCGCCGCCGCGGAACCCATGCCGCCATCGCGCGAGCCTTGCTCACGATCCACTCATCTGAAGTCGCTACGCACGCCGCGCTCCTCGCCCACCACTTCGATGAGGCGGGCGAGCGTCTCGAGGCGGCACGCTGGCACGAGCAGGCGGGTCGACGCGTCGCACGCAGTGACCCGGCGGATGGGGTGAGACACTGCCGTCGGGTCACCACGCTCCTCGCCGCCGTTCCGGAGTCCCGTGAGACCCTCATGCTC
>VBFV01000041.1 GCA_005881335.1 Chloroflexota bacterium
TCACGGCGACTTCTGGTTCGCGCTTTCGTGGGGGGCGTTTCCCGTCCTCACCGCGTACTTCGCCCAGACCGGGCGCATTTCGATCGGATCGGTTGCCGCAGCCGCGGCCGCGTACGCGCTTGCTTTCGGTCAGCGCGCGCTGAGCACGCCGGCCCGCCAGTTGCGCCGGAAGACACGGTCCGTCACAGGGACGTTGACACGCAGCGACGGTTCCGAGCAGGCGCTCGACGAGCCAGCGCTCCTGCACCCGCTGGAGAGCGCGCTGCGTGCGTTCTCATGGGGAGTCTTGCTGCTCGGGCTGGGACTTGTCGCCGCGAAGCTGCTGGGCTAGACCGGGAACACTCCGTGCTTGCGGTCTACGCGCGTCGCGACGCGCGTTGCGTAGGCGCGAAAGCGCGCGATCAGCGTCTCGCGCAGCCGCTCCGGCTCCACCACGTCGTCCACGATGAGGTTGGCCGCAAGCTTGTAGAGGTCGACGTCCTTGCGGTACTCGTCCTCGAGCTCCTTGCGACGAGACTCGCGCTGGTCCTCCGGCAGCCCGGCCAGCTTGTTGTAGAAGACCGCGTTGATCGCCGGCTCCGGGCCCATGACCGCGATCTGTGCTGACGGGAGCGCGATCACGGCGTCCGAGCCGAACGCCGGTCCCGCCATCGCATACAGGCCCGCGCCGTATGCCTTGCGAACGATGACCGAGATCTTCGGCACGGTCGCCTCGGAAACTGCGCTGATCATCTTCGCGCCGTGCCGGATGATGCCGCGTTTCTCGACGTCAGTGCCGATCATGAAACCTGGCACGTCGGCGAGGAACAGCAACGGAATCTCGAACGCATCGCACAGCCAGATGAAGCGCGCCGCCTTGTCGGCCGAGTCGTTGAACAGCACTCCGCCTTTTTGCATGGGCTGGTTGGCGACGACGCCCACGGGCTGGCCCTCGAGCCGCGCGAACCCGGTCAGCAGCTCTCGGGCAAACAGCTTTTTGATCTCGACCCAGCTGCCCTCGTCGATGACAGCGTCGATCAGCTTGCGCATGTCGTAGCCGCGGTTCGGCTCTTCCGGGATCAGCTCGCCGATCGGCTTCGGGCTGAGCCGCGCGGGCTTGGCCTCGCACGGCGCCGGCTTTTCGCCTGTGCGCTGCGGCATGTAACGGAAATAAGCCTTCGCGAACTCGATCGCCCCCTTGTCGTCCGCCACCAGCGCATCGCCCAGCCCACTTTCGGTGGCATGCATTCGCGCCCCACCCAATTCCTCGAGGGTCACCTTCTCTCCGACCACGACCTCGACCATGCGCGGGGAGCCGAGGTACATCGACGCGTTGCCTTCGACCATGATCACGACGTCGCAGAAAGCGGGGATGTACGCGCCACCCGCCGCGGACGGGCCGAACAGCATGCAGATCTGCGGCACCACGCCTGACAACTGCACCTCGTTGAAGAAGATGCGCCCTGCGTGGCGGCGGCCGGGGAACATCTCGATCTGGTCCGTGATGCGCGCGCCCGCCGAGTCGACCAGATAGAAGAGCGGCACGCGGATGCGCGCGGCGGTTTCCTGGATGCGGATGATCTTCTCGACCGTCCGCGCGCCCCAGCTGCCCGCCTTCACCGTCGGGTCGTTCGCCATCACGGCGACCTGGCGGCCCTCGACCGTCCCGAGTCCGGTCACCACCCCGTCCGCGGGCAGCTCCTCGGCGAGCACGTTGGCGAACAGTCCGTCCTCGATGAATGAGTCGTTGTCCAGCAGCAGGTCGAGACGTTCGCGCGCGGTCAGCTTGTTCTGCTCCCGCAGCTTGGGCAGGTATCGCGTCCCGCCTTTGAGCGCTTTGTCGCGCAGCTCGCGTTGCCGAGAACCCGACACTACTGACCTTTGAAATCCGGCTCGCGCTTTTCGAAGAAGGCCTTGATGCCTTCCCGCGAATCATCGGTCTGCGACACCAGGAGGAACTGTCCGTGCAGGTAATGGAGCGCGGCGCGGAAGTCCATGTCCTGCTGGCGGTAGAAGGAATCGCGGCCCAGCCGCATCGCGACCGGGGACTTCTTCGCCAGCTGGTCCGCGATCTCCTTGACGGCGGAGTCGAGCTGCTCAAGAGGCACGACCCGGTTGATAATCCCGAGCGATTGCAGCTGGGTCGCTGTCCACCGGTCGCCGAGCATCTCCATCTCGAGCAGCACCTTGCGCGGGATGCTGCGGGAGAGGATGGCCTGGATCATCATCGGCCAGATCCCGACGTTGATCTCCGGCGTGCCGAACGTCGCCGTGTCGACGGAAACCAGGATGTCGCAGCTGCAAGCCAGGCCCAGGCCGCCGGCGAGGGCATGGCCGTTGATGCGACCGACGATCGGCTTGCCGAGCTCGGCCATGAGGATGAACAGGTCGACGAAAAGATCTCGGCTCCGATAGCGCTCGAGGCCGGTCATCTCGCCGTCGAAGCTGCTGAGGTCCGCGCCGGCGCAGAAGACGCGGCCGGCCCCGGTGAGGACGACGACGCGAACATCGGATTCGTCGCGGCACCACTGAAAGGCGGCCGCGAGGTCTCGCAGCATCGCCGCCGAGAGCGGGTTGCGCTGCTCGGGCCGGTTGAGGGTGACGGTGGCGACGTGCCCGTCCGCGACGAGCAAGACCTGCTCGAGATCGGGTTTCTCCGCCACCCGCTTAGCCTAGAACTCCGACCGCGATCAAGACTCCGACGAGGATCAAGACGCCGCCGCCGATCTCCTCGCTCCACTCCTCGACGCGCTTGCCCAGGTGGTGGCCGACCTCGAGGCCGACGAGCGACATCACGATGCTGACAACGCCGAAAGTCAGTGCGGCAAGCCAGACGTCGACGGGGTAAACGGCAAGCGCAAAACCGACGGCGAGGTTATCGATGCTGAGCGCCAACGCGGTCACCAGCAAGCCGCGGCTGCTCATTTCCTGGCGCTGTGTCTGGTCCTTTTTGATGACCCGCTCCTGGAAGAGGGTGTAGGCGCCGGTGAGGATGAGGATGGTGCCGCCCACATACTTTCCGTAGCCGCCAAACAGCCATGCCAGCTGGTGTCCGAGCAGGAGGCCGAGCGCCGGCATCAATGCCTCGAAGAAACCGAAGGCCAGCCCGACCCGGATCCTGGTCTTGACGTTGATGCCGCTGAGGCCAATCCCGATCGCGCCGGCGAAGTTGCTGAGGCCGACGGAGAGGCTGACGAGCAGCAGGCTGAGGATCGCGTGCACGCCGGAATTGTAGGGAGGCTACGGAAGGCCGCCTGGCGTGAGTTCGTTAGGCGATATGACCGCACTCCTTTACAAAAATACTTTGCTTGCCCCATTTGGGCCTTTCACAATTGCACCGAACCTGCAAACGCTTCTGTCACCCAAAGTTAGGCCCTTAATCGCTTAAAGCACACAATTCGCCCACCCCAGAAAGTAATGAAGGTCAAACCACGCGATGCCCTCGCGAGTCCGGTCGCGGCCAGCCACGATGGCTCGATCGATCTCGACAAGCCCATCTTCACGCTCAGCGTGGCCTCAGAAATCCTGGAAGTGCATCCGCGCACTTTGATGATGTACGAGCACCTGAGCATGATTCAGCCCAGGCGGACCGTTACCAATCGCAGGCGCTATTCGCGCCGAGACGTGATGAAGCTCCAGGCGATCCAGACACTGACAAGGGAGCATCACGTCAATCTCGCTGGCGTTCGCTACATCCTCGCGCTGCTCAAACGGCTGCAGAACGCGGGCGTAGACCCCCCGGAGGAACTCAAGAACCTGGACGTGACCCAGCTCGACGTCTAAGCAAAAACCTGGTTTGAGGGAAAGGCAACAAAGAGGCAAATGTCAAAGAAAAGACGGCGTCTAGAAATCAAGGTCGACCCGATCCCGGCGATGTACATGGAAGAGACCGCCTCCTGCCCGGTGTGCGGGCGGGACGCGCAGGCCATCGGCCGGCGCCATGTTCAGATCGTGTTTCGCTGCGACGGCTGCAAGGTCGTCTTCAAGCGAAACCGCCACTGGCCGTACATCTACTAGCCCCGTAGTCGCCGCACCTCGTAGCCTGAAAGGGCGATGAGGAGGTACGGCCGCACCGCGTTCTACGGTGTCCTGCTGGGTCTGGCGACGGCCGCGGTCGCCGAGGCTGTCCGCCCGCGGGGAGGCACCACGCTGCTCCTCGACTGGGACGAGGTGCGCCGCACAGCTCGCGCCCGGCTCGAAAATCCGAACCTCGAACGCGGCAGGCTGGCGACCGCGGCGATGAGCTATAGATCCCTCGCGAGCAAGCTCGAGAAGCCGCTGCTGAACTTCGTCGGTGGCTTGCCTCGGGGAGCCTCGATACCCCCATTCGAAGCATTGGACCGGGAAGGTTGGATCGACCTCAACCTCACGATCCTCCGGCGCGTGGTCGAACCCGTGCTCGAGGCGGGCCGCATGCCGAACTCATTGCTCGCGGAGGTCGGCCGCATGGGGGTCGATCGGTACGTCGGCTACATGCTCGCCTTCCTCGGCCGTCGCGTGCTGGGCCAGTACGATCCGCAGCTGCTCGGCGCGGAACCGATCGGCGGCGAGGGTCTGTACCTGGTCGAGACGAACGTCGAGGAGTGGCAGCGGCACGCCAACCTGCCCGACGAGGATCTCCGGCGCTGGCTCATCCTCCACGAGATGACCCACGCCTGGCAGTTCGCCGCCCACCCGTGGCTGCGGTCGTACATGGAGGAGTCGATGAAGGTGCTGATCGACTCCGTCACACGCAAGGGCAACACGGTGGCGCGCTTCGCAGCTTTCGCGGGGGTGCTGCCGGCGCAATGGCGGGTGATGCGGCACGTGCAGGGAACGATGTCGGTGATCGAGGGCTACAGCAACCTGGTGATGAACCAGCTGGGCCGCAAGCTGCTCCCCGGGTTCGATCGCCTCGAGCAGGCCTACCGCGAGCGGAGCTCAGGCAAGAGCGCGCTCGAGGTCCTGATCTGGAAGCTGACCGGCCTCGACCTGAAGCTGCAGCAGTACAAGCGCGGCGAAGCTTTCTGTCAGGCGGTGTTCGACCGCCACGGGATGGAGGTGCTGAACCGGGTTTGGGGCGGGCCGGAGTCGATGCCGAGGCTCAACGAGCTCGGCAACCCGGAGTCGTGGTACCGCCGGATGTCCGCCTAGTCCCTCAGCTCTTCCTGAGCCGTTTCTTCGCTGATCGGCATCACCGCGACCGGGAGGTCGCTGATGTCGAAGTAGCGCACCGGCTTGTTCAGCCGCTTGGCGATGCCCACCTGGACCTTGACCCCCAGCGACAGCCGGCCGAAGACCCACACCTCGTCGCTTCGCGACAGCAGGTTGTTCATCGCCTCGCGCACGACGTCCTTGTCCACCGTGTGCATCAGGTAGTAGTCGAACAGCATGAAGGGGCTGACCGGCACCAGCCCCGAGTCGAGCACGAACTTCTGGATGTGGGCGCGCCAGTAGAAGCTCTTGTTGGACATCGCGACGTAGACCAGGCGCTTGGGATGGCGCAGCGTCTCCTCAGCCTGGTCGCGCGCGCTGGGCTTGGTGGTGGGCTGGAAGATGCGCTCGAGGATGTCCTCGGCTGCTTTGCCGGTTATCGCCATCTAACCCCTAGACGAAAAATGAATTAAGTGGCGGCTATCGTATCAGTCGTGCCCGCAGGCTCCCTCTTCGACCTGTCTGGGCGAGTCGCGCTGGTGACCGGGGCCAGCCGGGGCATCGGGAGCGCGATCGCCGAGATCCTGGCCGAGCACGGAGCCCAGGTCGTGCTGTCCAGCCGCAAGCAGGCGGACCTCGACGTCGAAGCCGAGAGGATCAATGCCCAGTACGCGGAGAAGGCGACCGCGATCGCCGCCCACTCCGGCCGGCCGGAGGAGCTGGAACGCCTGGTCCAGCAGGTCATGGAGCGCTTCTCCCGGATCGACATCCTGGTCAACAACGCCGCCACCAACCCGTACATGGGACCCGTCCTGGGCGCCGAGCTTCCGGCATGGGACAAGACGTTCGAGGTCAACCTCCGCGGCGTCTTCGTGCTGACCAAGCTCGTCTACGAGGCGTGGATGGAGGACCACGGCGGCTCGATCGTCAACGTCGCCAGCATCGGAGGCCTGCGGCCGGGCATCGGCCTGGGGATCTACAACGTCACCAAGGCTGGCGTCATCATGCTCACCCGGCAGCTGGCGCGCGAGGGCGGCGGCAAGGTCCGGGTCAACGCGGTCGCCCCCGGCGTGATCAAGACCCGCTTTGCCGAAGCGCTGTGGGGCAACCAGGCGATCCTCGACCGCGTCCTGGCGCAAAACCCCATGGGCCGGATCGGGGTGCCGAACGAGGTCGCGGCGGCGGTGCTGTTCCTGGCGTCAGACGCCGCTAGCTACGTGAACGGTGAGGTGCTTGTCGTGGACGGGGGCGGCGGCGAGGTTTAGCCCCGCCCGGCTCCGCAGGCAGCACGCCGTCCATCTCGCCGTCTCCATTCGCTGAGGCGACCTGGCGGCTGTGGATGAAGTCCTCGAGCTCCTTCTCGTACTGGTAGGCGTGGCGGTCGGGTTCGTAGCGAAGTACGCGGCGTTGTTGGATGAAGTCCTCGAAAGCGGCGCGTGTGTCGCGCGCGGCGCGGAAGCCCAGCTCGCGGGCGGCCTTGGTGGTGGAGAGCGTCCGACCCCAGCGCAGGAGGTCCAGCAGCTGCGGCGACAGAGAAGCAATCCCGGCCCGCCGGAAAGCGAACGCCGCGACACCGAGACCATAAGGCGGCAGCAGCGGGGCGTGGAGCTTGCCTGCCGAGTCCAACAGCGTGGAAAGCGCTTCGTTGCCCGCCGGCGCGATGTTGTACGCGCCTCCGGGTCCGCGCTTGGTGGCCATCACCATCGCCTCGATGCAGTCGTCGCGGTGGATGAGCTGAATCGGCGGGTCGTAGCCGATGACCGTCGGCACAACTTCGAGGTCCAGGTACCGCGCCAGCGGCTGCGGCTCGTCGGGGTTCAGGCTGTTGCTAAACCGCAGGGCGAGGATGGTGATGTTGGGATTGCGCACCGCGAAGTCGCTCGCGTACGACTCGACCTCGACGATGTCGCGAACGAACTGGTGGCGCGAGTTGATGTCGAGGCGGTGATCCTCGCGCAAGCCCGTCGGCAGGTCGAAACGCGAACCGTAGACGTGGCCTGACGACTTCAATACGAAGCGGCGCACCGGGCTGCCCTCGCCCGCGCAGCCCGCGAGAAGGTTCAACGTGCCGATGACGTTCATCTCGTGTGCCCGGACCGGGTCCATGTCGAACGAGTCGATGCGCGTCAGCGTGTGGACGACCGTGTCGATGCCCACGGCGCGGACGAGCTTGCCGATGAGCGAGTGGCGGATGTCGAGCTTCAGGTAGTCGGCGCGGCCGAGGTCGTAGCGCGGCTCGCGGATGTCGATGCCGATGACATCGGCGACGTCAGGATCTTCGGTCAGCCGCTGCACCACGAGCGCGCCCCACCAGCGCGCGACACCGGTGACGAGGACCCGGCGCTTCCTGGCCATACGCTCCATCATGCCGGATAGTCCGGACCATCCGGGGTCCTCGCGCTCGACGTGCCCGGTTAGTCCGGACTATCCGGGGGAACCGGGCCTCAATACGTTCGTTTGATGACGTCGCGCTCCATGAGGATGACGGCGCGCGAGACGGAATCCAGGAGCGGAGATTTCGCCTGACGCAGCGCGAACTCGAGCTGGCGGAGCAGCGAGTACACCGCCTTCATCGCCTTGATCGCGTCGCCGATGTCGACGTTGGCGGGCAGCGGGATTCGGTCGAGCGGTTCGGCCGCCGACCATCGATACGCGAAGTCGATGTAGTCGTGCGACGGCGAGCGCAGGTTCGGCTCATCGAGATCGCGCTCCATGTCGGCAAACCTGAAGTACAGCGAGCGGATGAGACGCGCGGTCTGCGCGATGGCGGGGGTCGGGTAGCGACGGGGCCCGTGCGCCTGCCGGTCCCCGCGCCTTTCCCGGTCTTCAGCGGCGAGCATGACCATCACCGCGCACAGCTCCTCTGGCGTGAGCCCTTCGAACCAGCCGAGCCATACCGCCTCCGCGACCAGGATCGTGTTCTCGCCGTATACCCGGGCCGCGAACAGGCCTTTGTCGGTGGGCTTGTTCTTCTCCAGGAAGCCGGTCTCGGCGAGGATCTTCGACAGCCGCCGCAGCTTGCGCGGGTACTCGTCCATCTGCCCAACGACCTCGCGCTGGCCCTTGTCGAGCTCCTGCTGCAGCGTGCGAATCTCCCCGTACTTCTGCAGCAGCTCGCCGAAGCGCGGCGACCGAACGACCTTCAGCTTGCGCTGCCGCTCGAGCAAACCCTTGGCCTCGATCTCCAGCCGCTGCGCAATCCGCGTCGCGTGGCCCATCCCGCGTCCCCGCCGCCCACCGTGCCTTCCCCGCCGCTCGGCGCCGGCTTCACGACGCAGGCGCCTGAGCTCGATTCGGATCGCGCGGCGTCGGTCTTCGATCTTGAAGTACTGGGCGACGTCGTCGATCGACACCTGCGGGTCGTCCCACATCCGTCTGACGTCAGCGAGCCGCTCGTGCACGTTGGTGAGGCGTTCATCGGTCTCGGTGGCGGCGAGCCTTTTCTGGAACTGTCCGAACGAACGCTGCATCAGCGCCTCCGCCTCCTCCGGCGTGTAAACACGGAGCAGGTTGAGCGCCATGTTGTAGCTCGGGAGGAACTTCGACTCGACGACCAGGGTCGGGCCCATGGCGACCTCGTAGATGGTCCCGACCTCGACGTCCGCCTCTTTGAGGATGGCGCCGTGCCCGATGACGTCGATGCCGCGCCGGCCGGCGCGTCCCATCAGCTGAGTCAGCTCGCCGGTGGTCAGCGTGGAGAAGTTGACGCCGTCGAACTTCGTGAACGACGAGACGACGACGCCCCGGGCCGGCATGTTGATGCCGAGCGAGAGCGTCTCGGTCGCGAACACGACCTTGATCAGCCCACGCTGGAACAGCTCTTCCACCATCTCCTTGTGGTAAGGCAACAGGCCGGCGTGATGCTCGGCGAGGCCGCGGCGTAATAGCCGAGCGTCGACCATGCGGCGGAAGAGCGCTTCCTCGTCCTGGTCCTTCAACCCCTGGAGCCGTTCCGCGGCGACGAGGTCGATCGCCTCCTTCTCCGCCGCGGTGGTCAGGTCGATCTCGTGGTACGCGCATCGCTGGAGCGCCTCGCGGCAACCGCGGCGCGAGAAGATGAAGTAGATCGCGGGCAGCATGTCAAACCGGCGCAGCTCCTCGATGACATGCAGCAGGTCGTTGGACGGAAGCCCGCGATAACCGCCGATGCGGTAGGACGCCTCCTCCTCCTGCGCCGCCTTGCTCCATGTGCGCTGGTCGATGCCGCCGTCACCTTTGAACAGCGGGTAGAGCCTGTTGTTGATGGCGAGCCACATCTTCAGCTCGACCGGGCGCACGTCGTGGAAGACGGTTTCCATGCCGCCACGGTTCTCCGCCATCCAATCGGCGATCTCTCTGTAGTTGCCAATCGTTGCCGAGAGGCCGACGAGCTTGATCGTTCGCGGCGCCTGGATGACGATCTCCTCCCAAACCGAACCGCGCGGGAAATCGTCGATGTAGTGGACCTCGTCGAGCACCACGTAACGGACGAGGTCGAGTCGGGCGGGGTCCTCATAGATGAGGTTGCGCAGGATCTCCGTGGTCATCACGACGACGGGCGCGGCGTCGTTGATCGTGTTCTCGCCGGTCACCAGGCCGACCGTCCCCTCGCCATACGCGCGCACGAAGTCGTGGTACTTCTGGTTGCTCAGCGCCTTGAGCGGCGTCGTGTAAAGGACCTTGGCGCCATCTCGCAGCGCCCTGAAGATGGCGTATTCGGCCACGATCGTCTTGCCGCTCGAGGTGGGGGCGCTGACCAGGACCCCGCCATTTCCACTTTCGAGCTTGTCGATCGCTTCGCGCTGGAACGCGTCCAGGCTGAAAGGCAGCGATTCCTCGAACTCGTCGACCAGGGAGTCGACCGTCTTCACAGCGGGACGAGCTCGGTTGCCACGTCGGTGATCCGCGCGCCGTCGGCGTGCGACTCGATGAAGGAAAGCGCGGCGGCGAGGACGCGATCTGCCTGCCGGCCATCTCCGCTCACCGTCGCGACCGCAAGCTCGGCGAGCTGCCAGCGGTCCAGCTCTCCCACTTCTGCGGCCGCCACCTTGAGCTCCTGGCGCAGCCGGCGCAGCAGTCCACTCACCACCTGCCGCTTCGATTTGAGCGATCCGCTTTCGGGCAGGTGGATGACGACTCGCAACAGTCCGACGGTCAGAGCAGACGACATCCTTCAGCTAGATTAGGTCTGTGAAGGCGGGGGAGGCCGATTTGCGCGAGCTTGGGCGCGACCTGGTGAAGGCGTCATATCTCAAAGGCGATTTCGTCTTGCGGTCAGGCCGTCGCTCGAATCGCTACTTCGACAAGTTTCTCTTCGAGACCGATCCAGTTCTGCTCAAGCGATTGGGGCATCACCTCGCCGAGCTGGTGCCCAATGCAACCCAGCGCCTCGCCGCACCCGAGCTGGGAGCCGTCCTGCTCGGAGGCGCGGTTTCGATGGAGACCGGCCTGCCCCTTCTGCTCGTGCGCAAGGAGGCGAAGGGTTACGGGACCGGCAAACAGCTCGAAGGCCGCTTCACCGTTGGAGAGGGCGTCACGGTAATCGAGGACGTCGTCACCACCGGCGGCGACTCGCTGCGCTCGGTGCAGGTACTGCGCGACGCGGGACTCGAAGTGATCCACCTGGTCGTGGTGCTGGACCGTGGAGAAGGGGGCGAAGAAAACATCCGCGAGGCCGGCATTCCTTACTCGCCACTTTTCCGGATTCAAGAACTCGAACTTGACTGAGCTCCTCATCAAGGGCGGGACGGTCTACACGCCGGACGGGCCACGCCACGCCGACGTGCATGTCAGCGACGGCGCCATCGTCCGCGTCGAGCCGGGCCTTGCGATCGGACCCGACGGCAGAGAGATCGACGCGAACGGCATGTACGTGCTGCCGGGCGCGGTGGACGTCCACGTCCACAGCCGCGACCCGGGCTTTCCGGAGAAAGAGGACTTCGCGACGATGACCGCTGCCGCGGCCGCGGGCGGGGTCACCGTCGTGCTGGACATGCCGAACACGGTGCCGGCGGTCGATAGCGCCGGTGTGCTGGAGTCGAAGGCGGCGCTTGCGCGCAGCAAGGCGCAGGTCGACTTCGGGCTGTGGGGCCTTATCCGGTCGAGCACGACCCCGGAGCAGCTCGAGGCGATGGCCGATGCAGGCGCGGTCGGATTCAAGGCTTACCTCGCTTATTCGTTCAGCCTGAGCCGGAAACAGGTCCTTTATTCGCCGGACGACGAAGACCCAGACCTCGAACCGCCGGCGGATTACGGAACGCTGGCGCGGCTGGCTCCCGTCGTGGCAGCGCTTGGGCTGCCGCTTGCCATCCATGCGGAAGACCCGACGGTGCTGGCCGCGTTTCGACGCCCTCTTCTGACCTACGACGACCTTCTCGAATCCAGGCCGCCCGAGGCGGAGGCGGTCGCCGTTTCGGCGGCGGCCACGGTGGCCCGGGAATCGGGCGCCCACCTGCACATCGCGCACCTGTCCAGCGCCCTGGGCTTGCAGGCCGCGGAGGACGCGGTGAAGGTCGGCACCTCCCTCAGCATCGAGACGTGCCCTCAGTTCCTCCTCTTGACCGCGCAGGACTTCGACCAGGTGGGAAGCGCCATGAAGATGCTTCCACCCATCCGCGGCGCAGCAGACCGGGAGGCGCTCGTCGGCGGCCTCAAGAGGGGCGTCATCAGCGTGGTCAGCACCGACCACGCGCCGCATACGGACGAAGAGAAATCACGGCGATTCGAGGAAGCCCCGGCGGGCAGCCCCGGCGTGCAGACCCTCTACCTAAGTTGCCTGCAGCTGGCCAAAGACTTTGGCGACGTGTGGCTTGCACCCAGGTGGGTCAGCCAGGCTCCGGCCGACCTGTTCGGCCTCTCGAGGAGCAAGGGCGCAATCGCGCCGGGTTTCGATGCGGACATCGTGATCGTCGACCCGCGGGGCAAGACACGCGTTCGCCCCGAGCACATGCGCTCGAGACAGCGCCACGGTGCGCTGGAGGGGAAGGTGTTCGATTTCTCGATCCAGTCCGTTTTTCTGCGCGGTGAACCGTTCGCGCCGGGAGGCAAGGCCCGCGGCCGGATGGTTCGGCCGGCGCTCGTCGCCCGGTGAGGCCGTCTCTCGTCCTGCCGCTGGCGGTCCTCCTGATGGCGGCCTGCTCGATCGGGCCCGGTAGCGGCGCGGCATCGTCGGCGCGAGGGAGCGCCCCCAGTGGCACCCCCCTGGCCAAGGCGTCCGGTGCGCTGGGCGCGCAGGTCCCGATGCCCGCGGACTTTCCGGCCGACGTCCCGATCTACACCGGCGCTCGCCTGACGGCCGGCGCCACCTTCACCTCCTCGGGAGAGGTCGCGTGGGGGATGGAGTGGCAGACCCTGGACAGTGTGGCCAAGGTGCAGGCGTTTTACGCCAAGCAGCTCAACCAGGGCGACTGGATGGTGAACTTCAATAACAACTCGGGCGCATCGTTCGCGGCCACGTATTCGCGTCGGAGCGACTCACATGCCGGCGGCACGCTCGCGGGCAATTCCACGTCGGGCGTGACCAAGATCCTGTTGACGCTGGTCGAGCCTCGCTAGGGCCTAAGCCCGCGCGCCTGCGCTCCTGAAGATCGGGTTCTGGGCCAGCTCGCGCTCCAGGCTCGTCGCGGGACCGTGGCCCGGGTAGAGGGCGGTCGAGGGCGGCAGGCGCAGGAGCTTGGTGCCGATGCTCATCATCTGGCGGCGAAGGTCGGTCTCCGGCATCTGACGGCCGATCCCGCCCGCCAGGATCGTGTCGCCGACGAACGCGTGGTTAGCGATGACGAAGCAAACGCTGCCCGGTGTATGGCCGGGCGTGTGCAGGACGTGGACCTTGAACTCGCCGAAATCCAGCTCGTCGCCGTCGATCAGGTACCGGTCGGCGGAACGGAGGAACTGCTTGGCGTCGGCGGAGTGGAGCCCCGTCTCACCTCCGGTCACCGCCTTGACGTCGTCTTTGCCGCCCACGTGGCCCGGGTGTCCGTGGGTGGCCAGGATGTATTTGATGGTCAGGCCTGCGGCCTGCTCGAGGATCTTCTCCGCCGGCTGGCCGGGGTCAATCACGACCGCTTCTTTCGAGGTTGCGTCCGAGACGATGTAGCAGTTGACCTCGCGATCGAGCTTGACCTTGACGATCGAGAGCTTGCCCACGCATCAGTATTTACAGCAAATGGAGCGAGCAGCGGTGGTCGGCTTTGCGGTCCTGCTCCTGCTGATCTGCCTGTTCTGGACTTACGGGTACTTCAGGCGACGCTCGAAAAAGCGTTACTGAGCCGCCCCTCCGTCTTCTCGCTAGTGCTCCTGGGCTTCCTGGATCTTCAGCCGCAATGCATCGAGCGAGTCGAACTTGTCCAACGGCTGCTTGGGCCTGGATCGGTCTGGATACTTCGCTATCTGCACGGCCTCCAGCAGCAGCTCCATCTCTTCTGACGTGAAGTTCAGCGTCTTGTAGACGATCTCCTTGACCTTGGTGCCGGGTCGGTCGACCGTGTCCTTGATGACGTCGTCGGTGTCCGAGACCACCTCCGGACGTGTCGCGCGGAACAGGTCTTCGGAACCGACGAGTGCGACGCGCTTGAATGTCGGCATTTTGGTGAACCCCTCTAATCCTGGACTCGGTGATTTTCCATGACCTTGACGGCCAGCGCGCGATACGCCTTCGCACCATCAGACTCGCGCGCGTACTGAAGGATCGATTGTCCCGCCAGCGGTGTTTCCGCAAACCGTATGGAGTCGGTGACCCCGAAGTCATAAACCTTATTGCCGTACTTCTCGCGAACCGCGGCCAGCACCTCCTGCGAGTGGAGGGCCCGTTGCTTGTAGAGCGTCGGCAAGATGCCGGTCAGCTCCAGCCGGGGATTCAGCCTGCGCTTCACACGCTCCATCGTGACAAGCAGCTCCTGCATTCCTTTCAGTGCCAGGAACTCAGCCTGGAGCGGCACGAGCACCTCATCCGCCGCCACCAGCGCGTTGATCACGATCAGGTCCAGCGAGGGAGGGCAGTCGATGATGATGAAGTCGTAGCGGCCCTTGGCAGGCTCGAGCTTGTCGCGCAGGATGCTCTCGCGCCCGATCTCGTTGATGAGCTGGTTCTCGGCGCCCGCGAGCTCGATGTCGGCAGGGATGTAGTGAACGCCCATCTGGCGGGCCTCCTGCACCACGTCGGTCACGGTCGTATCGGGATCGACGAGGAGGTGGTAGATCGTCTTCTCCAGCTCGCCGCTGGGCTTCATGTACAGCGTCAGGTGGCCCTGGGCGTCGAGGTCGATCAGCAATACGCGCTGGCCCTGCTCGGCGAGTGCGGCGCCGAGGTTGACGGCGGTGGTGGTCTTCCCAACCCCGCCCTTTTGCATCGCTACGGCGATCGTTCGGGCCAAGAGCGCTCCGAGTCTAACCGAATATGGTGATCTTGACCCTGCGGGTCTCGCAAGAGGGAGTTCCAGGGCCCGTCATCTAGAATGGCGCCCGACCTGTGATCATCGACATCCTCGTCGTCCTGGTGCTGGTGATCGCGCTCATCACCGGATACCAGCGCGGCGTTATCCAGCCGCTGATGGCCGAGATCTTTTTCTTCGGCACTCTGCTCGTAGTCTTTCGCTTCCACGAGCAGTACACGAACGAGATGCAGAAGCTGCTGCACCTGACCCCGGTTTTGAGCGTGTTCGTCGCCCTGATCATCGCGGTCGTGCTGGGCGCGGTGGGCGGAGCCATCGGGGGCGCCTTCCACCGCCTGGAGGCGATCCGCGGCGTCGACGGGCTCTTGGGCGTGTTCGTCCACGTCCTGGTGAGCGTGGTGGTGATCTACCTGGCCGTGTCGGCGCTCGTCACGCTCGACAACGCGTTCGAGCCCGCGTTGCGCAGCGCCAACCTCACCGTAGCGCAGGTCACCCAGCTGGAAACCCAGATCCTCTCCAACCCGATCACCGCGGCCATGGTGTCGAAGTCGGACCTACAGGCGCTCAAGGCGGCCGCGGCCAAGAACAACGCGGCGCATCTCGACTCGGTGGCCGGAATCCATCAGCTGCAGCAGATCTACACCGACTTCCTGCAGCCCCAGCTGCATGGCTCCAGGATCGTGCCGTACATCCTGAGCATCGGCCAGCACATTCCGGTCATCGGGCATGTCGGGCCAAAGGATCTGAAGCCTGTTCCGACCACGACTCCCGTGACGTGCCCATCGCCCACCCCGAAGCCCACGCCCAGCCCTTCGCCAAAGACCAGCCCTACGCCCGCCGCGTGCCCGACTCCTACGCCAACGAAGTAAGTTAGTCCCGTGCTCGACCTCGCCCTGACTCCGGACCAGGAGCAGCTGGTCGCCACGGTGCGCGACTTCTGCGCCCGCGAGTTTGCCCCGCGGATCGGAGCCGACGATCGCGCCGGGCATCACGACCCGGAGATCTTCGCCAAGCTGGCATCGCTCGGTCTGCCCGGCGTGTGCTTTCCGCAGCGCTATGGCGGCTACGGCCTTGACTACCTGTCGCTCGGCCTCGTCTGCGAGGAGCTCGAGTACGTCGACACCGTGTATCGAACGGTGCTGTCGGTGCACGTCGGCCTGGTCGGGATGGGGCTCTACACGTGGGGAACCGAGGAACAGAAACAGCGGTGGCTCGTGCCGATGGCCTCGGGCAAGAAGCTCGCCTGCTACGGATTGACCGAGCCGAACGCCGGCTCCGACGTGGCGTCGATGCAGTCGACCGCGCGCCGGCACGGCGACGGGTACGTGCTGAACGGGCAGAAGGTGTGGGTGTCCGACGCCGACACCGCCGACTACATGCTCGTCTTCGCGAAGACCGATCCCAAAGCCGGCGGCCGCGGGGTGTCCGCCTTCATGCTCGACCGCGAAGCATGCGGCAAAGCGCTGCGTACCGAGCCCATCGAGGACCGGCTAGGCATCCGCGCCGGCGACGTCGGCTCGATCTTCATGAGCGACGTCGAGGTTCCCGAGGCCAACCGGATCGGTGACGAGGGCGACGGTTTCAAGATCGCGATGAGCTGCCTCGACAACGGCCGCTACACGGTCGGCGCGGGCGCGACCGGCACCGTGCGCGCATGCCTCGACGCGTCGGTCAAGTACGCGCGCGAGCGCAAGACCTTCGGCCAGGAGATCGGCCGCTACCAGCTGGTCCAGCAGATGATTGCGCGCATGTCGCGCGACTACGAGATCTGCCGGCTTCTCTATTTCAAGGTCGCGTGGATGAAGAACACCGGAGCGCGGCACACCCGCCAGGTCTCGATAGCCAAGCAGTACGCGACCGACGCGGCGTTCAACGCCGCGCACGACGCGGTCGAGGTGCACGGTGCATACGGTTATTCGGCCGAGTACCCGGTCGAGCGTTTCCTGCGCAACGCGCGCGCGCCGATCATCTACGAGGGGACGCGCGAGGTGCACACGATCCTGCAGGGCGAGTACGCCCTCGGCTATCGCGAGGACCGGCCCGTCAAGAAGTCGCTGCCGCCTTACCAGCCGGATTGAAAGTGGCCGCGGTGGCCGCGGTGGGCGCACCGCAACGACGGCTTTTCTCAAGTCGATCGGGACCGTGATGGCGATTGTCTGGCAGCCGATCGTCGGAGGCATCTCAGACCGCACGGTCACCCCGTGGGGCCGGCGGCGGCCGTTCATCGCCGCCGGCACGGTGGGGGACTTGCTCTTCCTGGCGGGGATCGCGCTCGCGGGCAACTACTGGTGGCTCGTCCTCTTCTACTTCCTGCTTCAGCTCGCCTCCAACACTGCGCAGGCGCCGTACCAAGGCCTGCTCCCCGACGTGGTTCCCGCGCCGCAGCGCGGTGACGCCTCGGGCTACTACGGAGTTGCCAACCTGGTCGGGATCGCGAGCGGCACTGTCGGAGCCGGGCTGCTGCTGCAGCTCGGTCGCGAGGCGGCGATCGCGTCCATCGGCGTCGTCCTCCTGACGACGATGCTCGCCACCGTTGTCCTCGTCCCGGATCGAGCTGCCCCGGTTGAGCGCCAATTTCGAAACGTGCGCGAGATGCTCGTCGCGACCTTCGGCGTTCCCCTCCGCCACCGGGCGTTCCTCTGGCTGATGGCGTCGCGGCTGCTCATCTTCATGGGCTTCGGCGGCCTGCAGAACTTCGCCTTCTTCTATTTCGACAACGTGTTCTTCCACCACAACGGCAAAGCCACCGCGCTCGCGGCCTCAACCCTGCTCGGCCTTTCCATCGGCGTTGCCGCGCTGGTGACATGGCCGGCGTCCAGGCTGTCCCAGCGCACGGGGCGGCGTCCGCTCATCTTCGCCGCGGGCCTGTTCGGGGCGGCGGGCACGCTGGTGCTCGTCTTCAGCCACTACCAGTGGGTGCCGGACTCGCTGGTGGCGCCGCTTGCGCGCTTCTTGAAAGTTCCCGACCTGGCGGCGCAGGCGACCCTGACCGGCCTGGTCATCGGTGTCGGCCTGGGTATTTTCTTCTCGGTCGACTGGGCGTTCATCCAGGACATCATCCCGGCCAACCAGGGCGGGCTTTACATGGGCTTTTCGAACATCGCCACGGCTGGGGCGGGAATCATCGCGGTGTTCATCGGCGGCCCGCTGCTCGACGCATTCAACGCCGGGCCCAGGATCCTCGGCCTGCCGGGTGGATTTCCGGTCGTGTTTGCGCTCTTTGTGGTGTGGTTTGTGATCGGGTCGCTTAGCATCCTCAAGGTGCCGGAGCGAAGAGCGGCATGAACCTGGACGGACTGCGTCCCTGGGGCGGCCTGGTGGGAGGATCGCCTCCTGACGTCGTCGTGGCCGGCATTGCTTACGACGGTTCGGCCGTCTATCGCAAGGGCGCGGCCCTCGCGCCACAGCGCATACGGCAGCTCTCAGCGGCGATGCCGCCGGTCACCGAAGAAGGCCACCTCCTGACCGGTCTGCGCGTGCAGGACATCGGCGACCTGGATGTCGGCGGTGACATCGAGACCGGCTGGATGGCGCCGATGCAGCGCCTGGTGCAAGTCCCCCCTGAGTCGTTCCTGACGGTGCTCGGCGGCGACCACTGCACCGCGATCGCGACGCTGGCCGCGCAGGTGCGGCGGCATCCCGGCCTGTCTTTGCTCTGGGTCGACGCCCACCCCGACCTTTGCGATTTCTCTCGCGGCGGCCACTGGACGTGCGGATGCGCATTGAGGCGCGCCCTCGAGTCGTCGGGCATCGAGCCGGGGCGTGTCGTGATCGCCGGCGGTCGCGACTACGACCCGGAAGAGCTCGAGTTCATCGCGGCGAATCGAATCCTGCTCATCTCTGCCGCGGATATCGCGCGCGACCTCACTGGCGCGGCTCGGAAGATCGCGGACCGTCTGGCGGGCGAAAAGGTGCACATCTCATTCGACATCGACGTGCTCGACCCCGCCTTCGCACCGGGGACAGAGATCCCATCGGCCGGTGGCCTCTCCACCCGGGAGGCACTCGACCTGGTGCGGGGCGCGACCGCGCGCTCACGCGTCGTCGGGCTCGACGTCGTCGAGGTTTCGCCGCCGTTCGACAACGGGGACATCACGACCTTCGCCGCCCTCAAGTTGATCTTCGAGGTGTGGGGGATGGTCAAAGCGGCCAGCGCAGTGGAGCCGATGACCAAAGGCCATGGAAAGCGCTGACGTAGTCATCGCGGGCGGCGGCATCATGGGCTGCGCGCTTGCGTATCAGCTGGCGAAGCGCGACGTGGACGTCATTCTCCTCGAGCGCGACACGTTGGGCTCGCAGTCCACCGGCAAGTGTGCCGGCGGCGTGCGGCAGCAGTTCTCGATGGAAGCCAACGTCCGCCTGCAGCGTCTTTCGGTCCGCCTGTTTGAAGACTTCGAGCAAGAGACGGGGCAGCCGGCGGACTTTCGACAGATCGGCTATCTGTTCGTGCTCACCCTTCCGCAGCAGGTCGAGGACTTTCGAAGCAACATGGAGATGTGGCACCGTGCCGGCTTGACCGAGGCGCGGTGGGTCGACCCGGCAGAAGCGGCGCGGATGGTCCCGGTCCTGAACGTGGATGACGTGCTGGGGTGCACGTTCTGCCCCACCGACGGCATCGCCAGCCCGGCCGACGTCACGTCCGGCTACGCATCGGCGGCGCGGCGGCGGGGCGCGCGGTTGAAGGAAGGCGTGGAGGTGATCGGAATCGACGTGGCGAACGGTCGCGTGCAAGGCGTGCGCACCTCCGACGGCGACATGGCGACCCGCCTGCTGTTCAACTGCGCGGGGGCGTGGTCGTCCTCCATCGGCCGCATGGCGGGGCTGGAGATCCCTGTCCTTCCGTACCGGCGCCACATCGCCGTCACAGGGACATTTCCGGCGGTTCCGCGCAACAGCCCGATGACCGTCGATTTCCAGACGTCGCTCTACTTCCACCCGGAAGGCGAAGGAGTGCTGATCGGCATGAGTGATCGTGCGGAGGGCCCTGGCTACGCCACCGACGTGAACTGGGAATTCCTCGAGAAGATGTTCGAGCAGGCCGCACGTCGTGCGCCGGCGCTTGCAGGCGCGGGGATCAAGACGGCGTGGGCCGGCTTTTACGAGTCGACCCCCGATCACCAGGCGATCCTCGGCCCGGTGCCGGAGGTCGAGGGTTTCTGGTGTGCGGCCGGGTTCAGCGGCCACGGTTTCATGCAGGCTCCGGCGGCGGCGCTGCTCCTGGCCCAGCTATTGCTGGATCACGACTCCGAGGTCGACATCAGCCCATTTGCATTCACTCGGTTCGCGAAGGGCTCTTTGGTGCATGAGCGAAACGTTATTTAGCCTCTTCCGCGCCCCTCACCCTGACCCTCTCCCCTGAAGGGGGAGAGGTGGACTAGTGCTTGAAGACCAGGGCCAGGACCATCAGGCCTATTCCGGCCATGAGCAGCACTCCGCCGCAGCCCATCTGGACCGCGGTGTAGAGCATGCCGCCGCTCGCCGCATACGTCTCCGCATAGAGTTCCCGGCGTCGGCGCCGGCGTAGCGCCGCCGCAATTGCGCCGACCCCGATCAATAACGCGAAGATGCCTAGAAGGAAGCCGTTGGATGTCGCGCCTGCCACTTCGCCTCAGTATGCAGACTGTCCAGATAGGATTCTGACCCGTGGCTAGGATCCTCCTCCTCGGTTCGACCGGATTTGTGGGCCGCGGCGTGGCGCACAAGATCCTCGACGGCGGCCATCAGCTGCGCGTGCTGGTGCGCGACCCGATGAAAGCGGCGGCGTTCAAGGTCCGCGGTGCGCAGGTCGTCGTCGGGGACGCGCTCAACCCCCAGGCCGTGACTCAGGCGGCGCAGGGCACCGAGCACATCATCAGCCTGATCGCCGTGCGACGGAATCGGCCGCAGTCGTATCTCGCCGTCAACGTCGACGGGCCGCGCATGCTCGGCGAAGCCGCCAAGGCGGCCGGCGTCCGCTCCGTCGTCTTCGTCAGCGCGATTGGCTCCAAGCTCGACCCGCATTTCAAGTACTACACGTCGCGCTGGATGGGTGAGCAGGAGCTCGCCAAGACCGGTGTGGCCGGCTTGATCCTCAGGTTCTCCTTCATCCTGGCCGAGGAAGGCGGAATCCTCAACGACTTCGAGCGCGCCATCGTCGGTCCGTTCGCGATCATCCCCGGCAGCGGCCAGGCGAAGATGCAGCCCATCCTCCGCGAGGACGCAGCGCGCTGCATCGTCGAAGCGATCGCCCGTCCCGAGCTGCTGGGACACATCATCGAGCTCGGCGGCCCCGAGGTCGTGACCTACGAAAACATCTTCGACTGGTTTCTGAAGGCCCGCAACATCAAGAAGGCGAAGCTCAAGCTGCCGGTACCCCTCCTGGTGCCGGCTGCTGTCGCGATGGAGACGCTCTCCACCAATCCGCCGATCACGCCCGACGAGGTCAACATGATCCAGGTCGACAACCTGGCGGCCGGCATCGATTCGGTGAGCTCGCAGTTTGGATGGAGGCCGAGCGCGCCAAGCTCATGGGCTCCGGTCAACTGGGCCAAAAGACCGAGAACGGGCCGCTAAAGGTACGGGCGTTCTTCGGGCTGCCCCTGCCTGAAGCCCAACGGAACCAGCTGGATCGCTACCTGTCCGGGTGCGCGGCATTGGCGCCGGAATTTCGGTGGACGCCCGCCCCCAACCTTCACCTGACGGTTCGGTTCCTCGGCCACGTTGAGGGCTCCCTGGCCGAAGGCATCGCCGGCCGGCTGGCCGACGCGAGGCTGCAGGCATTCGACCTGAAGCTGGGCCAGGTCGGAACCTTCAACCGTGGCCGCCTAGCACGGGTGGTGTGGCTTGGCGTGACCTCAGGCGCCGAAGACGTCGCGGCGCTCGCCGCGCAGGTCGAGGCAGAGTGCGTGAGGGCAGGCCTGGAGGCGGAGGCGCGCCGGTTCAACGCCCACCTCACGCTGGCGCGAGCGCGGGCTCGCGATGGCGCGCCGATCCCAGATCTTGCGGCGCCGCCCGAGCTGGACGCTTGGCGCGCGGACGAGCTGGTTCTGTATCGCAGCCGGCTGGGTCGTGCCGGCTCGGTGTACGAGCCGCTGCGACGAATCAGATTGAGCTGAGGCCCGCCTCCGCGCATTCGACGTCCTGCTCCGGCCGCCCGCCACTGACTCCCATCGCCCCGACGACCTTGCCGTCGCGACGGATCAGGACCGACCCCAAGCCCGGGACGATCGGTACACGGACCAGGCGGTCGGCCACGCTGAAAAATCCGGGCCGGTCTTTGGCCAGCTCGGCAAGTCCCGCACCGTCGCGCTGCAGCATCGCCGCGCCGACCGCCTTTGCCTCGGCGATCTGTGGCGTGAGAGAACCGGCGCCATCCATGCGTCCAAGAGCGATCAGCAGCCCGCCCTCGTCCACGATCGCAGCGGTGACGCGGATCTCGAGCTGACCTGCTTTTGCGTGCGCGCCGGTGATCGCTTTTTGCGCGTCGACGAGCGTCAGCGGCATTAGGCTCTAGTCTCGCATGGACCTGGCCGGCCGAGTCGCGATCGTCACCGGAGGCGGCACAGGCATCGGTCGAGCGACCTCCATGCGCCTGGCGCGGGCCGGCGCGAAGGCGGTGGTGATCAACTACTCCCGCTCCGCAGGCGAGGCCGAATCCGCGGCCGAAGAGGTGCGAGCCCTGGGTAGCGAGGCGATCCCATATCGCGCGGACGTCGCCGACGAGTCGATGGTCAAAGCCATGGTCGCGTCGACTGTGGAGCGGTATCGACGACTCGACGTGCTCGTCAACAATGCCGGCACCACCCGTTTCATCCCGCATCCCGACCTGGATGCGCTTACAGACGAGGTCTGGAATGAGATCCTCGGTGTGAACCTCAAAGGCACCTTCTTCTGCTGCCGGGCCGCGGCCTCAGAGCTGAAGAAGGCGGGCGGCGCGATCGTCAACGTCGCGTCGATCGCCGCCCACCGTGCGTCGGGTTCGTCGATCGCTTATGCGGTTTCCAAGGCTGGAGTCGTGCAGCTCACGCGCGCGCTGGCGCTCGCCCTGGCCCCAGAAGTACGGGTTAACTCGGTCTCACCGGGCCTGGTGTCGAGCCGATGGTTCAGCAAGAGTTTTGGCGACGAGGCGGCCGCCGCGCAGGAAGACGCGTTTGCGAAAGCGACCCCCGTGCGCAAGGTCGCGTCGCCTGACGACGTCGCCCAGGCCGTCATCGCCCTGCTCGAAAACGACGTCATCACCGGCCAGGACCTCGTCATCGACGGCGGCAAGAACGTCCTCTACCAGCCGCTGGCCTGAGGCTACTTCTTAGCGGTTGGCGGCGAACTGACTTTCGGACTTGCGCCTCCGACCGGCTGCCCTTACATTTCCGCCTGGCCCCGAGGGAAACGTTCAAGGGGGCAGGAACAGGGCCGCAAGGCCATGTACCCGCTCCCGAGAGGCGATCCGTCGGGGTCATTGCTTTTCCGGCAATCAATTGCCGGCCACGACGTTACGCTGCACCACCATGAGCGTCGCGCAGCGCCCCCGGAAGCAGACGGAAGACACGCCCAAAACCAAAGTCGAGCTTTCGATCGTCATGCCGTGTCTCAACGAGGTGGAAACGGTCGCGACCTGCATCCGCAAAGCGCAGGAGGCGATCGCCAGGCACGGCCTTGCGGCGGAGATCATCATCGCCGACAACGGCAGCACCGACGGCTCGAGGATGGTCGCCCAGGAGCTTGGCGCGCGCGTGGTCGACGTCACGCGACGGGGCTACGGCAGCGCCTTGATCGGTGGCATCGACGCGGCGCGAGGCAGCTACGTGATCATGGGCGACGCGGATGACAGCTACGACTTCACCGCGATCGGTCCGCTCGTCGACAAGTTGCGCGAGGGCTTTGACCTGGTCATGGGCAACCGATTCGATGGTGGTATCGAAGCCGGCGCGATGATCTGGTCCCACCGGTGGGTCGGCAACCCGGTGCTCACGTACATCAGCCGCGTGTTTTTTCACACGCCCGTCGGCGACATGCATTGCGGGTTGCGTGGATTTCGGAAGGACGCCTACGAGAGGCTGCGACTCCGCGCAACCGGGATGGAGTTCGCCAGCGAGATGGTGATCAAGGCCTCGCTGCAGGGCATGAAGATTGCAGAGGTCCCGGTCACGCTCAGTCCCGACGGCCGCTCGCGCCCGCCGCACCTTCGCACCTGGCGCGACGGTTGGCGACACCTGCGTTTCATGTTGCTGTTCAGCCCTCGGTGGCTGTTCCTCTATCCGGGGATGGGGCTGTTCGCGATCGGCCTGGTCACGGGCTTGTGGCTGGAGACGGGACCGAAAAGGATCGGTCCGTTCGGATTCGACATCCACACGCTTCTGCTGGCCGGCTTCTGCTGCCTCATCGGATACCAGCTGATCGTTTTCGCGGTCTTCACGAAGGTGTTTGCGATGCGGATGGGATTTCATCCACCCAACCCGTCTTACGCCGCGATGTTTCGCTACGTCCAGCTCGAAACAGGACTCGTCCTGGGCGTGCTGATGTTCCTGTTCGGGGTCGTGGGCACGATCGTCGCGGTGCTCAGCTGGGGGGCAGTCGGATTTGGCGCCCTCGACCCACGCCTTACCATGCGCGAGATCATCCCAGCGGCGGTTTTGCTGACGCTTGGCGTCCAGACAATATTTGCAAGCTTCTTCCTCAGCATTCTCGGCATCGACAGCGAAACTGAGTCGGTCTAGGATCCTGCTTCTCGCGAGGCGGCATCCCCTGGCCATCGCGTATTTGCTCGCGCTAATACCCGCGGTGCTGATGGCATTGACGCAACCGATCTGGTCCCGCGTCGACGAGGCGCAGCACGCGGACTTCATCATCCAACTGAGCCACGGCATCTACCCCACAGCGGACACCACGTTGATCGACCCGGAAACAGTGCGCGTCATGCAGTCGACCGGCGTGTTTCGCTTCGACGATCCGGGCACTTATCCGGCGCCCGACCTCTCCGACATAGGCCCACCCCCCGGCGGGATGTCGGTCGCCGCTAACGCGGTTTGGATGTCGCGACACATGTGGCAGCTCTCCTACGAGTCGCAGCAGACACCTGGCTACTACTTGCTCATGGTGCCGGCATGGTCGGTCGCCGACACGCTCGGTGGTACGACGTTTGCAGTCCGCGCCTTGCGCGTTATCAATGCCCTGCTCATCGCGACGCTCGCACCAATGGCTGTTACCGTCGCGTGGCGGCTCTTCGGGCGTGGCGCCGAGGTCGCCGCGATGGCCGCGATGTTTGCCATCCTGCTGCCTGGCCTCGCGCTGAACGGCACGCGAGTCAGCAACGATGCTCTCGCCGGCGCGCTCGGGGGACTTTGTGTCCTCCTGGCGGTCAATGGGGCGGGGCAAGGGTTTACGTGGCGGTGTTCGATATTGCTTGGGCTCGCCTTCGGCGCCGGGCTGCTGGTCAAGATCACTTTGCTTGGGCTTGCGCCTGCCATCGCGCTCGCGATGATCTGGCCCGCCCTCGATGCATCATGGGCGCAACGATTCGTCAGAGCGGCGGTGCCTGCGGCGATCGCTGCCGCGTGCTTGCTCGCCTGGTTCCTGGTCAACCTGCACCTGTACGGCGTGCCGATTCCGTCGGCGAGGACGAGCCGCCTCATCGACACCGCGGCCATGAGCCCGACTCCTGGCCTGTTGCTGGTCGACCTCGCGTTCTTTGGCCTTACCTTCTGGAGTGGCGAACCGCTGGGGGTGCTGCCCCTCGCAGCTCCGCTGGCCGCCCTTGGCGTTCTTGTCAGCCTCATAGCGGGCGCGGGCCTGATTAGGCTGGTTTCCGCCCGCCCCAGGACGGTGGCCGGCGCACCGCTGGCGGTGGCCATGGCAGCGGGGGGTGCATTGGTCGCGCTCGCGCTCATACTCCCGGCCACCAACGCTTTCAGGTTCGCCGGCCCCGGACGGTACGCCTACCCGGCGCTGCCGGCCGAGGCGGCTCTCTGCGCGCTGGGCCTCTACGTTGCGATCCGCCACCAGCTCGCCCGGCGTGTACTGGGGTCGGCATACGGTGTCGTGGCTCTCGCGGTGATCGTCGCTGGGGCAGCTGGCGGGTCGCCGCCGGCCCAGCCTGGTCCTCAGGCGCCGCCAGATGGAAGCCGAGTCGCGGCCAGCGGCGCCGATGGCTCGCTTCGCGGATTCTCTATCACCATCGACAGCGTCGCCCTCGACCCCGCCCAAAAAGCGACGTGGTTCCATGTCACGGTCGAAAACTCGGGACCGGATGAGGCTGAGTGGTCACCGGCACCCGCAGTGTCGACCGGCTCGCAA
>VBFV01000084.1 GCA_005881335.1 Chloroflexota bacterium
CCATGCGGCATCACAATAGGTCCGGGCCCGGTAGTAAGCGGGCGTGACGCGCTTCTCTTATGTGGTCAGTCGCGGGTCCGTAGGGCGGTGGGCCTGGTACGGGCTGGCGGTCGTCTGGATCCTTGCCCTGGGGCTCGTCTACGTCGACCGCACACCGTTCGGGTTGGTTTTCGGCCCGCTGTTCTTGCTCTACGGAGCGTCTGGCCTGATCTTTCATGACGATGGTTCCGAATGGTTGGCACCTCTGTTCGCGATCGGATTTCTCGTGATCGGAACGGTGCTGACGGCCGCCTCCCTGGCGCTGGTCAGTTAAGCCAAGCGCCGCCGCCCGGCGCGCCGCACAATAGTGCCCGTGCCCACCCTGTCGTCCGATGACGCCTTCGCGGAGGTCAAGGCCAAGGTCGACCTGGTCAAGGTCGTCCAGGAGTACGTGCCCCTCACGAAGCGGAACAAGGACTACTGGGGCCTGTGCCCCTTCCACCAGGAGGACAGCCCCAGCTTCCACGTGAATCCGCAGCGGCAGTCGTGGTACTGCTTCGGCTGCGAGCGGAAGGGGGACGTCTTCACGTTCGTCGAGCTGATCGAGAAGACCGACAAGCGGGGGGCGCTGCAGCTCCTGGCGGAGCGGGCCGGGGTCGAGCTGAAGAAGCTCAGCCCGGAGCAGAAGGACCGGGCCGACCTCCGCAAGCGCACCCTGGCGATGCTGAAGCTGGCGGCCCAGTACTACGAGTACGTGCTGTGGAAGCTGCCCGCCGGCGAGCCGGGACGGCGGCTGCTCGAGTCCCGCCACGTCGGGGAGGAGACTTCCCGCCGCTTCCAGCTCGGGTACTGTCCTGCGGGCCGTGGCTTTGCCGAGTATCTGCGCGCCAAGGGCCGCTCGCTTTCCGATGCGCTGGAGGCCGGCCTGATGCGCCGGGACGGGACCGACTTTTTCGCCGAGCGCCTCGTGATTCCGATCCGCGACGAGCGCGGTTCTGTGCTCGCGTTCACAGCCCGGACGGTGCGCCAGGACGAGCCGAAGAAGTACATCAACTCGCCGGATTCGCCCACATACATAAAAGGACGGGTGATCTTCGGCCTCGACCTCGCGCGCGACGAGATTGCCCGCAAGGGCAATGCGGTATTGGTCGAGGGGCAGTTCGACGTGATCACTGCGCACCAGTTCGCCGTCGCCAACGCCGTGGCCAGCTCCGGCACGGCGCTGACCGAGGACCAGGTCCGGCTCTTGAAGCGGTTCACGGACGAGCTTTTGTTGGTCTTCGACTCGGACCGCGCCGGGCGGGCGGCCATGCGGAAGGCGGCCGCGCTCGCGGCGGCGCACGGCATGCGGACGCGTGTGGTCACGCTGCCTGCCTCGGCGAAGGACCCGGACGAGTTCCTGCGGGCGGCCGGTCCGGATGCGGTTTCGCGCTGGGAGGACTTGGTCTCGCGTGCTCCATCTGGTTTCGAGGCGGGCATGGCCGAGGATGCGGCCGGCCTCAACCCGAGCAACCCGAACCAGGTCGAGATGGTCGCCGGGAGGCTTCGGGAGTGGATCCGGCAGTTCCCCGAAAGCCTGCGCGACGGGTACGCGGAGGCGGCCGAGCGCCACACCGGCATCTCGCGCCATCTCCTGCTCCGAGACCCAGAACCGGCCCCGGTCGCGCGACCGGCGAACGGGGCGCGGTCGAGTGCGAGGGTCCCGGGAAAGAAGGTCACCGCCGGCAACTATCTCGTTCAGCTGCTGGCGGTCAGGCCGGCGGCTTTCGATCGTGTGCGAACCAAGCTCACGCCCCAGGAACTGGACTCAGGCGATCGTGCTGTATTCGTCCGTATGCTGGAAAGCTACGAGCGGGGTGGCCCCGCCGGGATCGAGGCCGATCTGGCCCTTTATCCCGCTGAGGAGCAAGACCTGATCAGACGAGCGTGGGCGGCGCCGCCGCCGAATGTTGATGACGAGGTGGCAATCGAGCTGGCAGAGAGAATCCGCCTGGAGCACATGAAGGGTATGCACAGTGGGATAATCCGCGAGCTGTCCGAGGCCGAGAGGGGCCGGGACTCGGAGAGGGTGGCGCGGTTGGAAGCTGAAGCCAGGGAGCTCTCCCGCGCGATCACCGACATGGAAAGGAGAAGCTAGATATCGCGCGCGTTGTGAAGCCGGCGGTCACGCCCAAAACACCCACCACCAAGCCGGTCAAGGCGGCCAAGACGGTCGAGAAGCCGGAGCCGAAGTTCGAGGACGAGCTGATGGCGGTGGCCGAGCAGCTCATCGTCAAGGGCAAAGAGCAGGGCTACCTGACCCCGGACGATATCCTCCAGGGCTTCCCGGAGGTCGACGCCGAGCCTGACCAGATCTTCCGCATCTTCGCGGCTTTCAAAGAGATCGGGATCGAGGTCACCGACGGCGAGAAGGATTTCGAAGAGGTCGAGCAGATCGACGACGAGATGCTGCTCGACATCGAGATGATGGACTCGGTCTCCCTGGACGACCCCGTCCGCATGTATCTCAAAGAGATCGGTCGCGTTTCGCTTTTGACGGCGAACGACGAGGTGGAGCTGGCGCAGGCGATCGAGGCCAAGCCGCTGCACGACGCGATGAAGGCGCTGAGCGTGACCGAAGAGGTCGACGGGCGCCAGCGGTCGGTCGACGAGCTGCTGCCCGAGGTCATCGAGCGGCTCGCCACCGTCAAGCGCAAGGGGCAGCAGGCGCACATCGCGCAGGAGCTGCTCGGTCTGCTCGACCTCGGCAAGCTGGACAACCTCACTGACGCGGCTTCCGCGGAGCGTCGCCGGATCGCCAACGGGGCGCGTCCGCGTGTTCGGGCCGAGGCTCTGGAGTCCTACCGCATCGCGCGCTACCGCGGTCGAGAAGTTCGACTACCACAAGGGCTACAAGTTCTCGACCTACGCCACGTGGTGGATCCGGCAGGCCATCACGCGCGCGATCGCCGACCAGGCGCGGACGATCCGCATCCCGGTGCACATGGTCGAGACGATCAACAAGCTCGTCCGCGTTTCGCGGCGGCTTTTGCAGGAGCTCGGGCGCGAGCCTTCTGACGACGAGATCGGTGAGGAGATGGGGATCACGCCGGAGAAGGTGCGCGAGATCGTGAAGGTTTCGCAGGACCCCGTTTCTCTCGAAACGCCGATCGGCGAGGAAGAGGACTCGCACCTCGGGGATTTCGTCGAAGACCGTGAGGCGGTGTCGCCGTCGGACGCGGCGTCTTTGACGATGCTGCACTCCGAGGTCGAGGACGTGCTGGACACGCTGACGCCGCGCGAGCGGCGCGTGCTGCAGCTGCGGTTCGGGTTGATCGACGGACACCAGCGCACGCTGGAAGAGGTGGGGAAGCGGTTCGGCGTGACGCGCGAGCGGATCCGACAGATCGAGGCCAAGGCGCTACGGAAGCTGCGCCACCCGTCCCGGTCAAAGAAGCTGCGGGACTACCTGGAGTAGCCGGCTTCCCGGCCCACCTCGGATAGTCCGGACTAACCGGCGTTTCCGGTTCCACGGAACCTCGATAGTCCGGACTATCCGAGCTATCGGCCTCTCCCCTGCGGGGAGAGGGAGGACGCAGTTGCAACAAATCGCCCTTCTGGCGACGTGAACAAGCAGAGATCGGCAATGGCGTCTCCGCTCGCAACCACCCAGTCACCAGGAGAAACCGAATGCACGCTAGGACATCGCTCGTGAGACGAGGCTTCAGGCTGGCTGGACTGACTGTGGGACTGGTGGGGCTGTTCGTAGCGGTCACCGCGGTCCCCGGCGCTGCGACTCCGCCGGACCGATTCGCACCCCAGCTCGTGGGTCGGGGCACTTATGTGGACCACGGAACCCTTCCCCTTGGACAGGATCTGGACATCGTCACCGTGAAGGTCGTCGTCCCTCCCGGCGGCTCCTCGGGCTGGCACTCGCATCCCGGTGGTGCGATCGTCATCATCTACAAAGGCGAGATCACGACTTATCGATCGGTTGGGAATCAGTGCGTAGTCACTACGTACACCCACGGACAGTCGTTCATCGAGCGACCTGGCCAGCCGCTGTCTGCCGTCAACACCGGCTCGGTTGACACGGTCATTGTCGCAACGTTTCCCGGCGTGCCGGTGAACGGCTCGGCAAGGACCGACCTCCCCGACCCGGGCACCTGCCCCGGCATCTGATCCCCGACCCCTCTCCCCTTGACGGGGAGAGGCGACACCTGACAATTAGCCCGTGCCGGTCATCACGGTCGGGCGGCAGTTCGGCCGGCTCGCTGCTGGCCAGGCTGCTGGTCGCGCTCGGCTCGGCGAGCACCGAGCCGCTCATCCCACCGGAGGCCACCGCCTGGAACCCGCCCAACGCCGCCCCGACCTTCGACACCAGGAAGGCTGTGCTGCAGATCACGCAGCACGTGATCGAGGAGGCTGCCCGCGGCGGCAACGTGGTGATCGTCGGCCGCGGAGGCGCCTACATCCTGAGCAAGTTTCCCGGCGCCCTGCACGTGTTTCTCCGCGCCGCGGAGGCGGTGCGGGTGAGGGCGATCATGGCCCGCTTCAACCTGACGTCCGAAGACGAGGCGCGCAAGCGGATGAAGCAGACCGACGAGAACTGGACCTCGTACATCAAGCAGGTCTACGGCCACGACCGCAACCACCCGGCCCACTACGACATGGTCCTGGACACCGGCCGGCTGGGCTACGAGGCGACGGTCGATGCCATCCTTTCGGCGCTCAAGACCCGCAAGCCGATAACCTGATCATCGAATGGTCCACTCCCTCGGCTCACGCACGTCTGGAGTCGACGGTTCGAGCGAGGGCGGTCGCATCAACACCATCAACATCCCTGGCGCCCTGGTCATCTACGGCGTCGCCCTGCTCCAGGCGCTGCAGCCGAAGAATCCCAAGACGAAGCTGAGCGTCGCACCCGTCCAGGTGGACGGGATCTGGAGCCTCGAGCTCAGCTACCTGGGCGACGAGCCCTCGCGCGTCCCGGAGCGGTGGCACGGCCACCGGGTGATCCTGAAGAAGGTCGAGCCGCCGGCGCCGAGTGCCTGACGCTATCGGCCCCCAAACCAAGGTCCGGGAGGTGGTCGAAACGCTCGGCGACCGCGGGCGGGAGGCGCTCCTGAAGCACGGCTACGACGTGGGGGAGGGGTTCGTCGACGTCCTGTCCCAGTACCAGACGCTGGAGCACGCCGCCCGGCAGGAGCGGATTCGGGACCTCGGGGGGCTGCTCCGGGAGCTGAACGGCTCCGGGTAGTCGGTCTACGTGCGGAGCGCACGAAATGTCGGCGCTTATTTACATTCTCTTGAATCTTCCAATTCAAGGGACGTCGATGTACCATGCAACGAAATCCTGTCCCGGATCGTTATACAGGTCGAGGTTTACGTCAGTGCAAAGGTCGAAGCTGGAGTCGGACAAAGGCAAATGCGCCTGCGGAAGGCGCATGAAAGATGCCACCATATTCACCTACCGCTCCCGCACCGATCGCTTCCTGTTTCACCGGTGCGAGTGTGGCACGGAATGGACCGAGCACCTTACGGACATCGACCCGACCGACCCCGTCACGTCGGACGAGGTGATCGAGGTCCACAAGCAGCTGGCCAAGTTCGAGGGTTCGATCGCGGAGTTGCTCCAGCCGCACTCCGCCTAGTCCCTCCGTTCGTCGGTCAGTAGGCGTACATGTGAACGCAGCCGCCTGGATTCAGTGACGCGCTCAGGCTGTACTCGGCTTCCGGCGGAATGTAAATCCAGTCGCCCGACCTGAGCTCGATCCCGTTGTAGAGAAGCCCTCCGGAGAGGACCATGCGGAACTGCGCCACCTTGTGCGCGTGCGATGGCAGGATGGCGCCCGGAGCGCTCGACGTCAGGAAGAAGAACGTAGCCTCGCTCATCAAGTAAACCGGCAGCTGCCACGTGTCCCAGCCCGGCGGCATGTTTTCCCGCCTGAGCCGATACCGGATGTCATCCATGCCCTCGTCTCGCGAGGTGACAATCCGGTCGGGCCTCTTGAAAGCGGCGTCCACCCTCTGCACGCCACCTCGTCTCTTCTCGTCTAGAAATCGGTCGTCTGGCTTCCATTCCGAGCCCATCGAGTATCCCTCCCGGTGAGTGACGCGCCGGCTGCAGCTGAGGCCCGACTCAGACAGTACTCACCACTTGAGGGTTGTCAAGGTTGCCGGGGCCCAAGTCCGTGCGCGACCGCCCAGGTCGCGACCTCGGTGCGAGAGCGCATGCCGAGCTTGTTGCGGATCCGTTCGACGTGACCCTCGGCGGTCCGCTCCGCGATGAACAGGCGCTGCGCGATCTCGCGGTTGGTCAAGCCGCCGGCAACCATGGCCGCCACCTCTCGCTCGCGGCGGCTCAACGGCCCCGCTTCGGCCGCGGCGGATTCGGCCTGTGGGCTGCCGCCAAGCGCGTACTCGAGAGCCCTGGCGACATTCATCGTCTGACCTTCATTCCAGACGGCCTCGCTCTTTTTCGGCCCAAGCTTCTTGCGGATCCGCTCGCTCATGTCGTTGAGCTCCTTGACCCTGAACGACCATGTGCTCAACGAGGATTCGCGCGACAGGCGGTCGACCACGGCTGCGAGTCGCAATGCACGTTCGTCGTCCTTTCGTGCGGCGGCGACGAGGGCCAATCCTCCAACAGACCAGATGATCCCGAAGCGATCGTTCAGCTCGCGCAAGATGGCGAGCGATTCGGTCCAGCTCGAGGCGGCACCCTCGATGTCGCCGAGGCCGAGCTGGGCGTTCGCGAGGCTCTCCAGGTGGCGCCCCATCCTCGGGAGATCGCCGCTGGACCTGCTGAAGGCGACGCACTCGCGAAGGATGTCGACCGCGGTCGTGAAATCGCCTTGCTCGTTGGCGATCATCCCGATCTGATTGCGGACCTCGACCGCCGCCTGTCGGTCGGCCGACCTCTCGAGCAGGGCGAGCGCCTCGTCGTACATGCGCGTCGAGACGTCCATCTGGCCGAGGGAGTGGTAGACCGCGCCCGCGCCACGGAGCGTGTAAGCGATCAGCTCGGGGTCGCCGAGCTCGCGCGCCAGCGCGATACTCTCATCGGCCAGCGCACGGCTGCTGGCGTGGTCGGCCTGCCTCGAGGCTAGGCGCGCGGCCAGGTTGAGCGCTCGGGCGCGCGCCTGGTCCTTCGCGGTTGCGCGTTCCAGCCGGTCGATCAGCACGTTGCGCAGCCGGGCCTGGTCAAAGAACTCAGACTCGGCGAGCTCGATCGCCAGTGTCAGCCCGGCGTCGTCAACTTTTTCCCGTGCCCAATCAAGCGCCGCCCAGAAGTTCGCGGATTCCCGCGCCTTCCATGTCTGAGACAGGAAATGCTCGTAGTGGCGGCGCTGGATCTCGTCGAGCTCGCCCGAATCCTCGAGCTTGTCGTGGGCGAAGTCGCGATGCGATTCCATCAACCGGTAGCGAGTGCTGCCGTCCTCCAGGCGCTCCGCGACCGCCATCGACTTCTGGACGAGCCCTGTCAGCACCCCGACCGAGTCGCCGGCAGCGTCGGAGCAGATGTTGCGTACAGCGTCGAGGGTGAATCCGCCATGAAAGACGGCAAGACGCCGGAACAGCTGCGCTTCGTCGGCGGTCAAGAGCCTGTGGCTCCAATCGATCGCCGCAGCCATCGTTTGCTGACGCTCGGGCACGGTCCGGGCGCCCGACGCGAGCAGGCGAAAACCGTCGGTGAGGTTGGAGAGGAGCTCTCGCTCCGACATGATGTCCAGCCGGGCCGCAGCCATCTCGATCGCCAGGGGCAGGCGGTCGAGCCGGTCGCAGATCGCGGCCACGGGCTCGCGGTTGGGCGAGGCGACCTTGAACCCAGGCACCACGAGTCGGGCGCGCGCCTCGAAGAGGCTGAGCGCGTCAGGGTCGCCGAGCGAGGATACGGGCCAGCGCACCTCTCCCGGCACGCCCAGAGGTTCGCGGCTGGTGGCGAGGATGGTGAGCTGCGGACAGCGCTCCAGAAGTGCGTGGGCGAAAGAGGCGCACTCGGCGACGAGGTGCTCGCAGTTGTCGAGGATGAGCAGCACCCGGCGTGGCGCCAGCCACGACGACGCGACCTGCTGCGGCGACCCGCGTCCCGGCAGCTCGAGGTTCGCCACGACCGCCGCGCCGACGTCGGTCTCTGCCGCCAGCTCCACCCACCAGATGCCGTCCGGCCACGCCTCACGGGCTGCGCCTGCGACCTCCGCCGCCAGCCGGCTTTTGCCTGCGCCGCCCGTACCGGTGAGCGTGACCAGCCGCGCGTTCCGCACCAGCGCCTTGAGCGCGCGCAACTCGGCCTCGCGTCCCACGAAGCTGGTGAGGCGGAGAGGCAGGTTGGTCGGAGCAGCCTTCGTTGGGTGGCCCTGGCCAGCCACCTTGCCCATCCGGGTATCTTCGCCCAGGCCGGCGGCAATGCAAAGACCCGGCGGGAAAGCGAAAAGGAGAGAGGGACGGCCGGGTCCCTCTCTCCAATCCGATTGCACCCTGGGGAAGTGGGGTGCGGCATCGAGCGTCTTAGCCGAGCTCCCGGTACCCACGGCTGGGCTGGTCGTTGGTGACGACCGGCTGAGCCTTCGGGTTGTCCTGGCGCACGACGGTGCCTGGCGCCGCGTGGGTGGTCACGCTCTGGGAAGCCGCCGCGCCGGAGCCGCTGAGGCCCTTGGCGACGTAGCCACCCATGGCGGCGAGACCCAACGCGACGATGACGAGGATTGCGACGACGAACGTTTTCGAGATCGACGCTCCGCTGAACGATGCTCTGGCTTCCATTTCTCTCTCCTCAAGGGATCTGTGATTTCGGCTGCGTTGTGCGAACCGTTGAGTTGAGAGTAGGAATCAGGGCCTATCTGTCATAAGGCTGGAAACACCTGAATCCATGGGTGCAGGTACCTGATTTCGAGTACCTGCCCGAGCCCCTCCGGCGGCTTCGCCGCCACCTCCCCACAAGTGGGGAGGCGTTTCTT
>VBFV01000085.1 GCA_005881335.1 Chloroflexota bacterium
CGCGGTGGGCATCAAAGCTTGCGGCGCGATTCCAGACGTTCATGAAGGCGTCCTGGACGGCGTCCTCCGCCCGTCCTGGGTCGCCAAGCACGCGCATCGCCACGCCGTAGGCGAGGGTCGCGTAACGGTCGTAAAGCTCGGCGAGCGCCTCATGGTTGCCGGCCGCGAGCCCCGCGGCGAGACCCGCCTCGCGGCCATGGTCGCCGCTCGCCGCTACGACGTTCCCGCCTCCTGCGGGGTACGGCGGCCCGTGAGGTCGCCGATGGGCGACTTCTTGGGCGGCTTGATCGCCCATTCCTCGTTCTCGATCAGCCGCCAGGCCCACCGCGGATCGCTGCGCACGCGCTCACGCGCGGCGTAAAGGGCCTTCGACATGAGCTTGATCCCGGACAGGCCCGGCAGCTTGCCGACCTTGGCGTCGAGCTCCAGCAGCTCCTCCTCGCCCTGCTCGTCGTCGAACAGATACAGCGCCAGCGCGTCGACCTCTTCCTGTCTCTTCACGCCCTGCCCAACAGGCACCCACAGGCGGTCCAGCATCCATCGATCGAGCTTTTGAGCACGCTCGTTTCCGCTCAGCCACTCCTTCGCGGAGTTGTAGTAGAAGGCGAAATGGCGCCGCTCGTCCTTGATGATCCGGCTCAGCAGGTCCTTCAAGACAGGGTGGCCCGACTTCCGAATCAAGGCCTCATACCCCGTCAGGGTCGACAGCTCGTTGATCGCCCCGATCGACAGGTACACGGCAGAGAAGTCTTTCAGCAGCCAGGACCCGGCCATCGTCGAGAGGATGCTCACGCTGTTCTGAAAACCGAGGTTCGCTCGGACGTTGGCGATGCGCTCCTGGGTGTCGAACTCGATGCCGTAGAGGTTCAGCCAGCGGCCGATGTTCTCGCCGTGCCAGAGCTCTTCGTAGTTCCAGCACGCGAGGAACGCGGTGAGGATCGGGTCCATGCAGGCGCGAGTGACCAGCAGGTGGGAGAGATAGAGGGGGACGTGGTTCTCGATGTCCATCATGTAGTGGAGGCAGAAAAGGTCGCCTTTGGACAGTGGATGCGCGGTGACCTCGTCCCATGCGATGCCAGTCGTGTCGACCTTCTTCGACTCTTCTTTGTAGCGCTCGATGCTGAAGCTCATACCAACCCCTACGAATTTTTCAGTGCGGTGGATCAAATTGCGGCTCGGAGAACTCCCAGCCTCCTCACAAAGAGGGCTCAGCGGGCGCCGTCAGTCTAGGTCGCGACGCTCCTTGAGAGCGATCCCCAGATTGGAGGCAATGCAGTGATCGGAGTTCGCAAGACAGTTGCAGCGGCGGCGATCGCGGGGTCGATGCTGGTGGGAGGTGTGGGCGGAGCCGTGCTCTACTCGGCGACCGTGCTCACCGCGGCGGCGGCCACGCCCTCGCCAAGCCCGTCCTCGGCCACGCCCGGTAAGTTCGTCCCCAACGAGGACGCGACGCACGAGGCCGGCGAGAGCGCGGCGCGGGAGGCGCAGGAGAACGCGGGACAGGTCCCAACGGTTCCCTAGGGTTTCGCGTGCTTTGGCGGCCGGGCTTTGCCCGGCCGCGACACGCATCGCCTGTAGGTCGCCGCGCGTGGTTACGAGGAGCAATTTCGAAAATCCCTTCCTCTCCGGAGGGACTTTTCTTACGGTAGGAGCTGCCTCGCCACGAACCAAACGTTGGCGGGGCGCTCCGCCAGCCGCCGCAGGTACCACGCGTACCACGCGTCCCCGTACGCGATGAGGTCCCACACGGTGAACCCCTCGCGGGCGAGGCGGACCTGTTCGCCGGCCCGGATGCCGTAGAGCATCGCGACCTCTAGCTGCGAACGATCCATGCCGAGGGCCTGACCGAAGCGCCAGGCCCTGGCGACCAGGTCGACGTCGTGCGTAGCAAGCACGAGTCGCAGCCTGCTCCGCATGACCTCCGGCAGCATGAACACGGTCAGCGCGAGATAGTTCGCGTCGACGTCACGCTTGGCCGTGAACGCGATCTCAGGTGGCTCCGCGTATGCCCCTTTGACCAGGCGGATCGAGGGTCTCAACGGCAGCAAGCCCGCGACGTCGGACACCGTCCGGTAGAGATAGGCCTGCAGCGCGACGCCAACGTGTGGCGCCTGCGGCCGCAGGCGGCGGTAAAGGTCAAGCGTCCTGTCGGTGTAGGCGCTGCCCTCCATGTCGATCCACAGAAATCTCTTCGCCTTTTCAGCCGCGCGCGCCAGTCGCTGCAGGTTGGCGAACGCGGCCGCGGCGTCGATGTCGAGGCCCAGCTGCGTCGGCTTGACAGAGATCTCGGCCTCGATCTCACGTGATGCGGCCAGCACCTCTTCGTAGTGCTTCACCACGCTGTCGGCATCGGCGAGGTCGGTCAGGTTTTCGCCTAGCAGCGTGAACAGCGCACCGATCCGTTGCGTCTTGAAGTCGACAGCCGCTTTCAGCGCGGCCTCAAAACCCTCGCCCGGCAGGAACCGCCTCACCGCTCGCCGGGCGAAGCGCCAGCGGGGCACGTGCGTCGCGAGCCACCGGTTCTGCGCGCACCACAAAAGAAGCCTTCGCATCAGGCCCACACAAGGTAATGCAGGCCTGGTGCTGCGGCTACCTATGCAGGTCGATTACCCCCCAGCGAGCATTCGACGCTGCAGTACACCTCCTCGCCTCGCCAGACCGCCCCGAAGTCGATCGGCGCGGCGCATGTGGCGCAGAACGCGGGCGTGACCGCACCTGCCGACAGCACCTTAAGTGACGAGCGCGAGCCATTTGGCCTGGCCAGACCTCGGCTGAGCGCCATTCGCTCGGCGCTCCCCGACAGCCGGCCGCCAGGAAGGTGCACGATGCCCATTCCAATCCCTCCAACCACTCGATCCGGGGTCTGACCCCGACGAGGCAAGTATCCGCGGCCCGCCGAAGCTGTCGCCGTACAGCTGTAGGAGATGCGCCTCCTCCAGTCCGTAAGTTCTTGTGAAAAAAGAAAAGGCGCCCGCTCGATCAGGCGCCTTCAACGCTGCAATGGTGCTGCTACCAGTAATACCAGCGGCTGCCTTCCGCGGCGCGGACGAAGAAGCCGAGCACCCACAGGATCAGCCCGATCACGAGCAGAATCCAGAGGATCTGAAGCCCTGATGACAGCAAGCCGCCCCCGCCCAGGAGCAGCAGCAGCAGGATCAAGACGATCAACGCAACCACTATTGACTACCTCCTTAGAGCTGAACCGGCTGGTCCAGCCGCGATTTACGTCCTACTTAGAAAACGCCCGCCTGACGGCTCCTTACTTGGGTTTTTGAACTCAGCGCGATCTCGAGTGGGACCTCGCGGTTCGACCACCCTTCATGAGCTGGCGCCAACCCCTGGCGCTCACCTCGACGCCGTATTTGCGCGCCGCCGTGCGGATGCGCCGCCATGCCGCGTCGCGCTCGGCGTCACTCACGCCCTCGACCTGGTCGAAACGCGCGATTGCGTTGCGCACGTGGCGGGCGTCGTTCAGCGGCTCCTTGCGCTCCTTCGGGAACGCAAAAGTCGACCTCGGCATCCGGTTCTGCTGCCGTGTGCTCAGGCCGCGCGAGAGCTTCGGAATTCGCTCTCCGTGAGCCCGGCGGCTCTGCACCTTCCGCGCCTTCTTGATGTTCTGCCGTGCCGCGGCCTTCTGGCGTGTCGTGGCCATCGATGGGACCTCCTTGGAACCAGATTCCTCCTCAACCGGGCAACGCTTCTCTTTCCACGGCTACCTGTGGAAAAGAAGAGGGCCGGTCCCGAAGGACTCGGCCCTGCAGCTCCCCAGAGGAGGGTCAGGGAGACTAAGACGGAGACGGCATCGCGCTCGGCGAAGCACCGCCGCCGCCGCTCGGGCTTTGCTTTGTCTGGCCCGGAGCCGGCGAAACGACCGTCGGGTTGTTGGTGGTGGACGGCGCGCCAGAGCGCGTGCCGAACCAGTTCCACTGCGTAAAGCCGAAGAACAGCAGGATCAGCACCAGCAGGGCAAGGACCGCGGCCGCAATGCCCGCGCCCGCTCCGCCGGTGTCGCCCGACGTTTCGACCACCTCAGTCCCGGCGGGACTCCAGTACCGCCGGACGCTGTACCCGCCGGCTCCGAGGAGCACCGCGAGCACCAGTATCACGAGCAGGATGAAAAGCAGAGTTCCCAAACGCACAACCTCCTTCGATCATGTCGGCCCTGGCTTGAAGCCATGAGTCGCCGTTTGGGCCGCTCTATTCGGTAACGCCCGGGGTCGGGCCGTCTACCCGCGGTTGAACTCGAACTAGGTCGTGGATCCAGTTCGCCGGCGCCTGACGAACCCGGCAGCCACCGCCAGGCCGATGACCGCGCCCAGGGCCGCCCGCTGGAAGATCGACCGCCGCGGAGAAGGCGGCGGCTCGGCATCCGCCTTTTTCTGCTCTATCGCCTCCACCGGCTTCGGCTTGCTCCGCGATTCGTCCATTGGGCTCGCCACGATGCCCCTGGCGGCCGGTTCGCCCAGGCGGAATTTGTTGTAGACCGCGCCCAGCAGCAGGAGCTGGCTGAGGAAGTAAAACCAGGTCGCGAGCAGGAAGAACAAGGCGAACTGGGCGCCGTACGTGTTGAAT
>VBFV01000042.1 GCA_005881335.1 Chloroflexota bacterium
AGCGCCCATCCGGTGACCGTGGACCGCGCCCAGGGATCGGAGATCTGGGACATCAGCGGCAAGCGCTACATCGACTTCGCGGGCGGAATCGGCGTGATGAACGTGGGACACGCCCACCCGCGCGTCATGAAGGCGGTTCGGGAGCAGCTCGAGCGCGCGACCCACACCTCGTTTCAGGTCGTGCACCACGAGTCCTACCTGAGACTCGCCGAGCGCCTTTGCGAGGTCGCGCCGATCGACGGCCCGAAGAAGGCCATCTTCTTCAGCACCGGCGCCGAGGCGATCGAGAACGCGGTCAAGATCGCCCGCGCGGCGACCGGGAGGCCGGCGGTGATCAGCTTCCGCGGCGGCTTCCACGGCCGCACGCTCCTCGCCCTCAGCCTCACCGGCAGCGTCCAGCCGTACAAGCAAGACTTCGGACCCTACGCGACAGAGATCTACCAGACGCCATTCCCATACGCGTATCGGGGATGGACCACCGAGGCGGCGATGGCCGACCTGGAGAACCTCCTCGAGTCGGAGGTCTCGCCGAAGCGTGTCGCCGCGATCGTCATCGAGCCGGTCCTTGGTGAGGGTGGCTTCGTTCCTGCGCCGCTGGACTTCATGCGCAAGCTCCGAGAACTCTGCGACCGGCACGGCATGCTGCTGATCGTCGACGAGATCCAGACCGGCTTCGGCCGCACGGGCAAGTTCTTCGCCATCGAGCACTCGGGTGTGCAGGCGGACCTGATCACAGTCGCCAAAAGCCTCGCGGCGGGCTTCCCGCTGTCGGCCGTCGTCGGCAAGGCACAGGTCATGGACGCGCCCGATCCGGGCGGCCTGGGCGGGACTTACGGCGGCAACCCCGTCGCATGCGCGGCCGGCCTGGCGGTGATGGACGTCATGCGCGACGAGAAATTGCCCGAGCGGGCGGCGCGCATCGGCTCGGTGGTCGAGGAGCGCATGCAGAGCTGGGCGGCCGACCACAAGCTCATCGGCGACGTCAGGGTGGTCGGGGCGATGGCCGGGATGGAGCTCGTTCGCGACCGCGGCACCAAGGAACCGGCAGACAAGGAGGCGGCGAAGATCATCGCCACCGCGCGTGAGAAGGGCCTGATCATCCTTCGCTGCGGCGTGCATCACAACGTGATCCGCACCCTCATGCCGCTCACGATTCCCGACGAGCTGCTGGAGGAAGGTCTGGACATGCTTGGCGCGTCACTCGGCGCGTAAGGAGGCTCTATGAGCACGACGCTTCGACGTCACGAGATGTTCATCGGCGGAGAGTGGACGCCGAGCACAGGTGGTGACATGCAGGAGGTCGTCAACCCCGCCACCGGCAAGGTCATCGCGCACGTCCCGAAGGGAACCGACAAAGACGTCGACCGCGCCGTCAATGCCGCCCGCAAAGCATTCGATGGCGGCTGGTCCGACAGCACGCCTCGCGACCGGAGCGAGCGGATGCTGAAGCTGGCAGAGGCGATCGCCGCCAACGGCGATGAGTTCGCGCGGATCGAGTCGGAGAACGTCGGCAAGCCGCTTGCGGCGACCAAGTCCGAAGAGATCCCGCCCATCGTCGACTGCATCCGATTCTTCGCCGGCGCCGCACGCGTGCTCGAGGGCCGCGCCACGGGCGAGTACATGTCGGGTTTCACGAGCATGCTGCGCCGTGAGCCTCTCGGGGTGGTTGGCTCGATCGCCCCCTGGAACTACCCCCTGATGATGGCTGCGTGGAAGATCGGTCCCGCGCTCGCCGCGGGCAACACCGTGGTGTTGAAGCCGTCCGAGTGGACTCCACTGACCGCGCTCAAGCTCGCCGAACTGGCCGCGGACATCTTCCCGCCTGGGGTCTTCAACGTCATCACCGGCGACGGCGAACCGGTCGGCGCAGGCATCGTCCGCCACCCGGGCGTGTCGATGGTCTCACTCACCGGTGACGTCGCTACAGGCAAGGAGGTTGCACGCGCGGCCGCGTCGACGCTGAAGCGGGTGCACCTCGAGCTGGGCGGCAAGGCGCCGGTGATCGTCTTCGACGACGCCGACCTGGACAAGGTCGTGGAGTGGATCAAGATCGGCGGCTACTTCAACGCGGGGCAGGACTGCACCGCCGCGACCCGCGTCATCGCGGGGTCGCACATCCATGAAAAGCTGTTGGGCGACCTTGTGCCTGCAGTCCGCAGCCTCAAGGTCGGCGACCCCATGTCCGACGACACCGAGATGGGCCCGCTCGTATCGGAGGAGCAGGTGACGCGCGTGTCAGGTTTCGTCGAGAGGGCGAAGAAGGCCGGCGCGGAGGTGCTCATCGGTGGCGCCCGCATCAAGAAGGCAGGGTCGTGGTACGAACCGACCGTCGTCGTACCGAAGGGCCCGACCGACGAGATCGTGACCAAAGAAGTCTTCGGCCCGGTGGTCACTGTCCGGATCAACACGCACATACCGCTCGTCAACGAGATGCCGCACGGCGGCTACAAGCAGAGCGGTTACGGCAAGGACATGTCGATCTACTCGCTCGAGGAATACACGCAGATCAAGCACGTGATGGCGTCGCTTGACTGAGGCGGTCACACCAAAGACCGCATTAAGACTCCAGGGTGTCCGCAAGAGCTACGGACAGGTGGTTGCGGTTGCGGGCGTCGACCTGACCGTAGAAGAGGGTGAGTTCTTCACGCTGCTGGGTCCGTCGGGCTCGGGCAAGACGACGCTCTTACGCCTGATCGCGGGATTCGAGCGCCCCGACGCCGGCCGGATCGAGCTAGCCGGCCGCGACGTGACCTCGACGCCGCCCTACCTCCGCGACACTAACACCGTTTTCCAGGACTACGCCCTGTTCCCTCACATGTCGGTCGCGGACAACATCGGCTACGGGCTTCGCGTGAAAGGGGTCGCCAAGCCCGCGCGCGAGAAGCGCGTCCAGAGGGCGCTGGAGATGGTCCGCCTCGCGGGCCTCGGCCACCGCCGGCCGAATCAGCTTTCCGGCGGCCAGCGGCAGCGCGTGGCGCTCGCCCGCGCCGTGGTCAACGAGCCGGAGGTGCTCCTGCTCGACGAGCCGCTCGGTGCGCTCGACCTCAAGCTCCGCCAGGAGATGCAGATCGAGCTGAAGCAGATCCAGAAGGACGTGGGGATCACGTTCGTGTACGTGACACACGACCAGGAGGAGGCGCTGACCATGAGCGACCGGCTGGCTGTGATGTCGAACGGGCAGATCGAGCAGATCGGGGTTCCCGTCGACGTCTACGAGCGCCCGGCGACCGAGTTCGTGGCGGGGTTCATCGGCATCTCGAACGTCATCACGCGCAACGGGGTGAGGTTGGTGGTGCGCCCGGAGAAGATCCGGATGCTGGCCGAAGGGGAGGATCCCGGACCTGGCATGACCGTCGAGCCGGGTCACGTCGAGCAGGTCATCTACGTCGGCATGACGACCCGCTACCTGGTCCACCTCGAGCGGGGGGAGCACCTCGTTGCGGTACGTCAGAATATGGACGCGCTAGGAGACGCCCAGAAATTCGAGGGCCGGCCGGTGCGGCTGGCCTGGTCAAAAGAGCACACATTCGTGCTCGAAAAGGGACGGTAGGAGGAAGCGATGAAGTTTGGAGCTGTGGTAGCGGTCGCCCTGGCCACGGGGCTTATGGCGACCGCGTGTGGAAGCAGCAACACGAGCACCGGCAGCAAGCACCGGGTGCCGCCGACGGCAAGCATGAAACCGCTCGATAAGGTGGGCGCGGGCGAGGGCCTGCTGAACCTGATCGCCTGGGAAGGCTACGTCGACGACTCCTGGAAGAAATCCTTTGAGCAGACGACCGGCTGCCAGGTCCACGCCCAGTACGCGGGCTCGTCCGACGAGATGGTCAGCCTGATGCAGAGCGGCGGAGGCGGCCAGTGGGACATGGTCTCGGCCTCTGGTGACGCGGACCTCCGTCTGATCTACGGCGGCGACGTCAAGCCGATGAACGAAAAGCTGATCACCGACTGGCCGAACTTCCAGACCTACTTCAAGAACCCGCAGTACAACACGATCGACGGGATCCACTACGGGATCTCGCTGCAGTGGGGTCCGAACGTGCTGCTCTACAACACCAACAAGTTCAAGATCCCCCCGACCAGCTGGAGCGCGGTTTACGACAACAGCAACAAAGGCCTGGTCACGGCGTACGACTACCCGATCACGATCGCTGACGCCGCCCTGTACCTGAGCAAGTCACAGCCGAGCCTTGGGATCAAGGACCCGTACGAGCTGACCAAGAAGCAGTTCGACGCGACCGTGGCGCTGCTGATGCAGCAGCGGCAGCTGATCAAGAAGTACTGGCCGTCAGCGTCGGAGGAAATTTCCATGTTCCAGAACGGCGACGCTTTCATCGGCGCCGCCTGGCCGTACCAGACGATCCAGCTGAAGGCAGCGGGCGCACCCGTCGCGGACACCATCCCGAGCGAAGGCGCGACCGGGTGGGGCGACACGTGGATGCTCGCCACCAAGGCTCCGCATCCCAACTGCGCGTACCTATGGACGCAGTACGTGAGCACCGCCAAAGTTCAGGCCGAGCAGGCTCTGTTCTTCGGCGAGACGCCCGTCAACACGAAGGCGTGCGGAGAGATGGAAGCCCTGCAGGCCGGCTCGTGCGCCCAGTACCACGCCTCCGAGCCTGGCTCGTACATCGACACCATCCACTTCTGGAAGACGCCCGAGACCACCTGCGCGGATGGAAGCGAAAACTGCATCCCATACGACCAGTGGGTTTCGGCCTGGACCACGATCAAGGGCTAGCAGCGTAGTGGCGGTGAAAGCCGTTGGACGGCCTCGCCCCAAGGGAGGCGGGGCCGTCCCCTTTGCCGCCGTATTCTGGCGACTTCCCTGGCTCCGCTCGCTCCTCCTCCTCACGCCGCCGCTGGCGTGGTTCGTGGTCATCTATTTCGCCTCGCTCGTCCTGCTCCTCGTCACAGCCTTCTGGACCACCGACCCGTTCACCACCCAGATCGTCCAGGTCTGGAACACCACCAACTTCGAGCGGATCCTCAACGAGCCCGTCTATCACGACATCGTCGGTCGGACGGTGCTGCTGGCGGCGCTGGTGACGTTGACCGACGCGGTGCTCGCCTTCCCGTTTGCCTACTACATGGCCCGCGTTGCATCGCGACGGGTGCAGACGTTGCTGTTCGCGGCCGTGCTGCTGCCCCTATGGGCGAGCTACCTGGCGCGTGTGTACGCGTGGATCCTGATCCTCAACCACAGCGGGCTGCTCAACTGGAGCCTCCAGTCGATCGGCCTGCCGCCCGCCAACATCGGATACACGAACGTCGCGATGTGGGTCGTCTTCTCGTACATCTGGCTGCCGTTCATGATCATCCCGACATACGCAGCGCTCGAGCGCGTGCCCGAGTCGCTCGTCGAGGCTTCCGCCGACCTCGGTGCGCGGCGCTGGCGGACGATCCGCGACATCGTCCTTCCGCTCGCGCTGCCCGGTGTCGTCGCGGGTTCGATCTTCACTTTCTCGCTGACGCTGGGCGACTACATCACGCCACTACTGGTCGGCGGCGCCGGGTCAACCTTCATCGGCAACGTCGTGTTCAGCAACATCGGCATCGCCAACAACATCCCGTTCGCGGCTGCGCTGTCGACGATCCCGGTGGCGATCATGGCCGTCTACCTGTTCATCGCCCAACGCCTGGGCGCGTTCGAGGCGCTCTGATGGAAGGATTGTGGACGCGCTGGCTGCTCCGGACCTGGGTGGTGCTCATCCTCCTGTTCCTGTTCATCCCGATCCTTCTGATCTTCCTGTACGCCTTCAACACCTCCAACATCCAGAGCTGGCCCATCCCCGGCCTGACCCTGAAATGGTTCAGCTCGACGTTCGACGATGCTGACGTCCGCACCTCACTGGGCCTGTCGCTGCAGGTCGGGCTGATCGCCACTGCGCTGGCGCTGGTGCTCGGCTCGTTCGCCGCGTTCGCCATCCATCGCATGACGTGGTTCGGTCGCGAGGTCGTGAGCCTGATGTTCATACTGCCGCTCGCCCTGCCCGGAATCATCACCGGCATCTCGCTCAAGGCTTTCTTCAGCTTCGACGGAGTGCCGTTGTCGCTCTTGACGATCGTCGTGGGGCACACGACGTTCTGCATCGTCGTGGTCTACAACAACGTGCTGGCGAGACTGCGCCGGACGCAGGGCTCCTTGATCGAGGCCGCGATGGACCTAGGCGCCAACGGCTTCCAGGTCTTCCGCGACATCACCCTGCCCTTGATCTCGACGTCCGTGGTGGCGGGGGCCATGCTCGCCTTCGCGCTGTCCTTCGACGAGGTGATCGTCACCACGTTCACCGCCGGAGCCCAGAACACGCTGCCGCTGTGGATCTTCGGCGCGATCCGCCTGGGTCAGCGCCTCCCCGAGGTCAACGTGGTCGTGTCCTTCGTGATCCTGGTCACGATCATCCCGGTCGTGATCGCCGCTCGCCTCACGGGAGGCGGCGGCGCGGCAAGGGTACCCGCGGCGCGCTAGACGATCAGAGACAGGACCCAGAGCGCCAGGCCGATCGCGATCAGGTTCAGCTTGCGGTAGCGCCACCCGATCGCCGCGAGGACGAACGCCAGGAACGCCAGGAGCAACAGGATCGTGCTGATGTTCAGACTCGAGAGGCGGCCGATCAGCAGCGAAAGCGACCACACCGCCAGACCGACCGCGATGAGGTCCGTCTTCCGCCAGGAGAAGCCGATTACGGCAAGGGCAAAGGCGATGAGGGCTACCACTAGGAGGATGGTGTTCACGTTCATGGGCGCTATTTTCGGCTACGGAACCGTGATTTGAGCCGCCGGATGCTCCCCCAGGGTTCCCGCCGGCATGTTTCGTTCGTGGGGCGCGGCGGTGGTCAGGCGAGCAATGATCGCCAAAGAGACCGCTGAGGAGCGCGGGACCCAGCCGAGCTTCCTGGTCTCGCAGCTCTCGCGCACACCGCGCCGGCTGGGTACCTGCTAGGGCCGGATTAGGTCCCCCAGCAGATGCACGCCCCAACCCTTCGGCATCAGGCGCTCTGACACCAGAGACGCCCTGAACATGAAGCTGTTGACCGCGAGGTACGTCGGATCCGGCACCACGCGCATGTCGTAGACCTCCAGGCCGGACGCCTTCGCGTGCCCGCGAATCGCGCCGACGGTGTTCGCGCGGTACCGAACGGGAAACGTGTCCGCCTCTTCGCGCCCATAGAAGCGCGGCACAAGGCGCCGCTGCAGGGACGGCAGCGCCCTTCCGATGCGGTTCGCCACCATCAGCGGATTGCGCATGTTGGGGGTGAGAAAGACGAAGTGACCTCCAGGCATCAACACGCGATGCACCTCACGCAGCATCGTGACGGGGTCCTGCAGATGCTCGAGCACCCAGAGAGACACGATGAGGTCGAACGACTGATCGATGAACGGCAGCCTCTCTCCCACCCCACGGATCACGGGCATGCCTGGTGCGCGATGCTCGTTCAGCGAGGGCGAATCGGGATCGAGCCCGGCGGCAAACCTGACGTCGCGCCAGAACAGCTCGACGACACCGCCACGGCCGCAGCCTAGGTCGAGCACGCGGCTTTTCGCGGTGGCGTGGCTGCGGACCATCGCCTCGAGCTGGTCACCGCTCGACCTCCACTCCGGACGGATGGCGCGGTAGCGCTCGCGATACGCGTTCTGGACGGCCAGCGGCAGGAACGCCCCCCGTCCGATCTGCTCCTCGGCCTGGGCCATGCAGCGGGCATTTTGACCTCAGGAGCGGTTGGCTGCAACCTTCAAATCGGCAACAAACGAAGACATCGCGGCCTCACGCGCCTCATCGTCGGGCGCCCTCAGGATTGAGGACGGGTGGACGGTGGCGACCACCGGGACACCAAAAGGGGAGTCGAGCACCTCGCCCCGCTGCTTGGTGACCCGGAACGCCGGACCCATCGCCGACTGGGCGGCGGTCGCTCCCAGGAGGACCATGATCCGCGGCTGCACCACTGCGATCTCCGCCTCCAGCCAGGGCCGGCAAGCCCGGATCTGGCCTGCATTCGGCTTTTCGTGCAGGCGGCGCTTGCCGCGGCGCGTCCACCGGAAGTGCTTGACGGCGTTGGTGACGTAGACCCGCCTGCGGTCGATCCCCGCCTCTTCCAGCGCCCGCTCCAGGAGGCGTCCCGCGGGGCCGACGAACGGCTTGCCCTGAAGGTCCTCCTGGTCGCCGGGCTGCTCGCCGACCAGCATCATCCGGGCGTGTTCGCTGCCCTCGCCGAAGACGGTCTGGGTGGCGTTTTGCCACAGGTCGCAGGCCTGGCAGGAGGCGGCGGCCTCTCTCAGCTGCTCCACGCTGCGGGGGCTCGGAGGCGTCTGCGCCACGTTCAGATAACGCACGAATTGGGAATACATAGAGACGTATGTCGAAGGGAGATTTCGTGGAAGTCCTGGTGGACGCCGGCAGCGGCTCGGCCCGTGAATACGTCATCGAGGCCACCCGGGCCGGACGCAGTGTCGAGGTGCGCAGCTCGCGCACGACGGTCGAGGTCCGAGAGCTGACCCGCACTGGCGGCGTGGTCCGCACCGCGCGGTTCATCGCGCCTCGCGTCCTCGCAGTGGTCGAGCACCCCAAGGACGACAGGAAGGCAGCCTAAACTCCGAGGAGTGCTAGAACTCCTCGAGACCTGGGACGGCGAGTCGGTCTCGATTCATCGCGACCGCGAAACGGGCACGTGGATGTTCATCTGCGTCCATTCGACTGCCCTCGGAACGGCCGCGGGCGGCACGCGGATGAAGCACTACCCGACCCCCGATGACGCGCTGCGCGACGGCATGCGTCTGTCCGAGGCGATGAGCCTGAAGCTCGCGAGCGTCGACTTTCCACACGGCGGCGGCAAGGCGGTCATCGCGCTGCCTTCGGCGGAGATCCCGCAAGGAGACGCGAGACGGCGTTTGCTGCACGAAGACGGCCGGTTCATCAACTCGCTGGGCGGCCTTTATAGCTGCGCACCCGACATGAACACCTCAGCCGCCGACATGGACGTGATCGCGGAGGTGACACCGTACGTCTTCTGCAAGACCGAGGCCGCCGGCGGCGCCGGCGACACCGCACCGGACACCGCGGTCGGTGTCCTCCACGGCATCCGCGCGAGCTGCCGCTACGCGCGGCGGATCGCGCGCTCACCACGCCGTGCGACGTGCTCGCCCCTTGCGCGACGGGAGGCATCATCAACGCCCGCACGATCCCCAACCTTCAATGTCGCGTGATCGCGGGCGGTGCCAACAACCAGCTGGAAACCCCCGCTGACGCAGACGCGTTGCGCGGCAGGGGAATCGCCTACGCGCCGGACTTCGTGATCAACGCCGGCGGCGTCCTCCATGGAGGCGGGCTGGAGGAGCAGCACTGGACTCACGAGGTCCTCGAGTCCAAGCTCGCCGGGATCGGCGACGTCATCTTCGAGATCTTTCAGCGCGCCGAGCGCGAAGGCATCAGCACGGACGCGGCCGCGAGGCGAATTGCGTTGGCCCGGATGGGGAAAGCTACGCCGGTTTCGATGCCCTGATGTAGGCGCTTCCGACCTTGCCCGCGCCAGGTAGGACCTGAGTCGCGTGCACCTCGAACTCCGGTTCCGCGAATCCTGCCGCGACCAGCGCCGCGCGGTATTCGTCGATCGGGATCGTGCCCGAGATGCAGCCCGCCCAGGTGTCGAGCTGCTTTTTGAGCTCGGGGGCGAGGGCTTCCAGCTCGACCATGTCCGCGACCGCGAACCGGCCACCCGGGCGCAGGATCCGATAAGCCTCCCTGATCACAGCGGCCTTGTCCTCCGCGAGATTGATCACGCAGTTGGAGATCACGACGTCGACTGACGCGTCGGCAAGGGGGACGTTGTCGATGGATCCCGTCAAGAACGTGGCGTTGGTAATGCCCGCGTTCGCGCGATTGCGATTGGCGAGCTCGAGCATCTCGTCGGTCATGTCGACGCCGTACGCGTGGCCGCCCGGCGAGACCCGTCGCGCCGACAGCAGCACGTCCAGCCCCGCCCCGGATCCCAGGTCGAGCACGATCTCGCCCGGCTTCAGGTCGGCGAGCATGGTCGGGTTGCCGCAACCGAGGCTCACCGCGTCGGTCAATCCGATCTCCTTCAGCTCCGCCTCCGGGTAAGAGCCCGCGCAGCCGCAGTCGGGGCCGTCGACCGCGCAACAGCCGGCTTGGGAGTCGACCGGCAGCACGGCGATCAGCTTCGCCGCGTTCGCGTACCGGGATCTGACGGCTTCTGTGACTTCGCTCATCGTCTTCCTGCTCCTCCAACCCATCGATATTCGTCGATGGATACTGTAGCATGGGAGTCGTGGGATTGAAAACCATTCCCCTCTCCCCTGCAGGGGAGAGGGTGAGGGGCGTGTGTTGCAACCTACCTCGCGTGAGCGAAACCTGGGCCGAAAGCCGAGCCGACCTGATGAAGGCGTTGGGCGATCCGACTCGGCTGACGATGGTCGCCTCACTGTGGAGGGCCGCGTCCCCGATCTGCATCTGCGATTTCACCGCGGGCCTCGGCCTCACCCAGCCGACCATCTCGCACCACATGGCAAAGCTCAAAGAAGCGGGCCTGGTCGAGTCCGAGAAGCGCGGAATCTGGATTTACTACCGGCTCCGCGACAAACTGCCGACAGAAACACGAGAGTTGCTAAGCCGCCTTATCGATTAGGGATTCGCCGCTACTGTTACCGCGTGCGCGCGAGCGGGGCGGCCCTCGGCTTGATTCTCATGGTGGTCGGATGCGGCGGTTCCACCCCCAGCGCGTCGCATACGCCATCGCCGACCTCGGCGGCAACCGCGTCCGCAATCACGACCACACCGTCAAGCACGACCTCACCCGGCGCCACGCCACCACCAGGTCCCGCAACCCTCGTCCACTGCGTGGGCACCCTCCCCGCAGGCGACAACATGGTGATCGGCACGGTGACGGGAGATCCGACGGTCGTGGTGCGAGACATACAGGACCCGGCCAACGCACGCAACCTGTGCACCTTCGACACGAGCGTCCTCGCTCCCGAGTTCGTCAGCGCGTCCGCGGTCGCCTACGAGACTGCTGACAACCAGATCATCGGGGCGCAGCTCGCGGGCGGCCCGACGCGGATCCTTGCCACTTACGGCGCCGGCGTCATCGGCTCGGGCCAGTACGCGATCAGCCCGGACGGCCGCTCCGTCACCTACCTCGACGGCAACACCTGGCGGCTCGCCGGGCCGTCGGGCAACCGCGTGCTCGCGACCTTGCCCGCCGTGCCGGGTCGAGGTGTCAATCCCGATGAGGACGACAGCTTCCTCGGCTTTTCACCCGACGGCCTGTACATCGCGCTGTTCCAGACCTTCCACGTGGGAGGCACCGGTGAGGCCGCGCCGGACCAGGTCCGCCGCGCCAGCGACGGAACGCTCGCCTATTCGACCTCCGGCATGACGATGGCGGTCTGGGCATCGGTGCCGAGCCGCCTGTTCTTCCGTGACGCGACCGGCAACCTCCACCGGTGGGATCCATCGACCGGGCTCTCGTCGATGACCTCGCTGCATTGGATCAGGCCGCGGTCATCGCCAGATGGGCGGTGGATCGCCTACACGTTCCGCACCACGAGTGGAATCGGCGGCATCGGCTTCTACAGCGTGCAGGCCAACAGCGTGTCGAACACGACCCCGCCGGGACGCTCCAGCGTCAGTTTCCTGACCAACGACCTGGTCTGGTACAGGGGCGAGCGCGCATGCTCGACGTGCTTCGGAGGGCAGCCGACACCAACCGGCGTCACCTACATCTACAGCATCGCGGGCGCGTCCGAGATCACCTCGCGCCTGTCAGACGTCAACGACGCCTGGCCGCGGGTGACCGCTCCGGGTCTCTAAGCCAGCTCTCGCCGCCGCTGCTCGCGCTGCGCCCTGTCTTCCGGACCGACCATCCGCACCATCACGGCGCGGTAGTGGAGCAGCGCCTGGCGCATGCCCTCGGTCTTGTCCTTCGATGTGTAGCCAAGCCGGTGCGCTCGCTGCATCTCTTGCGGCAGGTCCCGTTCGGTCAACGGATGGCCGCGCTCGCGCAGCACGGACATGACCAGCGCCTCCGCCTCGCGTACCGCCTGCTCCGGCGAGTCGACGAACTTCATCTCGATCTCGTCCCACTCGCTTGCGTAGCGGTCGCGCGAGTCCGGCGCCAGCGGTCGCAGCCTCGGCCGCCTCCGGCCCACGCCCGCGGCGCGAAACAGGAAGAGCAGCACGACGACGACCAGGGCGATGACCAGCATCGTGGTCAGGGTTCCAGTGTCCATGTCAGTCGGCACCTCCAAATAGGGAACGCCAACCCCGTCGCTTCGACTCAATCGCCGGGGAGCCGAATCCGGCTTGAACTCGGTGCGCCGGGCCCAAAATAGGCCGCCGTGGCCACCGCCGTGCTGGAGCAGTCACCGTCGCTGTCGCGCGACCGGGCGCGCGCCGACGTGATGCTGCGCGGCTTCATCGCCGCCGCGGTGGCGGCCCGGCTGGTGTTCTGGACCACGACGAACCGCATGTTCGAGGACGGCCTGACCACGATCACCCACGCCCGCAACGTCCCGCTCGGGCTCGGCCTCGTCCACCACGCGGGCGAAGGCAACGTGCATGGGTTCACCTCCGCGATCGGGGTCTTGATCCCGCTGGCGGGCGAGCTGGTTCACCAGGGGTCGGGCATGCTCGCGATGCGCGTCGCGTCCTTGATCGCGGTTTGCATCGCACTCGTCTATGCGCGGCTGATCTGTCGCGATCTGAGACTCGGCGCGTTTCCCACCGCCTTCGTCCTGGCCTACCTCGCCTTCGACCAGAACATGATCTTTTACGGCATGTCGGGGATGGAGACCCAGGTCGCCGTCACCGTCATCCTCGGCGGCGTTTACCACGTCCGTCGCCAGGACCTCGTCGCTTCTGGGATCTGGCTTGGGCTTGCCCCGTTGGCGCGTCCCGAGTTTGTGCTGTGGGTGGCCCCCGCGCTGGCCTACCTCGCGCTGGCCAACCTGCGGCGCGGGATCGCGGCGGGCGGCATCGCCGGGGCGATCGTCGCGCCGTGGATCCTCTTCACGACCGCGTACTACGGCTCGCCGATTCCCAACACGGTCGTCGCCAAGGCGGCCGTGAGCCCGATCCCGGCCATCCTGAGCAACGGCTCGCTGCTGCCGTGGCTGGAGTGGCTGTTCGGGCAGGTGACCGGGCACATCGAGCTGCTCCTCTATCACTTCGAGCCGTTCCACGAGGTCTGGAGCACGGCCGCGGCGCCCCTCCCCGGTCCGGTCCTGATCGTGATCGCCGTCGTCGTGGCCGACCTTTTCGCGATCGGGCTCGTTGCGTCTCGTCAAGTCGCGGGCTGGTGGCCGGCGCTGGCTTTCGTCGGGCTCTTCTTCGCCTATCGCGTCTATTTCATCCCGACCATCAACTATTACGACTGGTACCTGCCGCCGTTCCTGGCCCTGGTGATGATCGTCGTGGCCGCAGGCCTGCAGCGGATATACGTCTGGCGCCCCATGATCACGAAATTCCTGTCCGTCGCCCTCGCCTTCGCGTTTGCCATGCACGTGCCGTTCAGCTTCGGGGTCGAGTCGAAGGTGCAGGCGGTGGAAAACGAGGTCAGGACCAACGTCGCCGAGTACCTGAAAGCGACCGTTCCTCCGGGCGAGTCCGTGACTTCGGAGTCGGCCGGCTACATCGGGTTCTACGGCGGGGTGAAGCTGTTCGACTATCCAGGGCTGACGTCGAAGACCTCGGTGCGCGCGCTGCAGGCCTTGCCGCCAGACCAGCGCGACCTGCCCCACCTCGTCGCGGCGCTGAGGCCCGACTGGCTTGTGCTCCGGCCCTGGGAGCTGAATTCGCTGCGCGAGCAGTTTCCGGAAATCGCGGCCGAGTACCAGGTCGTGCGCGTGTTTCAAATGTCCGGCGTATCCGACGCCCAGCTCGATGCCGACGGCGCAAACACGATCTCGTTCGGCGGCCTGTCCGAGACAGACGTGGACGAGAAGTTCATCGTCCTGAGAAAAAATTGCGCAACGCAATCGGGATGTTGAAGCCACGTCGAAACTTCCACGCGTTGTAATTGAGTGGAGATCCGGCAGGCCTTGTTGTGGAGTGGCCTGCTGCTGGGGAGTCAGGCGACCGACACCATCACGACCGCGATCGACCGCGCCCAGGGCTCGATCGAGTCGATGCCGATCAGCGCACGCCTGCTCGAGGTCGGAGGCATCGCGCTCTTTTGGGGCTTCAAGGTCCTCATCGTCGCCGGGGCGGCGGCCCTGCTCATCGCGGCCGCACGCAAAGTCCGTGAGGAGGACCACCGCCTATCACGCCTGACGTTTCGTCTCTCGCTGGTTGCGGTGCAGGCGGTCACGGTCTGCCTCGCGACCGCCTCGCTCAGCAACCTTTACTTGCTGACTTCGTTCTCGGGTTAGGTTTCAGTCGCCGGCTGGCGCGACCCTCACGACCTTGCCGCTCCCTGGCGCGGTGTTGGCCGAGTTCACGCTGACGTACAGCGTCCCGCCGATGCCGGGCGTGATCCCACCCGGCAGGGGCAGCGAGCCGCCGCCGACGTGCTGGTGGACGCTCGGGTTGCCGAACGGTATGCGCACCAGGTCTCCGGGCGGGCCCGCGGAGTTGGGCTGGAACATCTCGGTCGCCCAGAAGTTGCCACTTCGATCGAAGGTGCATGCGGTCAGCGTGGTCAGGCCGCTGGCCCAGACATGGGTCCCAGCGGTGATGAAGTCTTCGGTTGTATCGGGGTCGACCCGATAAACGTGCGACTGTCCAGGTCCGAACACGAACAGGTTGGCGACCAAATCGAGCGTGCCCACGTAGAGAGCGCCGTCAGGGCCCACCGCGGCGCATGTCGGGGTTGAGTCACGAATCGGATCGTTGGGGATGAACGCGATCACGCGCGCGGTGCCGTTGTTCATGATCTCGAGCACGGTGTTGGCGCCGGCGTCGATGACGAATGTGCGCGGCTTGCCGGTCTTCCCATCCCTGGTCATGAGCACGCCGTAGGGGTTTGAGTCAGGGAACTCTTCCCAAAGACTTGCGTGGGCGGCCGTCCAGGCGTATTGCTGGTCTCCGACGTCGCTCCTGTCGGTCGGCCGTCCGGTCTCGGGACTGAGCGCGTAGAGGTGACCGATCTGCGAAAAGGAGAGTTTGCGGGCGCCCAGCCCTTCGTTGGTTGCGTTGACACCGTCCCGAGATTCGCTCTCGATCATGCGGACCTGGCAGCTGTCTGCCGCAGTCCCAGGACAGAACGTGGTTATACCCTCCGGACCCAGGACCTCAGGCGCGCCGTGGGCGCTGTCGTAGAGCGAATCGAATGCCGTCCCCCACACGAGCCGGGCGCCACTCGCGGAGAGCCGGAATCTGTCGACCTTGCCCGTGCGCGAAACGCCAAACGGTCCGGGCGCGATGTCGAAGTACTTGCCCGTCTCCGACACGTACAGATTGCCGCGGCCGTCGAACGCAACTCCTCGCGGCCCTTCCAGGCCCGACACGACCGGGGTGATCGTCCAACCGGCGCCCGACGCGCCGACCGGGCTGTTGGCGGCGACGACGGCGATCAGCGCAAGCGCGGACGCCATGAGGGCACGAGTCGAGTTGCGGATCTCCATCGCGTGCTTCTCCCTTCAACGCGGCGACCGCGCCGGCGGTCGCGCCCCACCACGAGCGTTACCCGGCGAATCTAATGCCCACCGGGCGCGGCTGTCAACGGGGGAGTCAGTCCAGGCCGAGTCTCAGCAGGCGAGCTTCGTGGATCACGGAAACCTGCCCGGGGTGGTGCCGGTCCCAGGCCTGCACGCAGCTTTCGCACGTGCAGCCTGGGCCGACCGAGAGCGATCGCGATCGCCTCGATCCGCGGGCCAGTTTCAACAACGTTGCGACGACCTTTCTGCGACGTAGTGCTGCCATGTTGCCTCCGGGGTTTTTAGGACGTTTTTTAGGACGTTAGGGAGTCTAACGAGGGAGCCCCGGTTTTCCGGCGAATACGGACTTTGGTTAGGCGCCCCGGCTTCAGCGTTAGTGCTTTCCAACGAGGGGACGGGGCCGTAATTCAGCGACTCAGGAGGGAGATCAATGTTCTCGTTTCGATTCGCCATTCTCGGCGCAGCTGCGGCTCTCGCGCTTGGCACAGCAAGCGCCTTTGCGATGCAAGAAGGTTCGAGCGGAGCTGACCCGGACTCACACGGCAAAACAGTCTCTTTGGCCGCGCGCACGACTTGTCCCCACGGTTCTGGTGGCGTACACGGCGCGTGCGTGAGCGCGATCGCGTCAACCGAGGGGCAGGAGAACGCGGACGGAGCGCAGGCCGCGCGCGTCAAGGCCTGCAAGGCTGCCGGCGCGAATGCAGATCAGTCGGAAAAGAAGCCGGCCAAGGGCGACAAGGCCGCGAAGGCCGCCGACCGAACCGAAGATAAGGCAGAGCACGCTGCGTTCGTCGCATGTGTGCAGGGACAGACATCGTGACCTGGAAATCAGCGGCGAGCTAAGAACGAGCCAGCGCCTGGGCTTCGCCGAGGGACATCTCGCGTCCCTCGGCCCAGGCGCTCTCAAAGCGACTCCCCAGCTCCTTTCGCAGCCTGGCGATCGAGTCGTCCAGCTCGACACGGTCGTCCGGATCCGGGATCGAGCCCGACTCCTGGAAGATGCGCTCGGCGCGCGCGACGAGACGAGCCCCGCGCTCGAGGTCGCCGTCGTGGATCGCCAGCACGCCCGCATCGAGAAATGCGTAAGGCCTCAGATAGGCGTCCTCGTGGCCGAAGATCCACTCGCTCGAGGAGCGAAAGCGCTTCTCGGCCTCAGCACGATCTCCGCTGTGCAGCGCGACGTACATGAGGTTGTGGTCTTCGCCTGCCACATTGCCACCCTTGCCGAACCGCTCGTTGAGATCGCGGCTCTCTAGGTACAGCGCGCGGGCTTCTTCGTAGCGGCCCTCCATTCGCGCCGCCGCCGCTCGCATGTGCAGCGGCATCAGGATCGCCTCGGGGCCAACGTCTCTGGCAGCGACGTATCCCTGCTCGGCATAGCTGCGCACTCTTGCGAAGTCGCCTCGGCGCAGCGCGACGCGCGCCATGTCGGCGCACGCGTCGGCCAGGTCGCGTTGTTGATCGGTGCCGGCAAGCAAATTGAAACGCTCGGTGAAAGCTCTCTCGGCGGCGTCGAGATCACCCTGCCGAAAGCTGATCGTGCCGAGGCCTTTGAGCACCTCGATTCGATCGGTGCCCTGGATCGTGCCTGCGCGTTCGAGGAACGCCCGTCCCTCAGCCATGTGGCCACGCAGCCACCAGAAACGCCACAGAGTCGCCCCCGCTTCGGAGGCAGCCGGTGGATCTGAGACCAGGAGGATCTCCATGAGGGCTTGCAGCTCATCGTGGCGCTCCTCAAACCTGTCGAGCCACTGATCTGAGTCTTTGCCGATCGGGATGAGGTGACGGCGCGCATCGCGCACCAGCTTCAGGAGACCGGTGTCAATGGCCTCTGTCACGTCGCGGAGCGTCTAGCCGGGCGGCGGAGGCGGCGGCGCCGGCTGGGCCAACGGGCCCGAACCTGACAACGTGCTCTCGTACCAGGTGACGATGCCCGCGGTGATGGCGGTGCTGTAGGGGATCGTGAAGAGTGCTCCGACACAGCACAGCAAGAAACCGATACCCCCGACGAGACGGGCCACGTACACGAGAAGACCGGCGATGACAGTGTTGGAAGTGTTGGCGGTGGCGGTCTCCCAGACGGCGTTCACGTCGAATCCGCCGTTGAACCCACCGCGGTACGTGTGCAGGATGAGTGAGGGAGCGATGAAGGCAAACAACAGGGTCAGGGCCAGGTTGATAAGACCCGCCAGCGCGGAGACAGCGCCGTTGTGCCCGGCGCCACCGACGGTGTAGAGAACCGTGATGGGGATCGCGATGACGATCCCATAGACGAGAAGCACGACAAACAGCGCGATGCCGCGCTCGAGGTGAAAGCCCGCAGGCGGCAGCTCGCGGCGACCGGCGCGATAGTTGTCGATGGTCAGCACGAGCCAGCCAGCGAGGGCGATCCAACCCACGATCGGGATGATGAAGATGAGTCCCTGAACGACCATCTTGCTGAACCACCCGGGGTCCTGGAAGGGCCACGCGAAGCTGTCGCCGACGCTCGTCACGGCCGGGAGTGTAACTCCAGACCGGGAGACCCGTGAAGCCTGGGCGCGGGCTGCACGGGCCGCGGTCGAATCTCTCAGGTCACCTTTGTGAGTACGCCCTGACGAGGGCGGGCGGACTGGACGAAGAGCACGCCGAAAACCGCGGAAAGAAAGATCAGCGCCGGGACCCAGCGAACTCTGCTCGCCACCGAATTGCACCTCCTTTTACGCAATCGCACCCCTGCGTGTTGTGCGCTATAAGGAGAACGCCTCAGCAGCGGCTGGGTTACCTAATTTGCCAGCCGTGTAAGGCTCGGCCAGCGATAGACCTGGTGCATCGCGCCTTCTGCCCACGACACCGGTTCGAGCCCGATCAGCGATCCTCCCAGCCGTTCGTAATAGCGCGCCGCCGCGTCGTTTCCGCGATGACTCCCAGGCGCATGCTGTCGTACCCGCGTGCGTGCAAGTGGGCGGCCGTCGATTGCATCAGCTGAGTTCCCAATCCATGGCCGCGAAATTCAATCAGCACGTGAAGTGACTCGAGCCAGGGTTCCGGCTCGCGCGCCATGTACGTGAGCGCAAATCCGCCGATCGCGTCGGCTCCATCGACCGCAACCAGGAGAAGCATCTCGGAGAGCCCTACCGCTTGGCGCAGGTCCTCCAGCTGAACCCCACAATCAAGGAATGGGCCGAGCACCGTGCGGTCGAGAAGCGCCCCATAGGTGTCGGCCCAGTTGCGGACCTTGATCTCGCTCACACGGGGAAGATCCGCGGCAACCCCTTCGCGAATCGAGAACCTCGACCTGAGGTCAGGATATCCGCGCTACAGCGAGAGGATCGGGTGCACCTCGACGGTGCCTCCCTGCGCGGCCGGGTTCTTGGCCGCCCAGGCGGCCGCCTCGGCCCGGTCCTTGCACTCGAGGACGAAGTAGCCGTTGAGCCAGGGTGATTGGGCGTGCATCGGACCATCGGTGGTCTTGGCATGACCGTCGCGGACCGAGACGCTGAAGCCGGCGGCAGAAGGCTGGCAGGGATCTCCATCCTTGAACGCGCCCGCCGCCTTGACCTCGTCCAGGTACTTCGCGAAAGCCTCGATCTGGGCGTTGAGCTCAGGTGAACCGTATTGAGGCGCTTTGGACTCGTCGACGTACTGAAGGAAGATGTACCGGGCCATGTGATTCTCTCCTGTGTGCAATTGGGTGCTTGTCACCCATACGACGAATGGCCATCCGGGGATTCGACAACCTAGACGCCCAGGTACCGCTTCTGCAAGGCATGGTCGTCTCGAAACGCCGACGCTGGCGCCTCGTGCACGACCTCGCCCCTCTCCATGACATAGATGCGATCGGCGACTTCGAAGGCCAGCGCCAGGTTCTGCTCGGCGATCAGGATTGCAAGCCCCATCTTGTGCCGCAGCCGGGCGATGAGGTCACCCAGGACCCGTACGACTTGCGGCGCCAATCCTTCCGAAGGCTCGTCCAGCAGCAGCAGGCGCGGGCGGGCCATCAAGGCGCGTCCGATGGCGAGCATCTGCTGCTCACCGCCGGACAGAGCGCTCCCGGCCGCGGCGGACCGGACGCCCAGGGCGGGAAACAGCGAATAGATCTCGGCGAGGTTGCCGCTCCCTGACGCCAGGGTCAGGTTTTCACGAACGCTGAGCGTGGCGAAGATCCGCCGGCCCTGCGGCACCAGGGACACCCCGCTGCGGGCGACCCGATATGAGGGCAGGCCCGCCACAGCCTGGCCGTCGATCTGCACCGATCCCGCCATGGGACGGAGCGCACCGGCGATGGCCATCAGCGTCGTCGACTTGCCGGCCCCGTTGCGGCCGAGCAAGGCAACCGCTTCGCCCGGCCCTACTCGAAGCGTCACCTGGCGAACGGCGACACTCGCGCCGTAACCCGCGGTCAGGCGATCGACGGCGAGCCTGTCCGGGGTCGCGGGCTCAGATCGCGCCAAGGTAAACCTCTTGCACTCGAGGATTGGCGCGGACCTCGGCCGGAGTCCCGTCGGCGATCTTGACGCCGTGATCGAGCACCGAGATGCGCTGGGCCAACGCAAACACGGCATCGAGGTCGTGCTCGACGATCACCACTGTGACATCTTCCGGCAGGGCCTGAAGGCGCTCCAGCGTCAGGCGACGCTCCGCTCCGGAGAGCCCGGCCATCGGCTCGTCGATCAACAGCGCTGAAGGCACGGCCGCCAGCGCCAGCTCGATCTCGAGGATGCGCCGTTCGCCATGGCCCAGGCCGGCGGCACGCCGGCGGGCGAGGTGCGCGATGCCGCCCGCCTCCAGCCGGCCCTCGACTTCGGTGTTGACAGCCCGCTCCCGCGCAGGCCAGAAGCGCCAGCCTCCATGAAGTCGAGCTCGCACCGCCAGGGTCACGTTTTCAGCGACAGAGAGCTGGTCGAAAAGGGTTGAACGCTGGAAGGTACGCCCGAGGCCGAGTCGAGCACGCCGCCACGCGGGAAGGGGAGTCGCATCCTGTTCGCCCAGATGCACCAAGCCTTCGGTTGGCCGCAGCTCACCGGCGATCACATTGAGAAGCGTGGTTTTGCCAGCGCCGTTGGGGCCGATCACGGCGCGGCGCTCGCCGGCGGGGACGTCGATGTCGACGCGGCTCAGGGCGGCCACGGCCCCGAAACGCACCGTCACGCCCGCCACCGATACGCGCACCTCGGTCAAGCCCTCCGGACGAGCCCGACCAGGCCGCGCGGCACGAAGAGAACAAAGGCGATGAACAGCGTGCCCAGAATCAGCTCCCACCGAGGCACGTAGGTGGATAGGCCCAGCTGACCGAAAAGCACCGCAAATGCGCCCAGCACCGGACCGATGAGCGAGCGCGCGCCGCCCACCACCACCGCCACCAACGCGAGGCCCGACACCGTCCAGTACAGAAGGTCGGGGGTGGCGTAGCCGTTCGACATCGCGGCCAGCGATCCGGCAATCCCGGCGATCGAGCCTGCAATCACGAACGCCGCCAATCGATAGCGAAAGCTCGGGTAGCCCAGCGCGCGCATCCGTCGTTCGTTGTCCCGGATGCCTTCGAGTGTCTTGCCGAATGGCGAGCGCGCGAGCATCTCGAGCAACAAAAACGTGAGGATGGCAACCACCAGGCACAGAAAGAAGAACGGCCCGCGCTCGTAGAGAGAGATGTTCAAGGCGTCGAGACCGGCGAGCGTCGGCCGCGGGATGCCGATGAGTCCGTCCGTGCCCCGGGTGAGAGAGGTCCAGTTGACCGCCAGGCCCCACAGCATCTGCCCAAACGCCAGCGTCAGCATCAAAAAGTAGATGCCGGTGGTGCGCAGCGACAGAGCACCGATCGGAGCCGCAATGAGCGCCCCGGCGGCCGCACCTACCACCAGCAGAGGAATGAGGCCATCGACCTGGCGCAGGGCGAGCAGCGCGCATGCGTAAGCGCCCACGCCGTAGAAGGCGGCATGCCCAAACGAGGGAAGGCCCGCGTAGCCCAGGAGAAAGTCGAGGGACATCGCGAAGATGGCGAAGATCAACGCCTGCGTGGCGATGTAGATCCAGAAACGAGGCGCCCACATCGGGACCGACGCCAGAGCCAGGGTCAGGATCGCCAGAAGGCCGGGCCTCCAGGCAGCACGGAAGCGACCTCGAATCACATCCGGCGCCCAAGTAGCCCGGAGGGCCGAACCACGAGCACAGCCGCCATCAACGCGAAGATCAGACCAATCGCAAACTGAGGGAACAGGCTGGTACCGATCACGTACCCCAGCCCGACCAGGGCCGCGCCCAGGAGGGCGCCCTCGATCGAGCCCAGGCCGCCGAGGACCACGACGACAAGCGCGAGGATCAGGACGTTCGCGTCCATCCCGGGATAGATGGCGAACTCAGGGGCAGCGATCACTCCCGCCAGGCCGGCCAGCCCCGCGCCAAACGCAAAAGTGAGCGTGAAGACCCTCGGGAGATTGATGCCAAGGAGGCCCGCCATCTCCTTGTCCTCGACACCCGCCCTCAACACGGCCCCGACCCGCAAGGACCGCCAGCCGACGAGAAGCAAGGCGCCGACCACCGTCGCCACGGCCAGGACGAAAAGGCTGTACGCGCTGAAGGTGGCGCCTAGCACCTGGACGGCACCCTCGAGGCCAGAAGGCGGCGGGATGGAGCGCGTCGTCGGCCCGAACTGGGAGCGGATCAGGTCGACGAAGACGAGCGTGAATCCGAAGGTCAGCAGCACCTGCGCGAGGTGTCCACGGCCGTACACGCGCCGAAAGAACACGAGCTCGAGCGCCGCGCCGACGACGGCAAGCAGCACCGGCGCCACCACCAGCGCAAGCCAGAAGCTCTTGGTGGCCACCACGACCGAGTAAGCGATGTACGCGCCGACCATATAGAAGGACCCGTGCGCGAGGTTGAGCACGTTCATCAAGCCGAAGATGATCGAGAGGCCGGCGGCCAGCAGGAACACGAGGCCGCCGAAAGCCAGCCCGTTGACGATCAGCTGGAGAGTGGTGGCGATTGTGAGCTGAAGGTTACTTGCCGGGGTCGGCCACTCCCGGGTACTGGTCGATCACCTGGTTGGTCCAGCCCAGCTTGGGATCTTTGACGGTCTTGCGGATGTAGATGGTCTGGACCACGTTGTTGGTGTTGGCGTCAAATTTGAAATCTCCCCGAGGACTCTTGAAGCTCACGCCGGCGATGGCCTTCATGAACGCATCTTTGTTGTCCGTGTTTCCCTTCACTCCGTTGAGCGCCTCCACGATGACTCGCGCCGTGTCGAAGCCCTGGACGGCGAAAACGTCCGCCTGCCGGCCGCTGAACTTCTTCGAGTATTTGGAAATGAAGTCCTGGTTTTCCTTGTTGGGCAGGGTCAAGGCCCAGTGCAGGCCGGTGATGGCGCCTGCGGGCGCGGCATCGGTGATCGCGGCCAGGACGTCCTGCTCGACGAAGAAGCCCGCGCCCGAGACCAGTGCCAGCCTGGTCAGCGTTCCCAGCTCATAGGCCTTCTTGAGGAATGTCACGGCATCCGTGCCGGACATAAAGGAATAGATGCCGTCGATCTTGTCGATCTGGATCGCCTGGACGAATGGGGTCTGGTCGCCGTTGTTGGGGAATGGAGTCGCCACGTCCGGCCCGACGATCGTGCCGCCGGCGGCAGTGAACGTCTCCTTGAACGACGCCACCGACTCGAGGCCCGCTCCGTACTTCGCGTACACGAGCTGGATCCTCTTCTTGCCCAGCTTCTCAGCCACGTAAGTGCCCACCGGATGCGCCGGCTGCCAGTTGCTGAACGAGGTGCGATAGATGAACGGCGACTTGGCTGCGCGGGAGAGGGAGTTGACGCCGGCGTTGGCGACCAGCGTCGGGATCTTCTGGCCGTCGAGGTAGTTCCGGTTGCCGGCGGCGTTGGGGCTCGAGACGTAACCCGCGACCATGTCGACCCCGTCCTGTTCGACCACCTTCTTGGTGGCCGCCACGGCGTCGGCCAGCTGAACCTGCTCGTCGGCCGTGATCATCGTGATCTTGCGGTTGCCCGCCTGGTTGCCGACCGAGTCGAAGTACATCCGCATCCCGTTGGTGATGCTGTTGCCGAGCTCGGCGTAGACACCGGAGTAGGGCAGGACGACGCCGAGCTTGAACTCCGGCCCGGTCGGACCACTCGGACCACTGGTCGGGCTTCCGCCGCAGGCGACGAAAGCGGCAGCCCCGGCCACGGTGAGGCCCATTTGGAGGAACTCGCGGCGGTCTAGGTTTTCAACCAGCTTCCGGTCGAGATAACCCTGGATCTCGTCTGCCATGTCTTTCTCCCCCGTCCTGACAGCTACGACCGAAAGATACTCCGCGCCAGAGGCGGCGTTTCGACACGACCAGTCGGCCCAACCGGCTCACGATGGCAGGCCGGCCGACCAGCCTCCGTCTGCCGGCCCGCTTTACGGCTCGGAGTGATCAGCCGAGGCTAAGGGTGTGCCTTGATCTCCTCGCCCACGGCACCGACCGCTCTCATGATGGGCAACCAGTCCCAGACGATCCAGGAGTCCGAGATTCTGCCGTCGCTGACCTTGTACCAGGCGGTTGCCCTTGACTCCCAGCGGTTGCCCGTCGGCGCGTGACCCCGGAAGTTGCCCTTGTGGGTTCCAGTCGCACTGACGCCTACTGCCACCCAATCGCCTTCGGCAACGGTGTGCTCGAAAGTCATATTGATGTCCGGGAAGGCTGCGACAAACCCCTGGGCGGCTTTGATGAGGCCCTCATGGCTGACGAGAGGAGCGAGCTGGTCGACCTCATGTCGTACGAATACCGTCTCCAGGTATCGGCGCACCACATCTTTCGCTTGAGCTGACATGGCGTTTCCCTCCAACCCCATCAGACGAGGATGAAGCGCAGTGTACTCGGGCGTCGGTCATCTGACTTGGCGAGTTCGTGTCGTTGGCGGCCCAGCCGATCCGGATCGTCCGCCCTACAACGCCTTCGTTCGCGTTACGGAAGCATGGTGGGCCGCGGTGGACTCGAACCACCTACCTCCGCGGTAGGGCCGGACCCTTCACGACCTGCCGTAAATGTCCACCCGCCTCGCATTGGCTTTGATGCGAGTATTATTCGCGCGAAATGGTTTCACAGCGATTGCGGCGGCGGACGCCGCGCCGCTACAGGATGGTGAAGCGCGCGGCAGGGGTCGATAAGACCCGCGACCAGATAATCCGCGCTGCCGTCGCCATTCAGGCGAAGCAGGGGATCGCGGAAACCAACTGGGCTTCGATCGGAGCGGGCGCGCACGTTTCGACCGCAACCGTATACCGGCACTTCCCGAGCCTCGACTCGATGATCCCGGCCTGCGCGCAGGCCACGTTCGCCGCCGGCGCCCGCCTGCCGACCGCTACGGAAATCGGAAAGCTGTTCGCCGGCCTCTCGTCCACCAGGGAACGCCTTCAGGCGCTGGTCGTGGAGTCATGCCGTTGCTATGAGCGCGGCGAGGGATGGCTCGACGCGTGCAGACGTGAGGCGCGAAATCTTCCCGCACTTGCGGCGGCTGTGCGGACCCAGGATCGGGCGCTGGAAGTCCTGATTGCGGCTGCCGCAGGCCCTCGAGTGACTGGAGCGCGCGCGACTGCGGTGAAAACGCTCATTGACTTCCCATTCTGGAAATCGCTCGTCGATGCGGGCACGCCCCGCCGGCAAGTCCCGTCAATCATCACCGACCTCGCGTTCAGCATGGTCGAGCAAACAGTGAGGTAGACCATGGATGACAAGACCAAAGACCGCGTCTATTCATTGGCCGACGGGGAGGGCCCCGCTTACTGGTTCGTCGGCGCTCTTTTGCAGCGTAAGGCCGGCACGGTAGAGACAGAAGG
>VBFV01000056.1 GCA_005881335.1 Chloroflexota bacterium
CAAGGTGCAGCTCGACTACCAGAACTTCGTCGCGTGCAACAACTTCGGATCGTGCCGGACCTCGTCCCAGGACCTGCTCAACGACCTGCAGGCATTCCAGTCGGACCGCAAGACCGCGAAGGTCCCCTCCGACCTGGCAGGCGTGGACGCGGATCTAGGCGACGCGCTCAGCGCAGGCATCGCGGCGACGCAACAGGTCATCTCGGCCATGGACTCCGACGACCTCAACAAGTTCAAAGACGGGGAACGGAAGGTCGATGCGGCCATGCTGAACATCGCCAAGGCGCAGGTGGCGCTTGCCAACCACCTCAAGTAGATTCGTGGCGGCGGCGGTCGTCGTGACCGTCGCCGCAGCCGCCTTCGCGCACGAGTGGCGGTCCGAAGTATCGATGCGCACCCAGCTCGCGACCCAGCAGCGCACCGTCCATGAGCTGCAGGCAAGACTCGATGCCACGCAGACCGACTGGTCGGCGGTCGCCGCGGCCGCTGAGGCGTCGGTCGTCACCGTCGAGGCGGGCGATTCCCTGGGCTCGGGTTGGGTCGCGCACTCGGACGCGAGCAGCTCGGAGATCGTGACCAACTTTCACGTCGTCGCGGAGACGTGGTCCGACGGGACGGCGACCGTCCAGGTGCGGCGGGGCGACCACATCTCGACCGGCACCATCGTCAGGGTCGACCGCAACGACGACCTGGCGGTGATCCACGTCGCGCAGCACCTGCCCGCACTCACACCCGCGGCTCAGCGGCCGAAGCTCGGCACGACCGTGATGGCGGTCGGCTCACCCCTCGGACTGGACGGCACCATCTCGATCGGCGTCGTCTCCGGATACCGCAGCCTCGGAGGCAGCAACTACCTCCAGTTCACCGCGGCCATCAGCCCGGGCAACAGCGGCGGGCCGGTGATCGACGCACGCGGCCGCGTCGTCGCCATCGCCTCGGCGAAGCTCGTCTATCCGGGCGCGGAAGCTCTGTCGCTGGGCATCCCGGTATCGGTCGCCTGCGAAAGCCTGGTTGTCTGCGGCCCCGGCTAGGGCTGCGGCGAGGCCATCCCTGCGCTGAACTTGCTCGTGATGCCGGTCTCGGCGTGGATGACGTGCATCACCGCGTTGATCAGCGCCAGGTGCGAGAAGGCCTGCGGGAAGTTGCCGAGGTGGCGACCGCTGCGGGGGTCGATCTCTTCGGCATACAGCTGCAGCGGGCTGGCGTAGGAGAGCAGTTTCTCGCACAGCTCACGTCCGCGGTCGAGCTCGCCGATCTCGCACAGCGCCGACACGAGCCAGAAGGAGCAGATCGTGAACGTGCCCTCCTCGCCGCGCAGTCCGTCATCGGTCTCTGCCGTTCGGTAGCGGAGCACCATCCCGTCGACGGTCAGCTCGTCGGCGATGGCGAGCACGGTCGCTTTTACGCGCGGGTCGTCCGGCGGCAGGAACCGAACCAGCGGGATCAGGAGTACGGAGGCGTCCAGCGCGGTTCCTCCGTAGTGCTGCACGTAGACACCGCGTCCGTCGACGCCGTGCGTGCAGATGTCGTCTTTGATCTCGTCCGCGATCGCCTGCCACTTCTTCGAGAGCACGAGGTCACCGTGCATCTCGGCGAGGCGCGCGCCCCGGTCGAGCGCGACCCAGCACATCAGCTTCGACGAGGTGAAGTGCTGCGGCTCCCCGCGCACCTCCCAGATGCCTCGGTCGGGCATCCTCCAGTTCTCGATCGCGCACTCGACGGCGCGCTTGAGGATCGGCCACACGACCTCGGGCAGATAGTCGCGGGACTTCGTGTGCAGGTAGACCGAGTCGAGCACCGCGCCCCACACGTCGTGCTGCTTCTGGTTGAACGCGGCGTTGCCGACGCGCACGGGCTCCGAGGCTTCGTATCCGCTCAGATGATCGAGGGTCCTCTCGGAAAGCTCGTGCTCGCCGCCGATGCCGTACATGATCTGCAGGTCTTTCTTGCCCGCGGCGACATCTGCGATGAAATAGAAGAAGTCGTTGGCCTCGCGCGCGAAAGCGAGCGTGTAGAGGCCCCACAGCATGAAGGTGCCGTCGCGGATCCACGTGTAGCGGTAGTCCCAGTTGCGTTCGCCGCCGATCGTCTCCGGCAGCGACGTGGTGGGCGCCGCGAGCAGCGCGCCGGTCGGGCTGTACGTGAGCCCTTTGAGGGTGAGGGCGCTTCTCTGCAGGTAGCTCTGCCACGGGTGCTCCGGAAACTCGCCCCGGTTGATCCACTCGCGCCAGAACTCCGCCGTCCGCTCGACCCGCTCGAACGCCTCTTCGACGCTGGCCGGCGCCGGATGCTCGGCCCAGTATTCCTTGCCCGTCGAGTGGCGCGACCGAGGCCACACCATCGCGACGTAGGCGCGCTCGCCCTGCCGCAGCACCTTGGTCGCGTGCGCGCCCGGGCCTTCGAACCCAACCCGAAGGTCGGTCACGAGCCGGATCGGCACCTCGTCCTCACCACCGCTCGCGATCGCCTCGTTGTAGCCGTGCCCCGCGTATTCCCACTTGGCGCCGGTCCGCCCGTAATCGAAGACCGGCTGGCAGTCGAGGCTCAGCTCCACGCTGCCGACCACGCAGCGAGCTGTCCTGAGGAGGATGTGCTCCGCCTCGTGGTCGGACGGCGGGCGACGGTACGTGCCCGAGCGGCGCTGGCTGTGGTACCAGGGCCCGATGCACATGGCGTCGCGGACGATGAGCCAGCCCGTGCGCGTCCGCCAGGTGGTCTCCAGGACCAGCGTTCCTGGAAGGTAGCGGCGCCCGGCGGGCACCTGCACCCCGCTCGGCCCGAACCGGAAGCTGCCCGCGGCCCGGTCGAGCATCGCGGCGAAGACGCTGGGGCTGTCGGGCCGGGGTAGACACATCCACTCGACGCGCCCGCTGGGCGCGATCAGGCAGTTGACCTCGCAGTCGGAGAGAAAGGCGTACTCGGCGATCGGCGGGAAAGGGCTCGAGACGCGCGGCTCGGCGACCTGGGGCCCGACCTCGATCACCTCATGGCCGTCGCCGTTCCAGCCTGGGCGCTCGTCATCGATCGGCCGCATGGCCTGGCCCAGGTCGGACTCGCGAGCTTTGCGGGCGGTCATCTCATAGCTCCCCAGCTACGCAGAGGATATGCCGACGGCCCGCCTGATGCGCCCAAAAACCTGGTCTGGCGAACCGACGCCGCTGACGAGCTGGACCGGAACACCTTTGCGCCGGTAGTGGTCGAGCACCGCCTCGGTGAGCTTGTGGTACTCGTGCATGCGCTCCTCGATCGCCTGCCGGGTGTCGTCTTCCCGGCCCTCCACCTCCGCCCGGTGCAGCAGGCGGTCGACCAGCTCGGCTTCGGGCACGTCGAGGGCGACCACGAAGTCGACCTTGTGGCCCTCGTCCGACAGCATGTTGTCGAGCGCCTGGGCCTGGCCTACCGTGCGCGGAAAGCCGTCGAGGAGGACGCCCTCGCCGGCCTCCGCCTCGGGCAGGCGCCCGCGGACGATGTCGACGATCAGCTCGTCGGGGACGAGGTCGCCGGCGGCCATGATCCGCCCCACCTCCTTGCCGACCGGGGTCCCGCGCGCGACCTCGGCCCGCAGGATGTCGCCCGTCGACAGGTGTTTCAGCCGGAACGCATCTTCGATCCTGGCGGCCTGAGTCCCCTTGCCGCTGCCGGGCGGGCCGAAGATGATCCCGATCACGGGTTGATCTGGATCTTGCGCCGGCGCCGCCACCAGCTCCGAGCGTTTTCCGCGAGCAGAGCGTCGACCGCGGGGTCGGGACCCGACGGCTCCGATGCTGCTCGAGGGACACGAAATAGCGATGGCCGACGATGTGCTGCATGATCTCGTCGTAGCGTCCGAGGCGGCTGCATTCGAGCCGGGCCTGTGGACGCGTGCGGTGCAGCTGCGTGATGTCGAGGAACGCTGCGTACTCCGCCGCCCGCAGCAGCGATGCGGGGTCGACGTCCGGGCTCAGGGGTGCGCGGGTGCGGACGTTGATGACACGTGCGTTGATCATCGGACGGCCGAGGTTGCGAGCCACCGAGACTCGATGATGGCCGTCGATCACGTAGTAGTTGTCATCGACCTTGTAGACGTCGATCGGGGGCAGCTCGTCGCCTTCCACCATCGCCTGGTAGATGCGCGTCCAGCGCTCCCGCATCCGCCGGTTGACAGGCAGGAAGCCCGGGTCGAAGTCGCCGGTCTTGGCGTCGGGCGCGACGGAGCCGACGATCCGGTCGACCGGGATCTCCAGCACGCCACCGGAAGAGCGTCCCTCGAGCCCCGCCGCGCGCAGCACCGGCTCGATCGAGCGCAGGCGTTGGGCCCGGCCAGTCAGGACCGTGCGCAGGGAACGCCGAAATGCCCGCGCCCGCGCAGCATCGAAGTCTTGAATAGCGCGGATGCGCTCTACGCCCAAATCGAAGGAACCCTAGCGCCGGACGCTGTTAGAGAAGTGCTTGCTCGCTTTCGGCGTCGAAGAAATGCAGCGAGCGCGTGTCCAGCCCGAGCTTGACGCGGTCGCCCGGACCCACGGTCATCCGAGGATCGACTCGGGCTGTGACCTGGTCACCGCCGACCATCCCGTAGAGGAACTGGTCAGAGCCCAGCCGCTCCACGACGTCGACCTTCATCTCGAAGGACGGGGCGCCGTCGACCACGCGGTCGGTCACGGCTTCTGGACGGAACCCGAGCGTGCCCTTCTGCGCAGCGATCGCCTTGGGCAGCTTGAGCTCGAAACCTGAGGCTTTCGCCGATCCGTTGGTGACGGTGGCCGGTACGAAGTTCATCGTCGGCGTGCCGATGAAGCCGGCGACGAAAAGGTTCGCGGGGTGGTCGTAGATCTCGCCCGGGGTGCCGACCTGCTGCAGGATGCCCGCGTTCATGATCGCGATCCGGTCGCCCATCGTCATGGCCTCGACCTGGTCGTGCGTCACATAGATGAAGGTGGTCTGGAGGTCGCGGTGCAGCTTTTGCAGCTCGACGCGGGTCTGGCCGCGGAGCTTCGCGTCCAGGTTGGAGAGCGGCTCGTCGAGCAAGAACACCTTGGGGCTGCGAACGATGGCGCGGCCCAGGGCGACGCGCTGGCGCTGGCCGCCGGACAGTGCGCGGGGCTTGCGCTTGAGAAAGTTGTCGAGCCCGAGAATGCGCGACGCGTTGCGCACGCGCTTGTCGATCTCCTGCTTCTTCATGTGCTGCATCTGAAGCGGGAAGGCCATGTTGTCGTAGACCGACATGTGCGGGTAAAGGGCGTACGACTGGAACACCATCGCGATGTCGCGGTCCTTGGCCGCGATGTTGTTCACGACCCGGTCGCCGATCATGATTTTGCCCTCGCTGATCGCTTCCAGGCCGGCGAGCATGCGCAGCGCGGTCGACTTGCCACACCCGGACGGGCCGACGAGCACCATGAACTCCTTGTCCTTGATCTCGACGTTGAAGTCCTTGACGACGGTGAGGTCGGCGGTGTACCGCTTGACAACGTGGTCGTAAGTTACAGATGCCATCTTTTACCTATCCCTTCAACAGAGTCCACCTGGACGCGGCTCCCGCATCCCTGCCCCTCAGTGAACATTCTATTTACCTCCTCTTAATCCGCAAATCTAAATTTGTAGCGGGTGCAGTCGAACCACGGATGACCAGGCTCGTTTTGAGAGGCGCCGGCGATGCCACCGCCCTGCCTTTCATACGCTGGATCAGCAGACGTGCGGCCAGCCGCCCTTTCTCGACGATCGGCTGGCGCACCGTCGTCAGGGGTGGGTTGGTCCACGCGGAAGCGAGCACGTCATCGAACCCGACCACCGAAATGTCGTCCGGAACGCGTAGCCCGCTCGCCTGGGCGGCTGTGACGACGCCGATCGCGGCCATATCGCTCATCGCGAGCACGCCGGTCGGGCGGCGCTTGCCTTTGGGCAGCGACGCGAAGGCGCTGGCCCCGGCCGCGACTGAGATGCCGGCGATGACCGAATGCGGCGCCGGCACGCCTGCTTCGGTGATCGCGGCCCGGTAGCCCGCGAGGCGCCTTTCGGCCGTGGGCGTGCTGTGCGCCTGCGACCGCGCCGGCGGCAGCACCAGGATCGCCAGCTGCCGGTGGCCGAGGCCGATGAGGTGCGCCGCGGCCGCCCTGGCGCCGCCGCCGTCGTCCACGTTGACGGTCGGATGGGACGGCGAATCCTCCGAGTCGACCAGCACCGTGGGGATCCCGATCCGGTCCAGCACGCCCAGCGCGCTGTCGTCGGGGCTCAGCCCGAGGCTGATGAAGCCGTCGACCGAAGCCTGGCGGATGGCACCTTCGAGAGACCCGTTGAGGGGCGGCACCAGCAGCAGCGTCAGGTCGTGCTCCTCGCAGAGCTCGCCCAGGCCCTGGATCAGCTCGCTCACGAACGGGTTGGCGAAAACTGTCGACAGGCGCTGCGGGATCAGCACCCCGATCGTCCCGCTCCGGCGCATCGAGAGCGCTCGAGCGGCCGGATGCGGCGTGTAGCCGAGGTCCTCGGCGACACCCAGCACGCGCTCGAGCGTGGCCTGGCCCAAGCGCTCGGGGTTGTTGAAGGCGAAGGACACCGCGGTCTTCGAGACGCCGGCCAAGACAGCATTTTGCCTACGGACTTGGAGGCTGCCCGTCCTCCCTCGCGTCAGAGTCCAGCACCTCGCCCGTCAGAGGGTCGACCTTCACCTGCAGCTTTTCCACCAGGAGCTTGGCGAGCAGCCGGTCGATCTCGTCCTCGGTGCTTCCGTCCGGACTGCCGTCAGCCTCGGACGGCCGGGTTGGTTCCACATGCCCTCCAAGGTGAACGTCCGCGAGCAGTCGCGGACTATATCACTCTTAACGGCGCTTGGCCGTTTGCGTGATCGGCTTTACGAGGGCTGGATCGAGCTTGGGACGGCGGTCGTAAGTGAGCAGTCCGTTCTGCTCCTGTTCGACGTCGGTCAGCTGCGTGTAGCAGAAGCCTTCGACCGGTCCCGGCTCCATCAGGCCGTCGATCAGGCCGCGATAGACCTCCAAGAGCTGGCCGGGGTCGCCGACCTGGGCGTAGCCCCAGCCACCCGACCCCGACATCTTCAGGCCGCCGAACTCGGTGACCAGGAGCGGCTCGCCCCGGTAGGCGAACCCGGGGTCGTACGGTCGGTGCCCGCTGGCCTGGCCATCGAGGATCAACTCGAGACTGCGGTAGCGCCGTGCGAAATCGTCCGGCCCGGAGTAGTCGTGGAGGTTGCAAAGGTCGGTCACGGCGTGCTCCCAGCCGTCGTTCGACACCACGGGCCGGGAGCCATCGAGCTCGCGCGTCAGGTCGTACAGCCGGACCAGAAACCTGGACCGGACCGGCGGCTCGATGTGCTCCAGGCCAAAGCTCTCGTTGGCCGGCACCCACGCGACCACGCACGGATGGTCGCGATCGCGTCGCACGACCTCGGTCCACTCCGCCGCCAGCCGCCGCTCCGCCTCGCCGCTGTGCTCCTGGAAGCTCGGCATCTCATCCCAGACCAGGAAGCCGAGCCTGTCCGCCCAGTAGAGCCAGCGCGGGTCTTCGACCTTCTGATGCTTCCTTGCACCGTTGAAGCCGAGCGCCTTGGCGGCCTCGATGTCGGCGCGCAGCGCGTCATCGCTCGGCGCGGTCAGCAGGCCGTCGGGAAAGTAGCCCTGGTCGAGCACGAGGCGCTGCACGAACGGCTCGCCGTTCAGCCAGACCCGGCCGTCCGACGTGCCCACGCTCCGCAACCCGAAATAGCTCAGGACGCGGTCGACGACCTTGCCATCGCCGTCGAGCAGCGTCGCCTCGACGTCGTAGAGCGTTGGCGAGTCGGGATGCCACGGAGCGACGGTCTCCAGTTCGATCCGGCCGGGCCCCGCGGCACCGGACCATCCGCCTACGACATCGCCGTCCAGCGTGACGGTGAGCTTGACGTCGCCGTTCCCCGCCACCTCGAAGTTGACGGCTCCCTCTTCGAGATCGGGTGTGATCCGCAGGCCATTGATGTGGCTCGCCGGCAGCGTCTCGAGCCAGACCGTCTGCCAGATCCCCGTCGTCGGCGTGTAGAAGATGCCCTCCGGCGTCTCGCCCCAGAACTGTTTGCCTCTGGGCGTGGTCTTGTCGGTCAGCGGGTCGTCGGCGCGGACGACCAGGGTGTTGTCGCGCGACCTGAGAGCTTCTGTGATGTCGGCGCTGAACGGCGTGTGCCCGCCCTCGTGGCGACCCACCTCGACGTCGTTGACCCAGACGGTGGCGCGGTAGTCGACCGCGCCGAAGTGCAACAGAACGCAGTCGCCGGCCGGCGCGTCGAAGCGCCGCCGGTACCAGGCCATGTCGCCGGGCAGGGCAGCAATCCCCGAGAGTTTCGATTCGGGGCAGAAGGGCACGTTGATGCGGCGGTCGAAGGTCGGGCGGTCGCCCGCGCCGAACTCCCACTCCCCGTTCAGGTTGATCCAGTCGGGCCGCTGGAACCTGGGCCGCGGATACTCGGATCTGGGTTCCATCCGGCCTCCAACCAAATCACTAGGCGAACGTTCGCTGCCCGCGCATAATAACCCCACCGTGGCGTCCCGCAAACCGGCAAGGCACGTCTCGGTCAAAGACGTCGCCGCCCGCGCCGGCGTCAGCTTCCAGACCACGAGCAAGGTGCTGAACGGCGGCGGCACCGTCTCCGAGGTGACCCGGGCGCGCATCCATCAGGTGGCCAGCGACCTCGGCTACGTGCCGAACCTGCAGGCCCGCAGCCTGGTCATGCAGCGGACGCGGACGGTCGGGCTCCTCGCCGGCGATTTCAGCGACCAGAACCTGAGCCGGTTGATCGTCGGCGCCGAACGCGAGGCGCGCCGGCAGGGATATGGCGTGCTGATGACGAGCATCGACCTGGAGGTTTCCGGAACCGAATACGCGCTGCCCTCACTGATGGAAAGACGGGTCGACGGCATCCTCCTGGCCGCGCCGCAGATGGAGGAGGACCGCGCGGTCGCGCGTGCCCTGGACAAGACCGTGCCCGTGGTCAGCCTGCATCACATTGCCGGCGGCGGAGTCGCGACGGTTGGCTCGGACGACGAGCTGACCGGACTCCTGGCCACGCGGCACCTGGTCGCCAAAGGACACCGCGCGATCGCAATCGTGATCGGGCCGCGCGCGCGCCGTGTCACCCAGGACCGCCTGCGCGGATATCGGAAGGCGCTCGAGGAGGCGGGTCTGCCGTTCGATGAACGGCTCGTGACCGATGGCAGCGATGGGGCGGCGACGGTGGAGCTGCTGCAGCGCGTGCCGGCGATCAGCGCGATCTTCGCGGAGAACGATCACCTGGCCATCGGCGTGCTGAGCGCGCTGAGAGACCTGGGAAAGCGCGTGCCACAGGACTGCGCCGTCGTCGGTTGCGATGACATCGAGATGGCCGCCTTCACCGTGCCTCCGCTGACGACGATCCACATTCCGTTTTACGAAACCGGCGAGCAGGCGATGCGTTTGCTCCTCGAGATGATCACCTCCGGCTCCGTCGCTCCGCGCAAGCTCCTCCTCCCGGTCCACCTGATTTCGCGCGGGTCGACCTAGAATTCCCCGAGCACGCGGCGCGTCAGCTCGAAGCCGCGCTCGTCCAGCGCTGTGAGCCGGTCGCTCGAGAACGCCACCCCACCGTAGGTCTCGAGATACGACGCCCAAGCCTCGCGCTCGCGTATCTCCGGACGCGCGACGAGGTGGTCCGGGTCGTTCACCCACAGGCGCCCATTCATCCACGAGCGCATGCCGGTGACGCGGGTCAGCGTTTCGATGTCCAGCTGCGGGTCCGGGGTTTCGGGCAGCACGTCGGGACCGACGCGCATCGCGTCGCACAGGCCGATGCTGGGGAGCAGTGGCGCGCCGCACGCCAGCACGGTTGCCGTGGGTCCGATCGCGGCTCGAATGAGCTCGAGGCCGGTGCGATATGCCTCGAGGCCTGTGACCGCCCCGGCATACAGGAAGTCGAGCTTGAAGTAGCCGAAGCCCCAACCCGCAAGGGTCCGAAACACGGTGGCGAGATGTTCGGCGGCGGCGGGATGCGTCACGTCGAGAATCCGCATTCGCCGGTCCCAGTGGAGACCCGCGTCAGCACCCTGCACGAGCCAGTCGGGGTGCGTCGTGGCGAGCGAGCTTTGCGGGTCGACCATGAACGGCGCGACCCAGATGCCCGGCACCATCCCTGCCTCACGGGTGCGCTCCGCAGCCCGGCGCAGCGAACCAAACGTGGGTCGCACGTCCAGCCAATCGCCGACCGCGGTTTGGTAGCCGTCGTCGATCTGGACGATTCCGATCGGCAGCTGAAGTCGCAGTGCCACCTCCACGTTTTCGGCGACGTCGGCCTCGGTGACCCGGTCGAAGTAGCAGGACCATGAGGACCAGCCGGGCGCGATCGGGGCGACCTTCGGTGCGCTCAGGCGGTCGCCCACCGCGGCGAGCACGCTCGCAAGGTCGGCGGCCTGGAGCTCTTCGACGCGGCCGTCAGCGGTCAACTCACCACGGGCCGTCAGACGAAGGGTCGGCACCTCACGGCTGGGCTTGGCAGCGAACCAGGCCCGCGCCGGCCCGCCGGCGGGCGCGACCGCCAGCACACCCTCGGCCTGGATCACCCCTTCGGGTACGGGCTTGCCGGGCCGCCAGCCGACCAGCTGTTCCCGCCCGTCTGGGGCACGGTCCGACGACTCTCCGAATCGACACATGCCCAATGGGCTCCACGATTGCCAGCCCTCTGCGTAGACGATGGCGTCCTGGTACTCGCGCGGTGAAATTTCCGCGACCGGCTGGTAACGCATTGGTCGTGATTCTCGTTGGTAACCGGGATGAATTCCGCGGCGGCTCCGGCATCATTCATGGCCGTGAATTCGATTCGCATGGTG
>VBFV01000057.1 GCA_005881335.1 Chloroflexota bacterium
TGTCCCAGATCGACGTCAACGCGCCGCCGTCGTTCCACTCGACGCGGAGGAATTCGTTTTCCAAGGACTGACTCGAGATTGACGGCTGCCTGTCCACGACGGCCCAGCCGCATGAAGGTGCCCCGCCCCTCGGGTGCGAGGAGGCATTGAAGACGGCGAACCGTTCGCCAGCGCCGGCGATGCTCTTCACCGCCACGTCCGCGATCGAATTGGCGTCGTCGGCGACGCGCGAAAGGTCGCGTTCGGCCTCCTCGTACACCCAATCGATGCTCGAGCCCGGGAGGATGTCGTGAAACTGGTTGAGCAGCAGCGACTTCCACAACGCGTCGAGCTCCCCTTGCGGATACTCGCCCGCCGCGACCGACCACATCTCGGCTTCTTTCAGCGCCTGCTGCGCCTGACGATTCAGGCGTTTGGTCCGCGACTGGCTGGTGTACGTGCCACGGTGCAGCTCGAAGTAGAGCTCGCCGGCCGAGGTCGTGAGGTCGTGCGATTCGGCGGCAGCCTTCTCGAAAAAGTCGGCGGCGCGACCCAGCTCAACGCCAAGTCGGTGCGCCGCCTCGATCATCTCCGGCTGCGGGCCGCCCCCTCCGTCACCCCATCCGAACAGGTACAGGGAGCGATTCGAGCTGGCCGGGTCCTTGAAGTTACGGACGCTCCGCTCGACCTCTTCGGCGGTGAAGCTGCCGTTGTACGTATCCGCGGGCGGGAAGTGGGTGAAGATGCGCGTCCCGTCGATGCCTTCCCAGATGAAGGTGTGGTGCTCCGGCTTGTTGGTGTCGTTCCAGGAGAGCTTCTGGGTCAAGAAGAAGTCGCAGCCCGCCTCAGCCATCAGCTGCGGCAGGTTGCCCGGGTAGCCGAAGACGTCGGGTAGCCACAGGATCTTCGTCTCGTAGCCGAACTCGCGCATGAAGAACCGCTTGCCGTGCAGCAGCTGCCGCACGAGCGACTCGCCGGAAGGCAGGTTGCAGTCCGCCTCGACCCACATCGCACCGACCGGCTCCCAACTACCGGCGACGACCTTCTCCTGGATGCGCCGATAGATGTCGGGGTACGACTCCTTGATCCACTCGTACTGCGCAGGTTGGGAGGCGGCGAAGACGTAGTCGGGGTACTCGTCCATCAACGCGAGCTGCGTCGACCAGCTGCGGCCGACCTTTCGCTTCGCCTCGCGGAGAGGCCACTCCCACGCCGTGTCGATATGCGCGTGGCCGACCGCGGTGATCCTGTGCGAGAGGTCGATCCGGCCGTCGGTCGACGGCGTGTCTTCGAGTATGGCCAGCGCGGCTTCGCGTAAGACGAACGCGGGCTCGGGCGATTCACGCAAGGCGATCATCGACGCAGCCGGCTCAGGCCCCTGCTCGGTCGCGCGCGGGTTGGCCGCCGCCTCCAGGTAAAAGTCCACGTCCTGTCCGTGGATGGGCAGCCACCGGTGGTTGGGATCGACCCCGCGCCAGGGCTTGCCGTCCTTCCACGCGAGCGCCTCGCACGTGAACCCGGTCGGACCGTCGAAGCCGAGGTCGAAAGACGCGACCACGCGCCGGCCCGCCCAGGATTCCGGCACACGGCCGCGGACGTGGAACCAGGTCGTGCTCCAGGGTGGACCCCACGGATCGCCAACCTGGATCGGCGCGAAGGTGCCGCGGATCGCGTCGGCGTAGCTGACCGGCTCGCCCCGCACGGGGAAAGCCGTCAACTCGAGAGCGAGGCTCAGTGCAGGCGTTTGAGGACCACGATGGGGATGAGGCGCTCGGTCCGGGTTTGATAGTCCTTGAACGAGGGCCAGATCTTGGTCATCCCCTCGTAGAGCCGGTCGCGCTCCACGCGACTGTCCACGACGTGAGCGCGCGCCTTGAAACGCTCCGTACCGTCCCCGTTCGCCACCTCGACCTCGACCTCGGGGTTCGCCTTGATGTTGCCGAACCAGATCGGGTGTTTGGGTGATCCGCCCTTCGAAGCCACGACGACGTAGTCGTCACCCTCGCGGCCGTAGACGAGCGGGGTCGTGATCGCCTCGCCACTCCGGGCTCCGTTCGCGGTCATCAGCAGGACGTGGTCGCCCCACATCCCGACGCCACGCCCTTTTTTGGCCTGGAACTCGGCGATCGTCTTCTGGTTGTACGGGGTTGCTTTCACCGCTAGAAGCAACCTTACGCGGAGGGCTCAGGCCGGCGGCAGGTCCCCACAGGAGATGCTCGGCCCGTTGGCCGGGGCGCTGAAGTCCGGCCCATGGTGGACATTGACGTACCAACCTGTGGCCGGGATCGAGTAGTCAGCCGGCACCGTGCTGGTCACCGTGGCCGCGCCCGAGGAATCGGCTATGACCTGGCTCAAGGCGTACGCGATCCCACCGTTCTTGGCGCAGGAACCGGTGTGGACATGAGAGATATGACTGGAGTTGGCCGCCATGCCCGTGAGCTTGATCGTCACGGTGAACGAGCCCGACCCCTTGACGACCTCGCCGGTGCCCGACACGCCGCTGGCGTTCTGTGCGCCCATCGTGAACTTGATCGTCGGTGTAGGAGGGGCCGCCGGGGACGTGGTCGACGACGCGGGCCCGCCACCGCAGGCCACGATCGCAAGGACGCCCACCAGGGAAATAACCCATCGCCTCATTTCGGCTACCTCCGTTCAGTCCGCCGGTGCACAAGGCGATACCGTTGGTAGTTACATCTTCAGCGACCCCGGAACTCGGGCTTGCGCTTGCCGGTGAAGCCCGCGTGGAACTCGCGGAAGTCGTCGGCGGTCATCAGCAGGGTCTGGGTGAAAGCCTCCATTTCGATCGCGGTCGAGTAGTCGGTCGAGGCCGCGCGGTTGAGCATCTGCTTGGTCATCGCAAGGCCCCATGGAGCAAGCTCCTTCAAGCGGCCTGCCTGCTCGGCCACGACCGAGTCGAGCTTCTCGTCGCTGACGACCCTCGAGGCGAGACCCCAGGCGAGAGCTTCCTCGCTCGAGATCTTGCCCCCGAGCATCAAAGCCTCTGTCGCCCGGCCCAGGCCGACGATGCGCGGGAGCAGCCAGCAGATGCCCATGTCGCCAGCCGACAGGCCGACGCTGGTGAAGAGGAACCGGAAGCTGGCTGAGGAAGCCAGCACGCGGATGTCGGCCGCGGCCGCGAGGACCGCGCCGGCGCCCGCGGCGACTCCGTTCACCGCCGCGATCACCGGCTGCGGCATCTCGCGCAGGTTGCGCACGCACGCGCCTGTCATCCGGGCGAACTCGTAGACGTCGCGCGTGCCCATCTTCAGCAGCTCGCCGATGATCTCGTCGACGTCCCCGCCGGAGCAAAACCCGCGCCCCCGGCCGCGGATCACGAGCACTCGCACGTCATCGTCCTCGCGCCGCCGCAGCGAATCGGTCAGGTCGCGGATGTCCGCGTAAACCTCAAAGGTCAGGGCATTGAGTCGCTCGGGCCTCGAGAAGGTGAGCGTCGCGACGCCGTCTCGCTCCTCGTAGTCGAAGTGTTCCCAGCGTTTCACCGTTGGCGGACCGCGACCGCGTCGATCTCGATCAGCGCGTCCGGGTCGACGAGCGAGCGCACCTCGACCAGCGTCGATGCCGGGTAATCGCTGCGAAAAAACTCCCGGTACGCGGCTCCGAGTCCAGCTCGACCGTCTCGGTAGGCCTTGATGTCGGTCACGTAGTAGGTGAGCTTCACGGTGTCGTCCGGCGTGAAGCCGGCGGCCCGCAGAGCGATCGCCACGTTGTGAATCGCCCGGCCGTACTGAGCCACGATGTCGCCCGGCTCGACTACCTTCCCGGTCGCGTCCGACCCGATCTGGCCGCCGATCCACACCGTGTCGCCCGCGACCGTGGCATGCGAGTAACCACGCGCCGGCGGGAGCTCGTCGGGGTTGATGTTTCGAGACCGGCCGGCCGGCTGCATGAAGGTAGTATGTCGAGGCAGGGGATGTGAAGCAGGTCTCACGATCCGCTCATGTCGACAGCTTCGCCCGGGAGAACCTCCCTCCCCGCGCG
>VBFV01000058.1 GCA_005881335.1 Chloroflexota bacterium
CAAGTCCGGCGCCAAGACGGCGTGGGACGCGGTGCGATTGACGGTTCCCAACGTGCAGCTCCGGGAAGTCCGGGGAGAGCCGGCTCGAATCCAGCGGCGCGGGCGGGCGAGCCTCTATCAGGACGACCAGGTACGTGTGATCCTCGATCACGTACCCATCGAGGACCTGCAGGTGCTCAAGCAAGTCGCCGCCGTCGACATCCTGACGATCGAGATCCTCACGGGACTCGATGCGACCACGCACTACGGCGCCATCTCGACCTCCGGCGCGATCGTGATTACGACCACGAGCGGCCATCCCTGAAGACACCACGGGGGCGCCGTCCGGGCCGCCCCCGCGCATCACGTCGCTCTACGGCATTCGTCACGGATTGCGATCGAGGCATCCGTGGAACTTCGGATTGTTCAGCTCCTCCACTGGAATTGCCATTTGGATCGCGTCACCGTAGCTGCCGCCCTTGAACCACGCGCCCGTCGGATAGACCGAGCTGATCGCGCGACCATACCATCCGCCAGTGTTTTTCGCTCGCACCAGGCGCCGCATATCGCCCAGCCGGTGACCCGTTGAAAACAACCAGAATCCGCGCTCGCGAAATAACATGTCCACCCGCAGGCTGTCATTGAGCGACGGCCCTGGGTCCGCCAACGGGGCGAGCTTCGTTCCCTGCACCGGCCGGAAGCTCGTGTCCTGAGGGACCGGCAACAAGGTCGAGTCAGCCCGCAGCGCGTTCAGCTCGCTGAGCCATGTGGTCGCATCGCCTTCACGTAGCGCCACCTCCGCCACGATGAGTCGTGCCTCGATCCCGCTGGCGATCGTCACGGCGCTCGTGCGGCCCCAAATGCCTTGCCGGATGACCAGGATGGGGAAGGCGGTATCGAAGATCGGGTCGTCTTTAGGACTCGTCCCAATGCGTCTCGGAATCCGAGGGTCGTTCGCCGTCACGTACGGCAGGCCGTTCCCACCCTCCAGGTCGCCCATAGTGTACCGACGCGCGCTCGTGTTGAGAGCCCACATCTGGTTGTCGTTGACGTTCACCGAGTGCGTCACATCGTAATGAAATGAGCGCGGCACACCCACGACGGCGGCTCGAGCGCCCGCCGTGTCGCCGCGGTCCAGCAGGGCGCGGCCCCTGATCACCTTCGCGAAGTTCGCCACGCGAGCGGAGTCCGACCCCCGCACGATTCCGAGGGCGGAGTCCGCGTTGGCGATCGCCAGCTTGAACAGGGAATCGTTCGTGAGCGGGTCACCAAACACGACGGTCGTGCCCGAGAAGCCGCTCAGCGGGACCCCGTTGCAGTAGTGCTCGCCCATCAAGACCTGAGTGTAGCCGACGAAATCGAACATCCGCGCGATGTCCGCGAGCCCCGTCGGCACATACGTTCGCAGGCCATCGACGGCGAGCGCGGCCTGCGTCCGAACCCGGTTCAGGTTGCGGAACGGGCCGGCGTTGAAGGTGTTGTTGGGGTCCCAAATCCGCTGATCCTGCGTGTTGCGTTGGATGAACGTGTCGCCGGAGCGCCATTCGTCGGTGAGCAGTCCCCCGAACATGAACAGCGCATCCGGCCCTTGTGTGCCACTCACCGCCTGTGCCAGCCGCAACACGGCGCCGTTCAAGAGGCCGTTGGCCGCCGACGCCGAATTGGCCCTCTGGACGATGTCGGGATCGGTGACGTTCAGCAGCGTATCCGTACACGCGAGCGCAGGCAGTGCTACAAGGCACGCCAGGGCGAGCGACCTGCGCAGCTGCCGACGCATGAGGTATGAAGTCATGGGTGAAAATCCCCTTTCACGGTCGTTTATCGGTCACGCGTCACCGACTATCAGAAGCCCACGTTCAAGCGGAACGTCCAATAGGTTGGCGGTGGCGCCGTCTGGAAGTTGCTCACGATCCCTGTCGCGCCCTCGAAGTAGTTCGCTTCGGGGTCGATGCCACTGAATCCAGTGGCCTTCAAGAGGTTTCGGACCGCGATCGTGAAGCTCGCGCGTGTGGCCCGGAACGATCGAGCCCAGGCCGCGGGCACCTCGTACGTCGCCGAGGCCTCCCGCAGCCGGACGAACGTCGCCTTCTCGATGAACCCCCACTGCGTGCGCGACGGCGTCTCGCGCAGCGCCACGACCCGCGCCTGCTCCCACAGTGGGGCCTTCGGGTCCACCAGGCCCTCGCAGTTGAGGCGCGACTCGCAGCGGATCCGCTCGGTGCCGTTGAGCTGGTAATAGCCGCTCTTGTGATCGAACAGTCCCTGGATCCGCAGCCGCTTGTTGAACAGGTCGAACCCGGGGACATAGACCGCTTCCCACCGGGGGTTGGCGTACCCGACGAACTGGGCGCTGTCCTGCACCTTGATCTCGTCGGCCGTGATGATCCCGTTATGGTTGGTATCCGCGAAGGTGTAGGGCCGCTGCCACCAGCCGTTGATGGGATAGCCGGCAGTCTGGCGAGTGGTCGTCCCGATGATCGGCGGCAGACCGCCCATGTCCGCGATGAAATTGGTGTTATAGGCGGCGTTGACGGTCAAATCGAAGCCAAAGTTCGGTTTGTCGACGATGCGCAGATTGGCCAGCGCCTCGATGCCACGATTCACCACCGCACCCAGGTTCTCGAACCGGTTGATCGGCCCGCCGGCGGACGGCGGCAGCTCCCTGGCGATGAGCGCATTCGACGTCCGCTTGTTGTAGTACGTGAAGTCCAGATAGGTGCGACTGTTGAACAGCGTCGCCTCCCCCCCGATTTCGTATTCCCGCGCCCGCTCCGGCTTCAAAGCGCTGTTCCCGACGGCGCTGTAGACGAGCGACGGAATGTCGGCGCCGTTGACGCTCGCGGTTTGGGGCAGGAAGAAGCGGGTCGCATCGGTCGTTCCCGGCTGGACGCCCGACGCACCGATGGCACCGCGCAGCCGCAGGCTGTTGAGCCAGCGCCACTTCGGGAAGAACGGCTCTTCCGAGATTACGTACGACACGCTCAGTTTCGGATAATAGACTGTCTTGAAGTCCTTACCGAAGGCGCTGTTGTCATCCGCGCGCAACCCGCCATTGACGAACAGCCGGTCTTTGTACCCGAATTGTTGCTCCACAAATGCGCCCACGGTCGCGGATACCGTGGTGCTCTCGCGCACCGTGGGGATGGCAGCGCCCGTCACGGTCGAGGCGCCCCCCGCCAGGTTCTCCCCGAGCGCCACGCTCAGGTCGTTCTTGGTCTTGAAGTACTGCCCGCCGAGGGTGGTGCGCGACGTGAGCTTCGGGCTCAGGCTAAATGATGCCGTCGCGTTGACATCGAGTGTGTACTGGAAGTAGGTCGTGCGATCGTCCTGCTTGAAGCCGTCTTTAATCGTGGCGAAGTTCACGCAGTCCGTGCGCATGCAGAGATCGGTGTCCAACCGGCTGGCGTAATCCACGCCGCCGACCGCGCGGAACGCCAGCCAACTCGTCGGGCGCCAGCGGCCCGTGCCGCTCCCGATGAACCGGTTGACGTCCTGGCCGAGCGCCCGGGAAAACATCTCGTCGGGTGTAAACGCCCGGTAACCGTACCGGCCGTTGTCCTTGTTGCCTGGCCCCCCCAACGCGTTCGACAACAGGCCTGTGGTGTTGTTGTCCGTTGGGGGAATACGCAGCTTGCTCGTGATGAACGTGGTGGAACCCTCGAGGTCAATGCGGGCGTTCGGGTTCGCGGCGACATTGGCCCGAATGCTCACCCGCCGTAAGGCGTTGGGCTGCCTCTGGTCGCCCGGCACTTCGCTGATCTGCCGGATTGCGCGCACAATGCTGTCCGCAAACAGCGGCATCTTCGTCTGACCGACTTCGTCCTCCCACTCGCCTGACACGTAGTAGCGCACCGCGTCCGACCCGCCCGACACCTGCACGCCATACTGCTGGCGGTGCCCGGTTCCGAGCGGTGTCGTCTGTGGGTCCTGAAAGAGGTTGAACCGGGATACGCTGTCTTGCACGCATGCCCCGGACGCGACCTGCGTGAGGATACATTGCGTGCCGTTGGTAGGGCGCGAGTTCTTTGAGGCGCTCGTGTCGGTCGCGCTCGACCGCCAGCCCCGGAAGGCCGCGGGGTAATCGTTGTTGTCCACTATCGAGCCCTGCTCGGAGTACACCCTCCACTGCGCCTTGCCCGGCGAGCCGTGCCTGGTCGTGATCAGGACGACGCCGTTGGCCGCGTCGGTACCGTACAGCGCCGACGCCGCCGGCCCTTTCACGACGTCGATCGACTCGAAGTCCTCGGGATTCAGGTCGTTGATACGGCTGGGGGGGGCGCAGCCGACGTCGCAGACGCCGGACGAGCGGTTCTGGCTGGTGATGCGGATGCCGTCCAGGACGTACACCGGCTCGTTGG
>VBFV01000043.1 GCA_005881335.1 Chloroflexota bacterium
CATGGACTCGTACGACAAATTTTCGACCGTTTCGACCTTCTACCGAAAGGCATTCAACACCAGCGGCTGGAGCACCGTGGCTGTTTTGGAGCAGCCCAAATTCAGCATCGCCCTCACATTCCAATCGAAGGAACGGCCAGCGACTCACGGCTGGGTCACGATTACGAACCAGGGCGTGAGCACCCGGGTGGCGACCCGGCTGTTCAGCTAGGCAGGCCGATCACCGGCGGCGCTCCGCGATCTCGGCGGAGATCATGCTGACGAAAGCCTCGAGCGGCATCTCAACTTGTTTGTCGGTCCTGTCGTTCACGTTGACATGGCCCGCCGGCGCCTCCTTCTCGCCCACCACGGCGATGAAGGGAACCTTCTTCAGCCTGGCGTCACGGATCTTGCGGTTCAGGCGCTCGGATCGAGTGTCAACCTGGACGCGAACGCGCGACGCGCGGAGCCGGGCGCCTACCTCCTGCGCGTAGTCGTTGAACTCGTCTTTGGTCGAAGCCACAACCACCTGCGTCGGATGGAGCCACGTCGGGAACGCGCCCGCGTAGCGCTCGATCAGGTAGCTGAAGAGACGCTCCATCGCCCCGGCCGCCCCGCGATGGACCATCACGGGCCGCTTCCGCGTCCCGTCCTCGGCCACGTACTCGAGGTCGAAACGCTGCGGCAGCTGGAAGTCCACCTGGACGGTCGAGTTGGTGAACTCGCGGCGGTGCGCGTCTCGGACCTGGAAGTCGATCTTCGGCCCGTAGAACGCCGCATCCCCCACTCCCCGCTTGTAGGTCTGGCCCATCGATTCGAGCGCTTCGGCAAGCGCCGCCTGCGCATCCTCCCACTGCTCTTCGGTGCCCAGCCATTTGTCCTTGACGTCATCGCGGGTCGACAGCTGGTATGAGAACTCGTCGATGCCGAGCACCTTCGAGAAGTAAAGAGCCAGGTCGATGGCACCCTTCACCTCGTCCATCAATTGGTCAGGAGTGCAGAAGATGTGGGCGTCGTTCAATGCAAAAGCCCGCACACGGTTCATACCCGCCAAAGTGCCGGACCGTTCATATCTCCAGTTGTTGCCGATCTCGGCGATGCGCAACGGTAGGTCGCGATAGCTGCGCAGCTCGGTTTGATAGATCACGATGTGGTGCGGGCAGTTGACGGGCCGGAGCTCGAGCTCTTCGCCGTCCTCGAACTTCATCGGCGGATACATGTATTCGGAGTAGAGCTGCGCGTGTCCGCTCTGCCGGAACAGGTCGAGTCTTGCCACGTCAGGGGTCCGGACGTGGAGATAACCGCGCGACAGCTCCTCATCCACGATGAAGCGCTCGAGCTCGCGCCGGATGGTGGCGCCGTCCGGAAGCCAGAGCGGCAAGCCTGGCCCGACACGATCGTCGACCGCGAAGAGCTTCAGGTCCTTGCCCAGCTTCTTGTGGTCGCGCTTTTCCGCCTCTTCGAGGAACTTCAGGTAATCGTCGAGCTCGCGCTGCGTCTGCCACGCGGTCCCGTAGATGCGGGTCAGCTGCGGTTTCTTCTCGTCTCCCCGCCAGTAGGCCCCGGCGACACGCATCAGCTTGAAGGCCTTCAGGTCCTTCGTCGAGCGCACGTGGGGTCCCCGGCACAGGTCCAGAAACTCACCGGTCCGATACACGCTGACCTCGTCGCCTTCGACCTTGTCATGTATCAGTTCGACCTTGTAGATCTGGTCACGCTTCGCGAACTCCTCGATCGCTTGCTTGCGCGGCAGCACCTCGTGCACGAACGGGATGTCGGCCTGAGCAAGCCTGCGCATGCGCGACTCGATCGCGGGTAGGTCGGCCTCGGAGATCGATTTGCCGCCGAAGTCGAAGTCGTAGTAAAAGCCGTCCTGCACCGCTGGGCCGATCCCGTACTTGGCTTCGGGATGCAGCTCGACGACCGCGGCCGCCAAAAGGTGCGCGGTCGAATGCCGCAGCACTTGCAGAGGGTCGTCGGTGGCTTCGTGCTCACCGTAATCCGGCATCGGGTCGTCCAGTATATGAACCCTCGTGGACTGGCCTTCCCTGGTCGACGTGCTCAGTGGTCCGTTGGCGGGCATCGGGATCCTGGTCGAGAGCGCCGGCGTGCCCTTTCCGGGCGAGGCGCTGCTGCTCACCGCCGCGGCCTGGACGGCGGCGCGCCACCAATCGATCTTGGTCGTGATCCTGTGCGGCTTTCTCGGCGCTACCGCCGGCTCTGACATCGGATACCTGCTCGGTTATCGCGGCGGCCGTCCATTCGTCGAACGTTTCGGACACCTCTTCCACATTCGCCCCGACCACCTGGCGCGGGCCGAGCTTTTCTTCGCCCGGCACGGCGACAAGGCGATCCTCGGCGCGCGCTTCTTTCTCGGCTTGCGCACGTGGAACGCGATGCTCGCCGGCATGGCGCGGATGCCTTTCTGGCGATTCCAGCTGTTCAGCGCGATCGGCGGCCTCGTCTGGTCGGCATCGATCGGAGTCGCCGGCTACGTTCTGGGCAGCAACCTCGGGCTCCTGGAAACGATCACTCGGGCCCTTGGCGTGGGTGGATTGGCGATCCTGTTCCTGATTGTTTTGATTCTGTTCGTGGCACGGGAGCGTGCATCCCGCCCGCGATGACACCCACACCGCCGCCCAGCAGCAGGACTCCAAGCCCGCCTATGACCTGGGCCGTGCCGATGTTGTCGGCCAGCGCCGCGGCGACGAGCACCGGGACCGCGGAAACGCCGTTGATCACCATGTAGAGCAGTGCGAAGACGCGCCCGCGGATGGCATCGCTCGTCGATTCCATCAGATACGTGATCGCGGGGATCAGGATGGCGCCGAACTCAACCCCGAGCAGCAGGCTGAAGGTCGCGCCGGTGATCCGGTTGTGGACCTGGAGATCAGGGAAGCTGTGCATCGCCTGCGGAACCGCGGCGAGCGCGAGCAGCGTTACGCCGTTGGCCACCAACGAGCCCGCGAGCAGACGAGACCTGTCGATGTGGCTCATGAACTGGCCCAGCAGCACCGCGCTGAGGATGGCGCCGGCGGTCGCGGGCCCGAGGATCACGTACGTGTCCTGGGCCGCTATGCCGATGACCTTGCTCACATACGCCGGGGCGAGCGCGTACAGGTTGAACAGGACCAGGACGGCGATGCTCACCTGGCCGAACGCGAGTCTCAGGCCGCGCGACGACCGCAAGGCGTCGACACCCTCCTTCAGGTCGAGAAGCATCAACCTGAACCGACTCCGGCTCTCCTCGACCGGCGACTCTGTATGGCGAGCCAGCGGAGGAATCTCCGACGCGAAGATCAACGTGCCGGCGATGACCAGCAGCACGACCGCGCACCAGTAAGGCGCGTAGAGGTCGATCCTCGAGACCACCGGCGCGAGCACGCCGCCGACGACCAGCGTCAGGACCATCGTCAGCAGCGCCATCGAGTTGGCGGTGATCAGCATCTTGCGGGGAAGGATGGTCGGGATGACCGCCGCCTCCGCCGGCCCGAAAAGCTGTCCGACGGCGGAAAAGACCAGCGTGATGAGAATCAGATGCAGGAAATCGTTCTTGAGCCCCGGCACCAGAGAGGCGATCGGGATCAGCGCGACGACGGCGGCGCGGCCGATGTTGCACCAGAGCATGATCTGCTTCCGGTTGACGCGATCCGCGATCACGCCGGCCGGTGGTGCGAACAGAACCGCCGGAACCGTGTACGCGAGCAACGTGACGGCGACTGACGTGCTGCCGCCCGAGATCTGGTACGCGAGGATGATCAGCGAGAACAGAAGAAATTTGTCCGCCAGCTGCGCGGCGAGCTGCGAGAACCAGATGTTGCGAAACGCAGTGTGGGCGAGGGCACCGCGAAAGCCGCCGGGACCCTCGACCGGGAGCCTGATCGGATCCATGGTCGCTAGAGACTAACGACCGAACCTTGGATTGAATGCGTCATACGCCGCTTGCCACTCTGGCAACGTGAGGGTTTGAGGCCGGCGCGCGGGATCGATTCCGATTTCGTTGAGCCGTTGAGCAGCTTCGGCACCGGAGACTCCGGCGAGGCGAGCCAGGGTACCGCCAAGCTGCTTGCGCCGGAACTGAAAAACGGCTTCGACGAATCGAAAGAACCGGTTCAAGTCGTCCACCTGCACGGCGGGGTTCTCACGCACGTCGAGGATGACGAGCGCGGAATCGACCTTCGGCACTGGAATGAAGGCCGAGGCCGGGATGGTCATCACAGTCCGCGACACCGCGAATACCTGGACAGCCACCGTGGCGAGGCTCGCTCCAGTCGTTGCCGTCCAGCGTTCGGCGACTTCTTTCTGGACCACGAGCGACAGGCGTCGTGGTCTTGGTGGTTGGTCGAGCAGCTTGCGGATCAGCTCGCCCGTCAGGTTGTAGGGGATGTTGCCGGCGACCAGCTCGCCGCCGTCGGGAAAGGACCGCGAAACGTCGAAGCGGAGAATGTCGGCCTGCACGACCTCGACGTTTTCGTAGCCGGCCACAACGTCATGCAGCGCGGGCATCAGGCTCGGGTCGAGCTCAACCGCAACCACCCTTCTGCATCGCGCTGCCAGCGCGATGGTCAGAGTGCCGGCGCCGGCGCCGACTTCGAGCACCTCATCCTCCGGCTCCACGCCTGCCGCCTCCGCGATGGCGTCGCGCAGCTCGTGGTCGACGAGGAAGTTCTGGCCGAGGCGGTGCTTGAGGGTGATCCGGTGGCGACGCAAAAGGCTGTCGAGCTGATGCGGGTCCGCCGGGTCGATCACTTCATTTTCTGGAAGAGGGTCGTCGCGTTCGTCCGCTCCTGGTCGGCGAGCTGCTCGAGGCTGACACCGCGCAAGTCGGCGACAAGCTCGGCCGTGTCGATGAGGTACGCGGGTCGGTTGGGCACGTTCATTCGCTTCTGCGAGTTGCCGTAGGGGGAGTCCGTTTCGAGCAGCAGGCGGTCCGCCGGGCACCGCTTCACGACCTCACGCAGCTCATCGCGGCTGGGCCGCGTGACCAGGCCTGCGAACGACAGGTAGAAACCGACGTCCAGGAATCGCTGCGCCCAATCCCAATCGAGCGCGAAGTAGTGCATGACGCCTCGGATGCCCTTGTGACGGGATATCGCCTGGAGCAGCTCGTGCGATGCGCCCCGGTTGTGGACCGAGACCGGAAGGTCGAAGTTGATCGCAATGTCGAATAGCTCGTTGAGTCGCTCGATCTGCAGCTCGTTGTGCGGCCCGCCCACGTGCTCGAAGTCGAGTCCTATCTCCCCCACCACGACGACCATCTCGTCGGTGGCCAGCTGCCGCAGGGCGCGAAAATCCGGCTCTGAGGGTTCGAGCGGATGATGCCCGACACCTGCCCAGACCTCCTGGTACGCGTGGCCGAGGCTGACCGCGTTCGTGCTTTGCTCGAGATTGACGCCGACGCCGATGAGCCGGGTCACACCCGCCGCGACAGCCTGCTCCACCACCTTGGTGGCGTCACCCAGCTCCTCGAGGTGCAAGTGAGTGTCGACGAAGATGTCGCTACTCCTCCTCGACGTCGTCGAGGCGCGTGAAGAGCGCCTCGGGCGGGGGCAGCTTGCGCCCGGCTTCGAGCTGCGAAGGCCGCCAGCGGTCGACCGCCTCGTACTCGCCGGTGATCACGGTGTGCGAGCTTCCGTCCTCGGCGAACTGGCGGATCTCTGGCTGCGGCGCGATGACGTCGTCGTAGCCCAGCATGGCGTGCAGACGCTGCGCCGAGAACGGGAGGAACGGGGTGAGCATCGTCTTGAGGTTGTCGACGCAGCGAAGCGCCACGTACAGCACCGTCCCGGCTCGCGTGCGGTCGGTCTTGATCGTGTGCCAGGGCTGCTCGGTGCCGAGGTAGACGTTGACCTTCGCCGCGGTTGCCATCGCTCGCTTCAAAGCGTTCTGGAAACGAGCCTCGCCGAGCTGCTGCGCGACGTAATCGAGCGCCTCTTCGACTTCGCCGACGAGGGTTTCGTCGGCGGCCGACAGCGGGCCGGGCTCGGGCACCGCGCCGAAGTTGCGATGCGCGTTCACCAGAGTGCGGTGGACGAGGTTGCCCCATGTCGCGACGAGCTCGTCGTTGTTGCGACGCACGAACTCGGACCACGTGAAGTCGGTGTCCTGGTTCTCGGGCCCGGCGATCATCAAGTAGTAGCGCAAGGCATCCGGGTCATAGCGGTCGAGCACGTCTTTGACGTAGATGACGTTGCCGCGACTGGTCGAGAGCTTGGTGCCCTCCATGTGCAGGAACTCGCTGGCCACGATGTCGTCGGGCAGGTGAAGGTCCCCGGCGCCCATGAGGATTGCTGGCCAGAGCACGGTGTGGAATGTGATGTTGTCCTTCCCCATCACGTAGTAGTGCCAGCTGTCGGGGTTCTCCCACCAGTCCTTCCACGCATCGGGCTCGTGGCGCTGGGCCGCCCACTCGATCGACGCGGACAGGTAGCCGATGACCGCGTCGAACCACACGTAGATCTTCTTGCTCGTGTTGTCCTCCCACCCGGGCAGCGGGACGGGCACTCCCCAGTCGAGGTCGCGGGTGATCGCGCGGGGCTTCAGGTTGCGCACGAACTCGAGCGAGTACTTGCGCACGTTGGTGCGCCACTTGTCGTGCGACTGGATCCATTCGGCCAACCGCTCTCCAAACGCCGGCAGGTCGAAGAAGAAATGCTCGGTTTCGTGGAATTCGACCGGCGTGTCGCTGCCGCGCTGATGCGGGTCGATCAGGTCGATCGGATCGAGCTGGTTGCCGCAGTTGTCGCACTGGTCGCCACGCGCCTCGAGATAGCCGCAGATCGGGCACTTGCCCTCGATGTAGCGGTCGGGCAGCGTGCGGCCTGTCGCGGGGTCGAAGGCCCCCATCTGCGTTTGCTTCACCAGGTAGCCCTTCTCGTACAGCTTGAGAAACAGGTCCTGGGTCACTCGGTAGTGGTTGACCGTCGTGGTGCGCGTGAAGATGTCGTAAGACATGCCGAGGCGCACGAGGTCTTCGACGATGAGCGCGTTGTTGCGGTCCACGAAGTCGCGCGGCGCAACTCCCTTCTTGTCCGCCTCGTAGGTGATCGGCGTGCCGTGCTCGTCGGTCCCACTCGCCATCAAGACGCGGGAACCGCGCAGGCGCTCGAAGCGGGCGAGCACGTCGGCGGGCACGGCAAAACCGACCACGTGGCCGATGTGTCGCGGACCGTTGGCGTACGGCCACGCGGGAGCAACCAGGACAGTTCTTTGACTAAGCACCTGCGAACACAAGGGTAAACTCGCCGCGCGCGCGGTCACCGAGAGCCTCGAGCACATTCGATGCCGTGCCGCGCAGCACCTCCTCGTGCACCTTGGTCAGCTCGCGCGTCACCGTGAGCCTGCGCTCCGGCAGCGACTCCGCGATCAACGCGAGCGACTTGCGGATGCGGAACGGCGATTCGAACGCGACCGCGGGTCGCGGGTCGGCGCGCAGCGACTCCAGCAGCCGGCGCATCTCGCCCGGCTTGCGTGGCAGGTAACCGACGAAGGTGAAACCCGGTCCGCCGTAGCCTGCGATCGAGAGAGCGGCGGTCACCGAGCTGGGGCCCGGGATCGGCACCACCGTGTGGCCGGCCGCCCACGCCGCGGTGACCAGGGCCTGGCCTGGATCCGAGAGGGTCGGGGTGCCGGCGTCGCTGACCAGCGCCACGTCGCCCTCTTCCAGTGCGGCGACCACCCGAGGCAACCCTCGGCGCTCGACCGGCGCGCGGTAGCTGAGCATCGGCTTGCGGATGCCGTGTCGGGCAAGCAAGCGCGAGGTCACCCTTGTGTCTTCGGCGGCGATCGCCGACACCTCACCCAGGATGCGAACGGCCCGTGCGCTCAGATCCTCGAGATTGCCGATCGGGGTGCCGACCACAAAAAGCTTGCTCAATCCCCTTCGAGCCAGGCTCCGACATGCTCCGCCACTTGCGTGCCCGGACCGACGTAGCGCGACGCCGGCGGAAGGACGTCGAGAAACGCCTTGCCGTAGTCGCGTCCGAGGATTCGGTTGTCGAGGATCACCACCGCGCCGCGGTCGGTCGAACGGCGAATCAGCCGGCCGAATCCCTGCTTGAGTCGCAGCGCCGCTTGCGGAAGCGCGAGCTGCGCAAACGGATCGCGGACCAATTCGGCGCGCGCGGCGTAAACGGGATCCGTCGGGACCGGAAACGGCAGTCGGACCACGATCACGCAGCTCAAGCGCTCGCCAGGGATGTCGATCCCCTCCCAGAAGGTCGCCGTCCCGAGCAGAAGGGGCCTCGCCGCTTCCTCAAACGTCTTGAGCAGCTGGCGCCGTTGACCGTCGATTCCCTGGCCGAGAATGAGCACCTCGTCGAGGTCGACGCGCTGCTTCAACGCCGCGTGCACGTCGCGCAGCTGCCGGTGCGAGGTGAACAGCGCCAGCGTGCGCCCACCCACACGCCTGGCTACGGTGGCGATCAGCTCCTCGACCGCGGCGTCGAACGGTTCGTCCTCCGGCATCGGGAGGTCGGTCGGCAGGCACACCAACGCCTGGTGGTAGAAGTCGAAGGGCGAAGGCAGGATGAGCTCCTCGATCTCGGGGCCAAGGCCGACCCGCGAGCTGAAGTAATCAAAGGTTCCGCCGACCGCAAGCGTGGCGGACGTGAACACGGTGGAACGCCGCTCGGAGTAGACGCGATCCCGCAGCAGCGTGCCCACATTGATCGGCGCGGCGCGCAGCAGCAGGTTTTCGGCTCGCGACACCTGGCTGAACCAGTACACGCGGTTCACATCCGGCTGGAGCAGCGCCTCGTCCAGGACGCGAAGCGAAGCCTCGAGGCGGCCGCGGATCATCTCCAGCTCGCGGATGCCCTGGTCCGCCTCATCGCCGCCCAACCACTCGCGGACACCGGCGACGGCCCTTCTCAGCGAGACGTCGAGCGCGGTCAGGGCAGTGGCCGTGTTTTCGGCGGACTGTCGAATCTCACCCCAACCTTTCTCCTCCCGCAGCCCAGGCGTGATGCGGACCGATTCTTCTCGTCGCTCGGCCTCACCCAGTCGAGCGGCGACCCACTCGTCGGCGACGCGGAAGAGCTCGCGCACGCGCTCCGCCGCGGCGATGGCTTGGGGGACCGCGTCGCCGAACGCGTCATCGGATGCGCCGAGATGCGGCTGGCGCTGCAGGTCTCCAAGCAGGCCATGCCCGAGTCGCTCGAGAAGAGCCAGCAGCCCTGGTCCGTCGACCTCCTGACGCAGGCCCCGCGTGGCCGCATCTTCGAGGTGGTGCGCCTCGTCGATCACCAGGTGGTCGTACTCCGGCAGCAACCCACCCCCCACCTCCGCGTCCGCCAGCAGCAGCGAGTGGTTGACGACCACGACGTCGGCCGTCTCCGCCTCCGCTCGAGCGCGATGCACGTAGCAGTCCTCTCTCGTGCAGTGGACGCCGACGCAGTCCATCGGATCGCTCGCGATGCGGTTCCAGAAAACTTCCTCGCGACCGTGCAGGCGCAGCTCCGAGCGATCACCGCTCTCGGTCGTGTGGAGCCAGATCAGGACCTTGAGCTTGAACATCAGGTCCTCGGCGTCCCGGCACGGCTCGGCGAGGTAGCGCCGCCAGCGCCGCAGAGACACATAGTTCGAGCGACCCTTGAGGAGGACCGCTTTGAAGTCCCACGGCAGCCACTCGCGCAGAGCCGGGAGGTCCTTGTTCATCAGCTGCTCCTGCAGCGTGTGCGTGTTCGTCGAGACCACCACGCGCTCGCGATGTCGCACCGATCGGGCGATCGACGGAACGAGGTACGCGAGGCTCTTGCCTGTTCCTGTGCCCGCTTCGACCACGAGCGTCCCGCCCCGGGCCTGGATCTGGGCGACCGCGAGCAGCATCTGCATCTGCGACTCACGGTGCTCATAACCCGGCAGTAGGTTGGCGAGCGGGCCTTCCGGCCCGAGCAGCCCCGCGACCGCGGTCGGGTCGTCGGGCGGGGGGTCGGCAGCTTTCCCTCGCCGCGCCGGCTCCACGCTCACCGCCGTTTCCGGTCCGGGATTTGGGTTGGGTGCGGTGAGCGCGTCCGCGAAGAAGTGGGCGACAGGCCACGGGTACGGCGCGACCAGGGCCAGCATCGACTCCTTCAGGCCCTCGTCGAGCGCAACCGCCTCCTCGCGCAGGCGCAACAGCAGCTGGCGGGTGGCGTCGGCGTCGTCCAGGGCGCGGTGCGGCCTGGGCTGGCTGATCCCCATCTCCGTCGAGAGGAGCGGCAGGCTGTGGCTGAGGGCGGCCGGCAGCAGGATGCGGGCGAGGTCGAGCGTGTCCAGGATCTCCTGCGAGGGGTCCCACAGGCCGGCGGCTTCGAGAAACTCGACGTCCAGCCGGGCGCCGTGGCCCACGGGCTGGCGGCCGCGCAGGAAGTCGGCGAGGAGGTGGAGGGCGGCGTCGGGATTCGTTGCCCCCCTCAATTCGTCCTGCTTGATCCCGGTCAACCGGAGGACCGTGTCCGGCACCGGGCGGCCGGGATCGACCAGGCGCTCGAGCGTGGATGTGACCCGGTCCGAGGTGAAGGCGACCGCACCGATTTCGATGACGCGGTCTCGGGCCGGGTCGAGACCGGTGGTCTCGAGGTCCAGGGCGGCGTACTCCGGCAAGTCTCGTGCGATTTTACGAGTCTGGAGGGAACCTTCCCCTATGCCGGTTTGAAGGTGAGTCCCGAAATGTAATATGTGCGCCCGATGGTAACCGGGGCAATCGAGGCTCCCAAGCGTCTCGAAGACCTGCACGTCCGGCGTGACCTCATCGCCAGCCTGCTGCTGCGCACGCTGGCCTTTGCCGACCAGCTGACGGGCGCCGCGCTCGAGCAGCGTCTCGGCCTGCCGTGGGAGACCTTTTCTCCGCTGATCGACGAGTTCGAGAAGAACCAGCTCGTCGACGAGCGTGGCGTGTCCACCGACCCTGGCCTGGAAGGCAGGCCGTTCCGGGTCAAGGCGAACTTCGCCATCTCGGGCGCCGGCCGGCAGCGGGCGGCCGAGATGTCGGCGGTGCAGACGCGTTATCTCGGTCCCTGCCCGGTGAACTTCGATGACTACCTGGCGCTCATTCGCTCCCAGGTGTCAGGCAAGTCGCCGGTGACCGACGGGCAGCTGAAGAAGGCGCTGGGCGAGCTCGAGCTGGAGGAGCACGTGATCGACCAGATCGGCGGCGCCATGGTCTCCCGCGCATCGCTTTTCATCTTCGGCGCCCCTGGCAACGGCAAGAGCACGATCACCGAGCGCATGGCGCTGCTCATGGGCGCGCCGATCGAGATCCCGCATGCCGTGGCCATCGGCGATGAGATCGTCCGCGTCATCGACCCCGTCTATCACAAGGTCGCCGAAGGAGAGCAGCCCATCGACCGCCGGCTCGTCAAGGTCGAGCGACCGGTCGTCACCGCCGGCGGTGAGCTGAAGCTTCAGCAGCTCGACCTCACGTTCGACGCACAGAACCGCTACTACGAGGCACCTCTGCAGTGGAAGGCGAACGCGGGAGTGTTCGTGATCGACGACTTCGGCCGTCAGGAGGTGCCGCCCATGCGGCTCCTCAACCGCTTCATCGTTCCGATGGAAAAGAAGATCGACTACCTCGACCTCTCGGCGTCCGGCCGCAAGATCGAGCTGCCGTTCCTCTGCCAGGTCGTGTTCTCGACCAACCTTTCCCCGACGGAGCTGGTCGACGAAGCCTTCCTGCGCCGCATGGCTTACAAGATCGGCATCGGCAACCCGACGCCTGAGGCGTTCGGCCGCATCCTCCGCTTCGAGTGCGACCGGCAGGGCGTGCCCTGGGACGAGAAATCGATCGGCTACCTGCTCAACAACCTGTACGGGAAGAAGCCGCTGCGTGGCTCGCACCCGCGCGCGCTCGTGGCGCGATTGGTCGACCTGGCGAACTACCGTCAGCAGCCGCCGCGGCTCACGCCCCAATCGCTGAAGGAGGCTTTCGACGCCTGCTTCAACCCCGCGCTCGGCAGCCTGGTCGAGGACGACTGGGCGCGACCCGCTATCGGCTAGAAGCAACTCCTTCCAGCTTCCGCCGCCACGATTCGACGTCGCGATAGCGGCCCCTGTTCTCTGGAGGAAGCAGCTCCGCGATTGCGAGCATGATGGCGTCAGAAGCTTCCTCATGGGAGATGCGCTCGCCGTTCGGCCTGCGCTGGGGCAGCAGGAACGGCTCGCCGAACCGCAGCGTGACCGGCACCCGGCGCGGCCACCGCGCTCCTTTCGGCAGGCACTCGCGCGTCCCGGTGAGAGCCACGGGAAGGACTGGGCACCCTGCCTTCTGGGCGATGAAGCCCGCCCCGGGCTCCGGCGTGGCCAGCTCACCCGACTCGACCCGCGTCCCCTCCGGATAGATGATCAGCACCTCGCCCGCTTTCAACAGGTCAAAGGCGCGGCGCAGGGCGGCTCGGTCGGCGCTGTGACGAACCACCGGGAACGCGTGATAGCGGGTGAAGATCCACCTCATCAGAGGTTTGCGGAAGTACTCGGACTTGGCCATGTTCCACGTGTCCGCCCTGGGCAGGAACGCGGGCACCATCGGTGGGTCGAGCGTGGCGAAGTGGTTCGCGCAAACGACCAGCGGGCCCTGGCGCGGAACATTCTCCAGGCCTTCGACCTTGAACAGGCCGACCAGGAAGGTGCGCGTCATGAAACGCATCAGGCCGCGCATGAACGCGTAGGTCATGTCCGCGCCTGCACGCGGCCGACGATTCGATCGACCACCTGGTCGAGGTCAAGGTGGTCGGTGTCGATGATCACCGCGTCCTCGGCCGGACGCAGCGGCGCCACGGGCCGCTCTGAGTCGACGCGATCGCGCAGCTCCACCTCCTTGCGCATCGCCTCCTCGTCGACCCGCTCGCCGCGTCGCTCGTACTGCGCCGCGCGGCGCCTCACCTTCTCCTCGAGGCTTGCCACCAGGAAGAACTTGTGGCCCGCGTCGGGAAAGACGACCGTGCCGATGTCGCGCCCGGCCATGACCACGCCCGACTCTCCCATGCGCCGCTGCTCCTCGACCAGCGCTTTGCGCACGCCGGGGATGGCGGAGATGATGGGAAGCGCGTCGGCGTAATCCGCGTCGTAGATGCCCTCGGTCAGCTCCTGGCCGTCCGCCCACACGCGCTCGCCGTCGATCCGCAGCTTGGTGGATTCGGCAAGTCTTGTCACCGCAGCCGCGTCGCGGGGGTCGATGCCCCGCTGCATCGCGAGGCGCGTGATGGCCCGGTACATCAACCCGCTGTCGATGAACGGCAGGCCGAGCTTTTCGGCGACCCGCTTGCCGACCGCGGACTTGCCCGACGCCACACCGCCGTCGATGGTGACGATCATGTGACGTCGAGGCCTGTCGCGCGGCGCAGCGCTATGACCTCGCCGCTCGACAGCACGCGCCAGCCGCCGGTCTTGAGGCGGCCGAGGCGCAGCGGTCCAAAGCTGGTCCTTCGCAGTCCCAGGACCTTGTGCCCGGTCGCTTCCACCATGCGACGCACCTGACGGTGGCGCCCTTCGCGAATCACCACGCGCAGCTCGGCGCGGCCGGAGTCGCGTGCTCCGGTCGTCCCTCGCATCATCTCGACCTCGGCCGGAGCTGTCATTCCGTCGTCCAGCTTCACGCCCTCTCGCAGCGCCTTGAGCTCGTTCGATCTGGGCACTCCAGCCACTGTCACCACGTACTCCTTGTCGACCTTGTAGCGAGGATGGGTGAGCCGGTAGGCGACGTCCCCATCGTCGGTCAGCAGGAGCAGCCCGGTGCTGTCCGCGTCGAGCCTGCCCACCGGAAACAGGCGATGGCCTAGCAGGCCCTCCTGGCCGATCACGTCGAGCACGGTAGTGCGCGCGGACTCGTCGCGCGACGTCGTGATGACACCGAGCGGCTTGTTCAACATCACGTAGCGATGCTTGGAGGGCGGTTTGACCAGCCTGCCATCAACCGTGACAGTGTCTTGATCCGGGTCGATCTCGAGTCCTGTGGCAGGCGGTCTCTTGCCATTGACGCGGACCGAACCGGAAGAGATCAGCTGGTCGGCGGCGCGGCGGCTGGCCACGCCGGCACGCGCGAGGAAGCGGTTCAGCCGCTCCGTTCCGGAGTCTCCGCTTCGTTCTTGGGCGTGGGCAGATGGTCGAGCGACTCCAGGCCCATCACCTGGAGGAATCGCATGGTCGTGCCGTAGAGCTTCGGCTGGCCGGGACCGGAGCCACGCCCCACCTCGACGACGAGGTCGCGCAGCTCGAGGTTGCCCAGCACGCTCTCGCAGTTGACGCCGCGGACCTCCTCGACTCGCGCGCGGGACACAGGCTGCTGGTAAGCGACGATCGCCAACGTTTCGTACGCCGCTTGCGAGAGGCGGCCGGAAACCTCGGGCCGCAGAGCGCGGCGCACGGCTCCGGCGTACTCCGGTCGCGTGGCGAGATGGATCTCGTCGTGGTGGCGCATGAGCATCACGCCGCGACCCTCGAGCGACTCGCGCAGCTTTTCGAGGGCGCCTTCGATGCTGTTGCGGTCTTCGTCGGTGGCCTGCTGCAGCTCGCGGACCTTAAGAGGACGGTTGGAGCTGAAGAGAATCGCCTCCAACGCCGCCGAGATGTTGCTCACGTGACCGGCTCCCGCATCTCGACGTGGATCGGACCGAATCGCTCCTTTTGCCGGACGCGGATCAGCGAGCGTCGGATCAGCTCGAGCACCGCCACGAACGTCACCACCGCCTCGAGGCGGTCCTCGGACTCGAGGATCAGCTCGATGAGCTCGAGCGGTCCATGTCGAACCCGGTCCGTGATGAGGTCGAGTTTTTCCTGCAGCGTCCACGTCCGGCCGTGCACGACCAGCGGACGCGGCGGAATGCGCGCTAGCACGCTGTTGAAGGCCGCCACCAGGAAGTCGACGTCGAGTGGCGCTTCCTGGCCGCCGGCCTCGACCGGCCGCGCCGGCGGTGGAAACGCGAACGATTCCTGCTGCGCGCGTTCGAGCAGCTCGCCCGCGATCTCCTTGTAGGCGCGGTACTCCTCGAGTCGCTGCCTCACCTCGTCCTCCCAGCCGAGCAGCTCGGTCTCCTCATCGCTCGGCGCGTCGCCGGGTAGAAGCCGTATCGACTTGAGCAGCAGCAGCCGCGCGGCCATCCACAGGAACTCGACCATCTCGTTGGGGTCCGGTATCTCGCGCGCCGCAACCTCGGCGAGATACGCGTCGGTCACCTTCGCGAGCGAGACCTTGAAGATGTCGACCTCCTCGCGCTCGACCAGCGCGAGAAGCAGCTCCAGGGGACCTTCGAAAACCGGGGTCTTGACGTCCAATCCGCCGCGTAAGGCTACCTTACGGGCCTCCCCGCTTCTTCGAGGAGCTCGTGTGCGCGAGCCACCGCCTTCGCGGTCACGCCGCCGCTCATCATGCGCGCGAGCTCGCGGGCCTTCTCGTCTTCGGTCGTCAGCTCGCGCACGGTCACCACGTTGCGGCCGTCGCGACCCGGCGCCTTCTCGACGATGAGGTGATGGTCGGCGAAGGATGCGATCTGGGCCAGGTGCGTGACCACCAGCACCTGGTGCCGCGCGCCCAGGGCCTTCAACCGCAGGCCGACCTGGATGGCCGCCTCGCCGCCTATGCCCGCGTCCACCTCGTCGAAGACGAGCGTCGGGATCTTGTCGGCGCCGGCGCCGACCGTCTTGATCGCCAGCATGATGCGAGCCAGCTCGCCGCCGGAAGCGACCTTCGCCAGCGGAGCGATCGGCTCGCCCGGGTTGGCCGAGAACATCATCTCGACGGCCTCGGCGCCGGACGCGGCAACCTCATCCAAGGCGCGGAGCGCCACCTCGAACCGCGCGCCTTCCAGGCGCAAGCTCTCCAGCTCTGTGGCGACAGCTCTTTCCATCCGACTCGCGGCGGCGGCGCGAGCTTTGGTGAGCCGAGCGGCGGCCGCGTCCAGCTCCGCCCGGCGCCGCCCCTGCTCAGCCGCGGCCGCCGAGACGGCAGAGTCGAGGTCCTCGGTCGCCCCGACCTGCACTTCGAGGCGTTGGCGCTCCTGCACCGCCGAGTCGATTGAACCCCCGTGCTTGCGTTTGAGGCCGTCGAGCACGGCGAGGCGCGACTCGATCGCCTCCAGGCGGGTCGGGTCCGAGTCGAGGAGCTCGACGTAGCGCCTCACGGACGCGGCGACGTCAGACATCTCTTCGGCGAGCCCGTCCAGGCGCGATGCCTGCTCCGTCAGGCGCGAGTCGAGCGCGGCCGCCAAGCTCATCGCGGCAGCCGCTCGGGCCAGCCCGTCCTCGTGCAATGCGTCCATCGCCTGCTGACCGAGCTCCGCCAGCCGAGCCGCGTGCCGCATCGCGGCGCGTTCAGCCGCGAGGGCCTCGTCCTCCC
>VBFV01000111.1 GCA_005881335.1 Chloroflexota bacterium
CCTCAGCAGCGCCTCGATCTCCTTGGGAATGAACAGGCTCAAGAACGGCTCTCCCGCCTCGGTCGCGAACGTGCGGATCGCCGAATCGAGCTCCAGCGCGATGCCGTGCAGAGCGGACAGGGGTTGGTTGTAGGTCATGACGATCCGCGTGCCTGGCGCGCAAGTCGCGATCGTGGCCAATGTCGAGCGGATCGCCTCGACCGTCAGGTACATGGTCACGCCGATCCACGAGAAGACGGCCTGGGCGGCGAAGTCGAAGCCGGCGGTCGTCAGCCCTCGCCGGAGCGTCTGGTGCTCGAAGTCGATCGGGGCGTAGGTGAGGTTGGCGGGTGGTCGCACACCCATCTCGGCAAGGCGCTGTCGCTTCCACGCCTGTGACGCGGGGTGATCGACCTCATACACGCGCAGGTGGCTGACCAGATCTGAACGGCGATAAGCGAAGGAGTCCAGCCCGGCGCCGAGGATCACGTACTGCTCGACACCCTGCTCGACCGCCTTCTCGACGATGTCTTCCGGCAGCCGGGCGCGGACACACACCCAACGCGTGAAGCTGAGAAGCGATTCGGTGCTGAGCTCTGTTCGAAACCGCCGGGCGACCACCGGACCGTCGTCTCCGGCAAGCCCCATCGCGAGTGGGTCGTCGAGGACCCACGGCGGAGGCTCTTCGCGATGCAGCGCCCTCGCAACGGCGGTCAGGACCGCGGTGCGACTGGGCCGGCGAGGGGTGACGGTCAACGCACGGAGATGTTAGTAACAGTGAAGCGATGGCGAAGCCAGACTGGGCCTCGCCATCGCCCCCGGGTCGGATCAGCGGCCGAGATTTCCCTCGGACCGGTTGTGCGCGATCTGCTCGCCTTGGACCGAGTTCGACGCACCCAAGCCGGCCTCAGACCGGTTGTGCGCGATCTGCTCGGCGCCGGCGGCCGGCGCGGACACCGTGGCGCTCGAGCTGTGGCTGGCGGACAGCGTCGCGACCACCGCAGGCGCGCTCACTGCGATTACCGCGCCGGCCACGAAGGCCAGCAATCCGCTGACGGCGGCGGTTCCGAAAGGAACCCGACGGCTGACGAGAGTGTTGACGTTTTGCATTTGATTCGACCTCCTGGTTGATGAGGCCAGCTTCCGCTTGCGAGCTCGACCGTTCATCGGTGAGCTCCCTCATTTCTCAGCGGGAGGCCGGGCGTGCCTCCTGGACGTTCAGCAGGCGGGCCAGATCGGTGCGGTTGCGGGCGCCGGTCCTGGCCAGGATGTTCGACACGTGGCGTTCGATCGTCTTGCGCGACAGAAACAGCCGGCTCGCTATCTCGGGATTGCTATGCCCGGCGCCGATCAGGGTCGCGATCTCGCGCTCGCGCTCGCTGAGCCTGTCGAGCGCACTTTCTCCAGCTCGGGCTTGGCCGCGCCGCCACGTGCGGACGCCGAGACGGCGCAGCCCAAGCTCTGCCAGATGTTGCTCGGTGGCCGCACCTACGGCGGCCGCTTCGTCACCGGCTTTTCGAAACTCCTCTGCTGCACGCCGCCGATCGCTCCCGACCAATGCGCCGGCGAGGTCCAGCCTGGTCCACAGCAATGCGCCGACCAAGCCAAGTCGGTCCCTCTCCGCCAGGACCGCTTCGATCTCTGCAATGCCGGCGGGGTCGCCCCTGGCGACCGCGATCAGGGCCGCCACGTGCCTCCGCCAGAGCATGTCGTTCAACAATGCGGGACGCCCATCCTCGTCCCAGGCTTGCAGCGCTTTCTCCGCCTCTTCGAGGCGGCCCAAACGCGCTGACAACTCGGCTGTTTTGAGCTCCAGCTCGCGCGAACATCGCCGGCAGTCGGCGGCCAAGGCGTCTTGCCGGCTTGCCTCGGCGTGCCGCTCAACTTCCATGCTGCGACCAGGATCGCCACACCTGGCCAGCCAGACAGAGATATGCCAGTGGAGATGCATGCGGAAATGGGGCTGCGATTGGAGCATCACCTCGCGTTCGAGACTGGCGATCGCATCGCGCCAGTCACCACGAGACAACCAGATCTGGTGGCGGAGGTCATGGATCGACCAGTTGCCCACCTTGACCATCGCGAATCGTTCTTGGCTGCCCGCCACCCGCCGCTCCAACTCCACGCATTCCGAAATGACCTCGTCCGCCTCGTCCAAGTGACCTATATCGATCAGCTTGCTGGCGAGGTTTGCGCCTGCTGGGAGGGTGAGCATTGGCAGCATTCGCTGTCGCGCTTGAGTCCATGCGACACGTGCGCTGGCGACGGCCTCCCCGACACGGCCAGCGAACATCAGGGCTGTGGCGCGGTCCTGCTCGGCCCAGATCGAACCCTCCTCTGAGCCGCCGGCCACTTGGGCCAACTCGTCGGCGATCTGCAGCTGGGCAGGGCCATTCTCTTCAACCACCGCAGAATCGAACGCGACCTGCAGGGCGGCCACGTAAGCCTCGCGCTCGCGGGAATCGATTTCGACGGGTGGTGTGCCCCACAGCTGCCGAGCCTTCTCCGCCGCATCGAATGCAGCCTTTCGGCCCTCCTCCGCGCGATGCTTCTGGACCTGAAGCAAATTTGCCCGATGCGACTCGATCTCGACTGACAGCACGGGGTCATCGGTGGCCTGGCTCAGGGCGAGCTCAAGCAATGAAAACGCCTCTTCCTTTCGTTCCATGAGGCTGGCCGCGGCACGCGACGCGGCAAGAAAAGCGGTGGCGCGGAGCGTCGGATCAGAGACGCCAGACGCAAGATTGGTCCACCGGTCCAGGGCAATCTCCTGCTCGCCCATCTCGGTGGCCAGCTGGGCGACCGCCAACCGAAGCGCGATCGCCACCGGCTCAGCCAATCCGCTCGCGTCGGCCAGGCGCGCGAGCTCCAACAGTCCCTCGCGCCCCAGAAGCCTTCGCCGCGGCGATTGCAGAACACGCAGCGCCAGCTCAGCCGCGTCAAGGCCGGCTTCGCGACGATGGACGAGAGCCTCATGCAGCAGCTGTACGTCGGTTGCCGCGTGTCGCTCGAGAAATGTCGCAAGCAGGGCGTGGAGCTCGCGACGTGACGGCGCGGACAATTGGCCCATCGCCGACGCCCGGATCAAGTCATGGCCCAGACCAACGGCGACGCCATGCACGACCGCGAGGCCTGCCCGCTCCAGGTCCGCGATCGCTTCTTCGGTCCGAGCGTGGTCCCATTCCATCACCGCTTCCAGCTCCGAGGCCGCCAACGGGCGAGTGGCGACGCAGAGAAGCGCAAGCATTCGTGCGGCGTCGCGCCGGAGGCCACGCTGCCTGGTCGCTATGTAGTCGGCAAGGTCATGCTCTTCACCGCTGCGGGCGAGGAAGGCAAGCCAGAAGGGCGAGCCATTCGACTGGGTCCAGAGTTCGGCAACCCGCTGGGCGCTGAGCTGTGGACCAAGCTGCCGGATGAGCTGAACACCTTCATCGGGTTCCAGCGGGCCGAGGTCGATGGTCCACACTCGGTCTTCCCCTAGATCCTTGATCAAGGAGTCGTGGAAGGCCAATCCCCGACTGGTCGGCCGGGTGGCGGCGATGACGGCGAACGGTATTTCCTCTTCCGCAGCTGAGCGGACCAGGTAAGAACACAGCGCCAGCGAGAGGTCATCGACCCACTGGAGGTCATCGGCGACGAGCAGGACCGAACCTTCGAGTCCGAGCAGCGCCCGCCGCGCAGCCTCGAAAAGACGAAGTGGCTCCAGCGAGCGGTCGTCAACCGGATTGGGACTGAAGAGAAACTCGCGCAACGTCTCGCCCGCATCGCTGACTTTGCCGAGCCCGCGCAGAAGGTTGGCCGCCGCGCCGAGTGGGACCTGGAATGCAGACTCGTATCCCACGACGCCAAGGACGTGGGTGGCTCGCCGCCGGCTGCGCAGCTCCGCCAGCAGACGACTCTTGCCTGATCCCGGAACTCCGGAGATGAGAGCGGCGGCCGGCCTGTTGTCGGCGTTCGCTTTCGAACATACGGAATCCAGGAGAGCCAGCTCGACTCGGCGTCCGACGAAGCCCG
>VBFV01000112.1 GCA_005881335.1 Chloroflexota bacterium
GGTGTTCGCCGATGACGCGCGGCTGATCTACGTCGACGTCGACGATCACCGCAAGCACCGGCCGGCCCAGGTCGCCATCTACGGCAACGTGAAATCGGCGCTGGCCGAGCTGGCGGCCGCGGTGGAGGGGGCGCCCGCGCGCCGTTCGTGGCTCGACAGTTTGCGTGAGGCTGAGACCGGCGCCCGCCGTCGTGATGAATCGATGACCCGGTCCGATTCCTCGCCCGTCCATCCCGCGCGGCTCATCTCCGAGGTGGACCGGTTCGCCGACCCGGACGCGGTGATCGTCGGGGATGGGGGCGACTTCGTCTCGTTCGCGGGCCGGCTGCTCGAGCGCCGCAAGCCGGGCCTATGGATCGACCCTGGACCGTTCGGGTGTCTCGGGTCCGGCCCGGGCTATGCGATGGCCGCCAAGCTTGCGCGGCCCGACCGCCAGGTGATCCTCCTGTCGGGCGATGGGGCATTTGGCTTTTCGGCGATGGAATTCGACACGATGGTCCGCCACCGCATCCCGGTGGTCTGCGTCGTCGGCAACAACGGCATCTGGGCGCTGGAAAAGCACCCGATGCAGAGCATGCTCGGCACAAGCGTGGCGGCGGACCTCGGGCCCAACACCCGTTACGACAAGGTGGTGGAAGCCCTTGGCGGTTACGGCGAGATGGTCGACCGGCCGGAGGAGGTCCGGCCCGCGCTCGAGCGAGCGTTCAAGTCGGGCGCGCCGGCGTGCATCAACGTGATCTGCGATCCGAACGCGGAATATCCGCGATCATCTGTGCTGATGTGAAAACCCCAAGAAATCGCCGATTTTTCGGGGACCCCCGGTGAGCGCGACCGAGCTAAGACCCGTCGTCGAGGCGGACGAATGGCGCACCGCGCAGTCGCAGTTCGACGAGGCCGCGGAGCTGATCAAGCTGGAGCCCTGGCTGCGCGAGGTCCTTCGTGAGGTGCAGCGGGAGTTCACGTGTCACTTCCCGGTGAAGCTCGACAGCGGCCACACGCGGGTATTCACCGGCTACCGCGTCCAGCACAACATCAACCGGGGACCGGCGAAGGGGGGCATCCGCTATCACCCCGACGTCTCGCTCAACGAGGTCAAGGCCCTCGCGATGTGGATGACGTGGAAGTGCGCGGTGGTCAACATCCCCTTCGGCGGGGCTAAAGGCGGCATCATCGTCAACCCGCGTGAGCTCTCGCTCAACGAGCTCGAGCACATGACTCGACGATTTGCGACCGAGATCTCGATCCTCATCGGCAGCGATCGCGACATCCCCGCGCCCGACGTCAACACCGACGGCCAGACCATGGCGTGGATCATGGACACCCTTTCGATGCACCTCGGATATTCGGTGCCCGCGTCGGTCACGGGGAAGCCGGTCGAGGTCGGTGGCTCGGCGGGTCGGATCGAGGCGACGGGGCGCGGGGTCACGATCTGCGCCGTCGCCGCGCTCGAGCACCTGGGCCGAGCGCCGCATCAAACCAGGGTCGCGGTGCAGGGATTCGGCAACGTCGGGAGCATCAGCGCGAAGCTGCTCGAAGAGGCGGGCTGCACGGTGGTCGCGGTCTCAGAGGACTACGGCGGGATCTACAACCCGCTCGGCCTTTCCATCAAGCGAGTCCTGGAGTATCGGGCGCGCGAGAAGACCCTGAAGGGATTTCCTGGCGCGCAGGAGATCGGCAACCAGGAGCTGCTGACCGTCGACTGCGACCTGCTCGTGCCGGCGGCGATCGGCAACCAGCTGACCTCGCGCAACGCGCGGGACGTGAAGGCGACGCTCATCGTGGAGGGAGCCAATGGGCCGACGACCCCGGAGGCCGACGCGATCTTCCGCGAGCGAGGCATCTTCCTCGTGCCCGACATCCTGGCCAACGCGGGTGGCGTCACAGTCTCCTACTTCGAGTGGGTCCAGGACCTGCAGTCGTTCTTCTGGTCCGAGCATGAGGTCAACCAGAAGCTGAAGGCGATCCTTTCGCGCGCCTTCAACGAGGTGTTGAAGACCCGGGAAGAGCGGAAGCTCGACATGCGGATGGCGTGGGACCATCGTCGTGGCGACCGTCCTGCAGTTCTACCTGGCGGGATATGGGGTGTTCGGCTTCAACGGCGTGAAGGATTTCGGCGCGCACTTCATCGTCGGGGACCTCATCGGGATCGCGATCTTGCTCGGCATCGGGCTTGCGTTCGCGGCGCGGATGCCTTGGCGGGTCACCATCATCAACATCGTGCTTTTCGTCCTCATGTTCATTCAAGCGACCCTTGCCCACACCGGGGTGCAGGGAGTCTCGGCCCTGCACGTGGTGAACGGGGTCCTGATTTTCGTCGGCACCATTTACCTCGTCAGGGAGGCGGCTAAGTTCGTGTGGCCGGGGAGCTGGCTGGCGCGGCCTATGTAAAAGGGACGACCGTCACGTTCGGGTTGCCGCGAGGACCGGACTAGATCTCGCGGGTACGGAAACTCGCGATGCTAGCGCCCAGCACGATCGCAAACCAGAGGGCGACCCACGCCAGGAACTCGATCGGCGGCGGGTCCACGGCCGCGAACGGGTTCGCGCGTCCCGCCGTCCCCAGCGCGCGCATGGCGGCGATCAACGTGTCCGGCTCCATCGCGTAGATCGCGCCGCGCCACAGTCCATCCGATGGGAGCAGCAGGTGGCTCACAACGCCGACGTTCTGCAGCGCCTGGTTCTGCAATCCCGTGCCGATGTCGCCCACGACGCCGGCGATCCACGCCATGAGCCATGCCACCAACGCGATCACCCCCGCGGTGATGCCGGAGAGTCGGGTCGACAGCAGCATGCCCAGTGAAAGCAGGACCAGACCCTCGGCCGCGACGAACAAGAGGAGCTCGACCGGATGCGGCGGCAGATACCCGGTCGCCCAGTCCACGGCAGCCAGCTCGAGACCGCCGGCGCCTGCCGCGTAGACCGCGACCAGCGCGGCCAGGCCGAGCCACTTGCCGATGACGACCTCGCTGCGCCGAAGCGGTCGGGCGAGCATCGAAAGCAGCAACCCGCTCTCCACCTCGCCCGAGATGAGCGGCCCCGCGACCACGGCCGCGCTCAGCGCCAGGACGCCGCTGAACATGAAGGTCACCACGATCAGGAGTTGGGAGGTGATCAACGAGACCTGTTCCGGCGGAAGCGGCGTTCCGTCGCTGCGCGTCACGGTCGTGATCTTGTTGAAGCCCCACGCCGAAACGCCGACCACGATCAGGGTGAGGATCAGCAGCGCCAGCAGAAGCCGGCGCCGTGACGATTCCTGCACCGTGAGCCGCGCGATCACCAGCATCGGAAGCATTACGACCTCTCCTCGTCTTCGAGCAGCTGGAGGAAACGATCCTCCAACGTTTGATGGCGTGGCGCGACCTCGTAGACGCGACCGCCCATCGACACGATCGAGGCCACCAGCTCCGGCACGCGATCGGGGTCCAGGTTCGCGAACGTCATCTGCTCGCCTTCGTCGTCGATCCGTCCGTACCCCGACAGTCGGTTCTTGTCGGCTTGCGTGAGTCCTGTCGCGCGGACGCGCACCGCGGTGCCGCCGAGGAGCTCATCCATCGTCCCGGACGCGATCACCCGGCCGTGGTCGACGACGGCCACGCGGTCGCAAACCTGCTCCACCTCGCTCAGCAGGTGCGAGTTGAGGAACACGGCCGTGCCGCGCGAGGCAAGGCCGCGGATGATCTCGCGCACATCGTGGCGACCGACGGGGTCGAGGGCTGAGGTCGGCTCGTCGAGGAACACGAGCTCGGGCTCGCCCAGCAGTGCGGCGCCCAGACCGAGGCGCTGCTGCATACCCTTGGAAAACGTGCCGACGCGGTCGTTCGCGCGATCGCTCAGACCGACCGTTTCCAACGTCGCGTTGATCTCGTCCTTCCAGCTCGAGCGTGGCAGCGGCGCGAGCTCGCAGTGCAGGGCGAGGACTTCCGCGGCCGACAACCAGCCCTGGTATCGAAACAACTCCGGCAGGTAGCCGATGCGGCTGCGGGTGCGCAGGTCCCCAACCGGCCTGCCCAGCAGCCAGCCCTCGCCGGACGACGGCTTGAGGAGGCCCAGCAGCAGCTTCACCGCCGTCGTTTTGCCCGCGCCGTTGGGACCCAGAAATCCGAACACCTCACCACGCGGGACGGTCATCGACAGGCCGGCGAGGGCGACAGTGTGTCCGAATCTCTTGGTGAGCTCCACCGTTTTCACGGCGGGTGTGCCGGCGGCCTCCCCTCGTGGAGAGGCCGCCTCGGTTTTCTCTGCCAGCTCGGCCACGACCTCAGGCTAAACGCCCGGCCGCTACTTCAGGTTATTCGCGATCGTGATGGCGTCATCTCGCTTGATTGACCCGGCGACCACGTAGACGTGGCCGTCCTTCACCCACACGACGCCTCCGCCCACGCCGGTGTTGTCGCCAAGCGCGACGCCGTCGACGCCCTGGACGGTGATCTGCGTGGAGGTTGCGTACTCGACCGGGACCGGGATGATCAGCGTGGTGCTCGGGTCGCCGATCGCATTGATCGCGGCCTTCAGCTCTTTCGAGATCCCCGGCTGAGCCAGGATGAAGTTCTCGAGGTCGGTCACGCTGACCTGCGTGGACCTGGCCGTCGGGGACACGGACTTGGCGACGACGAGCTGCGGCAGGTTGATCTGCGATGGGTCAGAGCTGGAAGGCTGCTTTAGCTCCCCGTATATCTCACCGACCGCGGGGCCGACCGTGATTGTCAGCGTGGCCCCATCCATGCCGGCGGGCATCTTGAGCGCCGTCTTGCCGTGCGCCGCCGCCGACGCCGCGGCCTTCTCAGCGCTGAAGGTGAAAGTGGCGACCGCTTCGGACATCGCTCCGTAGGTGACAGTCGTCGAGACGCCGTCAGGCAGTTTGGAGACAACCGGAGGCTTGAGGCCGCCTGCCAGCGTGGATGCATCGGCGGCGCTGGTCGTGGCCTGGAGCTGAGGCTCATTGGTCCAGGTGAGCGTGCCGTAGTCGGCAAGCTGGGACAGCGCCTGCATGTCGGCGACCGTGACCGGCACGGTCTTGACCGTCGTGGGGTTGTAGAAGAGTCCGGCGAAGGTGAACGCCACCACCACCAGAGCGACAGCTGCAACGGCGGCCACGAACGCCAACGTGAAAGGACGCGCGGAAGGACGCAGGATTGGGAACCGAACGAGCGCGGGCTGCGATTTGCGGTTGTTGACCACACGTTCGAAGGCACGCCCAACGTCGACCCTGGCTTCCGGCACCGCGAGGAGGCTCGCGATCGAGCGCGCGTCCTCCCCGACCGCCTTGAGCTGGGCCTGGCATTCCGGGCAGCCCTCCAGGTGGGCGGCGTCGGCGCCCGAGCGCGCGTCCGGGTCGTCGACCATCCGGCGCAGTGTTCCTTCAGTTAGATGTGCCACGGGTGACCTCCTTGCGCAGCGCGGCTTCTGCGCGCCTCAATAAAGTTCCAACCTGTCCGATTCCGACGCCGAGCGCTTGCGCGACTTCGGCGTAGCTGAGCCCGCTCGCTCGCATTGCGAGGGCGGCCGCCGGTTTGGGAGCCAGCCGGCCAAGCGCCTGTCGCACCTGGCGGCGATCCTCGTTGACCTCGAGCTGCTTTTGCGGATCGAGCATGCGGTCGCCCTCCTCCGCGGCCTGCGCCACCTCGCGCTTCAGCCTGCGCCGCGCCCCGCGCAGGCGGTTGAGCGAGGCGTGGGCGGCAGCCCGGTGGAGCCACGCCGGCGCGTACTGCGCCGTCGCCGAGTGCAGCCTGTGGAAGTCGATGAAAACCTCCTGCGCCACGTCTTCCGCCTCGTGCGGATCGGCGAGAACACGGTTCGCTATCCCGACGACGCGAGCGTATTCGGCTGTGAAAAGGGCCTCGAATGCCTCGTCGTCAGACTTCGCCGTGGCCATCCGGCGCGCCCCGAGGTTCATGCCCACTGTTCATCAAGCACCGCCGGACGCCGGTTTGTGGCGCCGCAGTAGGCTCGTCAGGGCGCGCAAGAAGGGCCATCCCCAGATCCCGACCGAGAGGAGCCCGGCGAAGATGATCACCGCGTCGACGCTCTCTCGGCCCTGCCGGTCCCAGTAGACGTCCTGCATGTTGAGCCACAGGGCAAACTCATCAAGAGTGAGGGCGGCGCCGACGCCAAAGGCGATCGCGGTCAGGCTCGCGACCCAGGTCGATCCGACGCCGACCTCGAGCAGCCAGACGTAACCGACAACCAGCAGCAAGAGGATTCCCCACACCAGGTGGTGGATGTGCAGGCCGCCGCTGGTGACGTTGTGAAACGGCTCGATGCCGGCGCGGATCAAATGCGTGATGCCTCGCACGATCGCGAAAGTGACGAGAAACGCCACCGACGCCAGGAACAAGCGCTCCCGGCGCTCATCTTGAAAATGGAAGTGATAGAGGCGCTTGAGCTCCGACACTAGCCGGCGAGGGCTTTGCGGCGCCGCGAGCTGCGCGAGATCTCGTCCTCGATGATCGCGAAGTCCGCCTTCGGCAGGGCGTGGATCTCGTCCCGGCGGGACGAGCGCCAGATCGGGGTGTGGTCCTCGTACATCGGCGAGGCGACCGTGACGGTGGCCGCAAACCCCATCCTGCCGGTGACGTAGTAGAGAAGCCGGTCGCCCACGCGCATCGTCTCGACGCGCCGGCGGTGGCGGCTCTTCAGACCCTGGATCGAGAAGCCGTGCTCGCGGGTCTTGCGGAAGTTATCCGGCGAGCTGACGATCATCCAGTACTGCGCCGTCCGGCCGCCGCCGGACTTTCGCTTGCGTCGGGAGCGTCCTGTTCTGGCCGGCCGCTCTCGTTCGGTCGGTGCGGGCTCTTCGTTGTCGGTCACGGAACCGAAGGTTACTTGCCGTCGAAGCCGGCCGGGCGCACCGGGCCCAGGTCTTGTGGTTCGGGAAGCAGGGCACTGAGGTTGCGGATCTGCGCGACGTGGGCCATCTCGTGCTTGGCGACGAGCCGGCACACCTCTAGCAGCGTCATCTCACCGCCGCGCGGATCCGAGATGGTCCGGTCCCACTCCGCCTTGCCCCACCCGTGCAGCAGGTCGACCGTGCGCCTGCGCACCCGGGAGAAGTCCTCGAGCGCCTCCTGCAGGGTCTGGGTCAGCTCCTGGTCGTGGCCGGGATCGATCGCCGCGCGGACATCCGCGGTCGTCTGGCCGTCAAGGTGGGCGTGGCGGAGCAGCGCGTCGACCCTGGGCGCCGCCTCGACCAGGTGGGCGATGAGGCCGCCGAGGGTCGGAAATGCGGGCCCGTGCCGGTAGCGCAGGCGCGCCTCATCCAGCCAGTAGACGAGATCGCTGGTCCGCTCGGGCACCGAGCTGAGCAACAGGACCACGTCGGACGTGGTCATTTCCTCTTCCAGTTCCACAAGGACAGATTAACGGGGGTTCAAACCGGCGCCTGCCGCCTTCGCCGTCGCAGATGTCTGCGGGGGCTGACGCATACTCAATTGCGTGGAG
>VBFV01000113.1 GCA_005881335.1 Chloroflexota bacterium
AACGCTTGCTTCGTATACGGCACCTACTTCGGCGTCTCGCTGTACCGGTTCTCGGACGGGGGCAACTTCCTGACCAACCGCCGCTTGACCAACGGCATCAACGGCAGCGACCGCTCCGAGTTCTACATCCCGGTCGCCCTGAACCAGCTCAACACCGACCAGCTCTTCACCGCGACGTACCGCGTCTACCGCACCGACAATGCGAAGGCGGCGAGCGCCGCGGACGTTCACTTCAAGACCATCAGCCCCGACCTGACGAGCGGGTGTACCGGGCCCGCGCCCAACGGCGCGCGCGCGTGCGTGATCTCCGCCATCGGCATCGGGGGCGGCACGGCGGTCTACACCGGCTCGGATGACGGTCTCGTCTACTTCAGCCCGAATGCCATGACCAGCGACAACCCGACCTGGATCCGCCTCAACCAGAGCAACGGCGTCAACGACAAGAACACGCTGCCGAGGCGACCTGTGGCCTCGATCGCCGTCGACCGCAGCAACTATCGTGTCGCCTACCTCGCTTACAACGGGTACAACGCGGCCACGTCGCATCAACCGGGACACGTCTTCAAGACCACAGACGCGGGTAGCACATGGACCGACGTCAGCGGCAACCTTCCCGACAACCCCGTCAACTCGCTGACGATCGACCCGTCGTACCCGAACACCCTGTACGCAGCGACCGACGTCGGTCCGTTCGTGACCTACAACGGCGGCGCCACCTGGTCGGCGCTCGGCACAGGCTTTCCAATCGTGGCCGTCGACCAGATCGACATGGACACATACCACAGGGTGCTCGCGGCTGGAACTCACGGCCGCGGCGCGTGGTCGCTCAATGACGCATCGCCCGCCGCCCCCGCGCTTGTCATTTCCAAGGTCGATGCCGGCGTGCCGGTCGGACCCGGCAGCAACCTCGACTACGCGATCACGGTTCGCAACATCGGCAACGCGGGCGCCACCGGGGTCACGATCACGGATCCTGTCCCCGCCAACACCAGCTTTGTCAGTGCCGGCGAGAGCGGCGTGAACAATAACGGCACAGTCAGATGGTCTGGCCTCTCGATTGCGTCTGGCGGCAGCGCCACGGTGCATCTGAGGGTCCGGATCGACGCTGACCTGAAGAACAAGTTCAGCACCATCGTTGACGACAGCTTCGGCGCTACCTCTGCGGAGGGACCCTCCGCGACCGGTTCGCCGACCGTGACGCCGATCGCCCCTCCGTTCGCTCTCAGCCTGGCCCCGGCGAGCCAGACCGACGGCGCTCACGTCGGACAGAGCGTGACCGACCTGGTCACGATCACCAACCTCGGCTTTATGACCGACACGTACACGATGTCCGCCGCCGGCGGTACGTTCCCGGTGAGCTTTCTCGACTCGACGTGCACGACCGCCATCACCACGACACCTGCAGTCCCCGCGGGCGCCTCGACCAGCGTTTGCGTGAAGGTGGACGTCCCGGCTACCGCGACCGATTCGGCGACCAGCACCGCAACGATCACGGCGACCTCCACCGGAAGCCCGAAGGTCAGCGCCTCGGGAACCGATAAAACGATCGCCGTCGCGGTGGACACTCTGGTCGTCGACGACGACGCCTTCGCGGACACAGCGGCTCATTCGATCGACGTGAACTCGTTCTACACGGCCGCCTTGACGGCGAAGGGCAAGCAGTTCCAACTCTGGGACCTGGCGGCCGACAAGAACCTTCCTCTCAACTACATGAAGGCGTTCAAGCACATCGTCTGGTTTACTGGCAACAGCTTCCCTGCTCCGATCAGCCTCTATGAGACCAAGCTCAAGGCATACCTCGATGGCGGCGGCCACCTGTTCCTGTCGGGACAGGACCTGCTCGACGGCGCCGCCGGAACAAGCGCGTTCGTCCATGACTACCTCCAGACGACGCGAGCAAGCCCGATGCGCTCTCCTTCAGCGGCACCTACAAAGTTGTTTTCCTCGCGTTCCCGATGGAGGAATACGGGACGGCGGACCAGCGAGCTGACCTGATCGGACGGGTGTTCACCTTCTTCGGTTCGTAGGCGCGGCATTTCGGAGTCACAATTCGGGGCCGGCATCCGCCGGCCCCGTTCTTATTTGCTCTGGTCTTTAACAATCCTTTGCCCTGCGGGTAGTCATGCAATGAGGACGGTTATAGAAATGTGCCCCTCGCCGAAGAACCATCCGCGCCGTTGGATGAACCACGAGACGGCGACGATCCGACGACCCGCGTCCTCATCGTGGAAGACCACCGAGTTGTAGCCGAGGGTCTGGCCGCCCTGATCAACGATGAGGCGGACATGACGGTGGTGGGCAACGTCGGCACCGTGGCCGAATGCTTGGCGGCGGCGGCAGAGCTCGATCCGGACGTCGTGCTGGTCGACTTCCGGCTGCCCGACGGCACCGGGCCCGACGCCGCCGCCGCCATTCGCAGCATCCGGCCCGCCGCCAAGATGATCTTCCTCACCCGCGAGGACACGGACGTGGCGCGCTTCGCCGCCGTTCAGTCGGGCGCGAGCGCGTTCCTCCACAAATCCCGAGCCGCGGCCGATGTCGTCTCCGCGATCCGGGAAGTCGCCCGCGGCAAGATGCTCATCACCCCACGCACCATCTCGACCCTGCTGGCCAAACGTCGGTCGATCGAAGCTCAGCTCGAACGGCTGACGCCTCGCGAGAAGGAAGTCCTGCGCTTGATGGCCGAGGGTCACCCCAGCCGGTCGATCGCCGAGGAGCTGGGGATCAGCTACACCACGGTGCGGACGCACATCCGCAGCCTGGGCAGCAAGCTGGCCGTCCATTCCAAGCTGGAAGCGATCGTCAAGGCGCGAGAGCTCGGCCTGATCAACTAGCGGGTTTCGGAGCGGCGGCCGTCCGCCGCACCCGCTGCCGGTGCGGCAGGTACGACCGATCGCCCACCCACGGCGCCGGCGGCGCCGCCAGCCACTGCGCGATCTGATTCAGACCCGAGGCGTATTTCCCGCGCATCTTGGCAAACTTCTGCCAGTGCACGTCGCCGTCGTGGGCGCGGTAGCCCGCCGCCTTGAGCCGGGCGATCGCGGCCACGTACTCGCTCTCCTCGATGATCGCATCGGACTCCAGCTTGAGGCGGAAGACCCACGCCATGTCCTCGACGAGGTGGTTGCCGACCGTGAACATGAGCTTGGCGGCGCCGGCGGTCGGCTCTTCTTCCATCGAGCTCATCACCAGAGCGGCCGAGTCCATCACCGCGCCGAACGAGTTGATCCACGCTTCGTTGTCATGGCTGGACCGGAAGTAGACCAGCAGCGGGTATGCCAGGTGACTTTCCAGCACCATGGCCGACCATTTCCGCCACTCATCGAAGGTCTCCTTCAGGATTCCATCCATGCCTTTTGCCGCTGCAGTCTCGAGCAGCTGCACCGCCGAGGCAGGCGCGCCCGCGAGCGCATCGAGCGCAACCACCGGCTCCTCGCGTGAGCGGAACGCGCCGTAAAGCTCGAACAACAGCGTGATCGCGAGAGCGGCCAGCGCAACCCCGGTCAAGCTCTCGAAAAAGATGACCGTTCGCGCGAAGCCCTGCTCCGGGATGAAGTCGCCGTAAGCCAGTGGTACGAGCGTGGACGCGGAGACGTAAAAGGATTCAGGAAAGTCCTGGAGAACGGGATGGAACTCGTCGCGAACCCCATAGATGATCAGCCCGTACGCGAGGATCAGCGCGAACGCCCAGATGCCGAAGAGCACGAGAAGGGAGACGGGCCCGAACGCGGCCAGGCGCGCCTCGTTCCGGTCAAGGCGCGACGAGCGCAAGCCAATCCATCGCCACGCGATCCACAGAGGCCGGATCACGATCCTGGCCAGCTGGACCTTGTTCACGGCGGGACGCGGCAGCACCACGGACTGAAAGAGGTCGTAGAGGGTCACGGCCAGGAGCGCCAGCCCGACGATCGTCACCACGACGTCAATGAACACGTCCATGCCTACAGCGTGAACCCCGCCTGGGCTGCCGCGTAAGGCGGCTCGTCGCGGCGGAAGCTGTCGGCGTCCACCCCCATCAGGCGCGACGCCTCGTACGCGAGCAGTTGCAGCGGCACGACGTTCACGATAGGTGCCAGCACCTCGTCAACACGCGTTGTCCTGTACCCATCCGTGACAGATCCAACCTGGATGACCACGGCTCCTATTTCGCCCAGGGCCCTGATCACCTCCCGGGTGCGTTCCAGGGCGGGCCCGGGCTCGGCGATGGCAACCACCGTCTGGCCGGGCTGGATGCTCACCAGCGGCCCGTGGAGGATGCCCTCCACGTCGTGGCCTTCGGCGGACACGAGGTGTGAGGCTTCCCGCATCTTGAGCGCGCCTTCGTAGGCGGTCGCCCGCGCCGGGCCGCCGCCAACGAAGTGGACCACCGGTTTCAGCTCGACCCGCCTTACGTCCGCTGCCACCCTGTCGCCCCACTCGAGCACCGCGGCGACTGCCTCAGGAAGCCCGGCCAGCTGACCTCGCCAGGGCGGCTTGCCCAGCGCGGCGGCGATCTGTGCCAACCGGAGCATCGCCCCTGTGTGGCTCGCGGTGTGGACTGGCGATTTTTCCTGCTCGACCGTGCGGACCACGCCCTCACCCTCCAACGCGGAGCCTTCGCCCGTGACGGCCAGCCACGGCATCGCACGCTGCTCGGCGAGGTCGAGCGACCGGCGGCTGAAGTGTTTGCTGCCCCGATGGCTGAGGAGGATCAGGCCGTCTCCCTCGCGCAGCGTCGGTGGGTAGTTGGCGAACTCGAACGCGCGGACGGCCCACGCCTCGATCCCCGCGCTTCGAAGGATGAACTGCCCCGCCAGCGCGCCGTGGTAGCTCGTCCCGGTGCCGACGACAAAGATTCGCGAGCAACCGCGAAGACGCTCCGCGGCCACGGTCGCCGAATCGTCCGACAGGAGCCGGCTCAATTCGCGCGGCTGGCTTGCGAGCGTTGCTCTCAGATACGCGCCAGGTTCTTGGTCGTCAGGCACCGGGTTCGTCGGTGCTCATCGTGATCCCCCTGGCCTGCAGCAGGTCGAGGATCTCCCTCTGCTGCTTCAGCATCGCCTGCTGCTGCTCGAGCATCTTGAGCTGCTGCACGTTGATCGCGTGGAGCGTGGTGAGCGTGATGTGGTCGGCCTCGGCGCGCGCATCCTGGCTGGCGGAGATGACGTTCTGGCCGACGATGATGATCGGCAGCAGGACCAGTTGGAGGAATGACTGGCTGAGCCACGCGATGCCGACGAAGGTGTCGCCGTGAAGGAAGGCCTGCACGGCTTGCGGAAACGAGACGAGCGCGATCAGGACGAAGAGGTAAGCCGCCCACATCGTGCCCACCGCCCTGGTGATGTGCACCGCCAGCCAGCTGTTGAAGCGACCGAGGTTGCCCCCGCCATGGACGGTCGGGGCCACCGAGCGCGAAGTGATGAGCCGCGGCTTGTGCTCCATCGGCGCGTCTTTCGCAGCCTGGTACTCCGCGCGGTGATGCTTGCTGCTGATCCGTCGCTCGTAATGACGCTCGGCCGGCTTGGGCTCGTCCATCTCGGCGCATAAAGCTAAGACAATTGCCCCATGGCAAACGAGGTTTATGAAGCGGTCCGTACGGTGATGGCGGTGCGTGAGTACCAGGACAGGGAGGTTCCCGAGGGGGTCTTGCGCCGCGTCGTCGAGGCCGCGCACCTGACAGCCAGCGCGTCCAATGCCCAGCCCTGGCACTTCATCCTCGTCCGCGAGCGCGAGGCGCTGCGCAAGCTCGGGGCCCTGATCAGGACCGGTGGCTACACCGCCGGAGCGGCGGCGGCGATCATCGTCGCCTACGAGAAGAAAAACCAGCTGGCCGTGTCGGACTGCAGCCGGGCGATCCAGTCCATGATCCTCACGGCCTGGGGTGATGGCGTCGGATCCAACTGGGCCGGCTGGGTGGGGATGGAGAACGTCTGCAGGGAGTTCGGCCTGCCCGACTCCTATGACGTGCTCGCGGTCGTCCCCCTCGGCTACCCGAAGCGAAAGATCATCGGCAAGAAGAGGCGCAAGCCGATCGGCGAGGTCGTGTCAGCGGAGCGCTTCGGCACGCCTTTCGCGTAGGCAAAACGGCGCGTCGAGGATCGCGAACAGACAGGCGGCGATCACGGCGGCGGAGAGGATGTACCACGGCCACGGGCCGAGAAAGTCGAGGAGCGTGGCGGTGGGCGGCTTGCTGCGCAGGTACATGTAGTCGGCGCCGGTGACCGCATCCACGAATCCGACCAGCGCCGCGTAGGCGACCGTCAGGCCGGCGACCCTGCCCACCGCCCACCGTCGCGGACGCTGCCCGAGCCCGACGACCAGGACCAGCGCCGCCGCCACCACCCCTCCATGCGCGATGTAGTACTGGAAGTAGGGGTAGCTCGGAAAGTGCTGCGGCAGGTCCGGCGTCAGCAGAGCCTGGATCGTCCCCGCCAGGCCCCAGAAGTAGGTCACCTCGACGAGCAGCTGCTGTCGCGTCCACAACGCCGCCGCGGCGATAAAGATCGCGACGTCGCACAGCTGGAGCGGAAGCGAGAGCGCAACCTGGCTGCCGGGCTGGCCGCCGCCGAGGAGGAAAACCCACCAGCTGACCTCGTCCACCACGAGCACGGCCGCCAGCACCTTCAGCCACGGCCCGGGCCGCCGTCGGGCCGCGACGATCAGCAACGCCGTTGACAGCGCGATCGCGACCAGCGCGACTATGTGCTCAGGCGCCAGCAGGTCACTCACACTCGGGTGTCACGCCGAATCGGTGGAATCGGGAGCGATTGCTTGCGAACCAGCGATAGAAAGCCTCTTCGAGGGCCGCCAGCGGTCGCAATCGATAAGGTGCTGCCGGCACCGACCAGCCACCGCCGAGCTCTTCCAGGACCCGGTTGATCGCGGCCGCGCCCTGGAGCCGTTTGCCGCTGCGGTCGATGGTCCAGGCGGCGCGATCAGCTTCCTCGCGCGTGACCCCGTAGCGTTCGAGGATTCCGGGCTTCTGGTTGGCGACGACCAGCACACGGCCGGCCCGGTCGCGCCGGCGGACCCAGCGCGCCATGCGTGTTCAAACGCCTCAAGTCCCGTCGAAGAGCAGGACTAGCTCGGGGTCTTGCTCGGGAGCTTGAGGCTGGTCCGCGATGCGGACACTCTAGCCCAGGACGGGGCGGTGCCTTCTCACCCTCAAGAATCCGAGCATGACCATCAGGACCGCCGTCGTCGCGAGGATCCACCTGACCTCGGAGCTGATCGGGTCCGCCCATCCGACCTGAGCCGTGTAGGGAATCCATGCGATAAAGAGGACTGCCCAGAGCGAAAGGTTGACGATCGTGAGCGCGCGCACTGCCTCATTGCGTTAAACGCGACACCCCTCGCGGTTCCTCGATACAAAAGAAAGGGGCGCCGCTGACGCGGCGCCCCTGGCGGGGCTAGCCCATGGCCGGGCGCCTGAATCCTTCCGGCTGAGCGGTTTCCTGCTCCTCGTACTCCCGCGTATGGTCGAGCGCCGACCGGTCTCTCAACGCCGCGACCGCGGCGAAGCCAACGACGCAGCACCCCAGGACGTAGGCGCTGATCCAGTACGCATTGTGCGTGCGCGCCCAGATCTGCGTGGCGATGAGAGGGGCCGGACCACCGGCGATCACCGAAGCGAGCTGGTAGCCGAGCGATGCGCCGCTGTAGCGCAGGCGCCCGGTAAAGCTCTCCGCGATCAGCGACGCCTGCGGACCGTACTGCATGTCATGCGGGATCAAGGACAGTGCGATGACGACGAAAACCACTCCCGCGATCGCGGTCGCGTAGAGGCCGAAGTAGACAAAGCCCCAGACCGCCATCGTGGCGATGCCGATCATGTACATCCTCTTGCGACCGATGACGTCGGAGAGATGACCGAACAACGGGATCGTCACAAAAGAAACCAGCGATGCGACGACGACTGCGGTCAGCAGGAAGGACCGCTGGAACTTCAGGACCGTCCCGAAGGTGTAGACGAAGGTGGTGAAGAGGTAGAACGGGGCCTGCTCCGGAAGCCGAAGCAGCGCGCTGAGGATGATCTCCCTCCAGTTCCGACGGACAACCTCCCTTACAGGCCGCGACTCGACGCGCCTTTCGGCCATCAGCGCCTGGAACACCGGCGTCTCGAGAATGCCGAGCCGGATGTACAGGCCGACACCGACCAGGATGATGCTGAGCAGGAAGGGAATCCTCCAGCCCCAGGTCAGGAACGACGCACCCGTCAAGTTCTGCGTGATCAGGGTGACGACCGTGGCCAGGAAGAGACCCACCGGGACCCCGAACTGGGGCCAGCTGCCGAGGAAACCCTTGCGCTTCTGGCTGCCCCACTCCATCGACATGAGCACCGAGCCGCCCCACTCCCCGCCCACGCCGAGGCCCTGGCAGAGCCGCAGCGCGGTCAGGAGGACCGCCGCCCAAACGCCGATCTGGGCGTGCGTCGGCAGAACGCCGATCAGGAAGGTCGCGATTCCCATCAGCAGCAGGGTCGCGATCAGGGTCGCCTTGCGGCCGATGCGGTCGCCGTATGTCCCGAACAGCCAGGCCCCCACCGGACGCGCTGCAAAACCGATGAAGTAGATCGCGAAGGCATCAGTGACGCCGGTGATGGGGTCCGCCTTCGGGAAAAAGAGCTTGGCGAAGACCAGGGCGGTCATCGTCCCGTAAAGGAAGTAGTCGTACCACTCGATCGAGGTGCCGACGGTGCTCGCCACCACCGCCCGCATCATCTGTTTACGGCGTTCCTCGGGCGAGAGCGACAAAGCAGCCGAACCTACGGTATTCGCCATGTACAAATCCCCCAGCAGACGCTGAATTAAGCCTGCAGCTACTTAATTCTTTATCACTTTTTGCGCCTAAACGCCCGCCCGATTTCGCTCCCAGCCGGCCTCGGCCTCGCCGATCGGAGTCGACGGCGGGCCGTTCCGGAACGGCCAGATCTCCTCCGCGATGCGCCGCCAGTTGGCCGTCGCGTTCAGGCTCCCGAGCAGCGCGTACAGGCCGAGGTTGATGCGCTGCATGATCACGTAGGCGCGCGGTACGTCCGAGTACGGCGCCAGGGGGCCCCGGGCGTCGAAGAACCGCCGCACGATCGCCGAGCTGTAGGCGGACGTGATCGTCATCGGCGCGTCCTGCAGCACGGTGCCGTAGAACTGCCCGAAGCGGTCGACGACGACACTGGTCGCGACCGGCGCCCCGGCCCGCAGGAACCCGGCCTGCTCGAGCGCGGCGCGGAACGCTTCGTAGTCCTTCTCGAACACCAGGAACCTGACCGCGTCGATGAGCGGCGCCAGGTCGTGCTCGCTGAACAGCTTGGTGAGGCCGAAGTCGAGGAACGTGACCCGTCCGCCGCGATGGAACAGGTAGTTGCCGGGGTGCGGGTCGCCGTTGAAGGCGTGCAGGCGGTACAGGCTCCGAAACACGAAGCGGTGGATCGTCTCGGCCGCGAGGTCTTTCTCGCGCTGGTCCCAGCCGAGCAGCTCTTCGAAGGTGGCGCCCGAGACCAGCTCGCTCGTGAGGACCCGCGCGGTGCTGAGCTCCGCGAGCACGTGCGGCACGCGAATCACAGGATGGCCGTCGTAGTAGCGCGCGAAAAGCTCCTGGCTCTCGGCCTCGCGGACGTAGTCGACCTCCTCCTGCAGCCGCTCGCCAAGCTCGTCGACCAGCGAACGCGTATCGAGGCCGGGAAAGGCCGCGCCGACGATGCGCCGCAGCAGCCCGACGTTGCGCAGGTCGGAGGTGATGCTGCGCGCGATGCCGGGGTACTGCACCTTGACGGCAACAGCCCGGCCGTCGCGCGTGATGGCGCGATGCACCTGCCCGATCGACGCGGCGGCGAAGGGCAGGGGATCCCAGTGCGCGAAGACGCCGAGCTCCTCCGCGACCTCGTCCGCCGAGCGCAGAGCGAGATCGTGGCGCAGCTCGCCGCGACGTTCGACCGAGGCGAAGAGCAGGCGCGGCGACCGCATGACGTAACGGCCACCGATGCGCAAGGCGAGCCGGGCCAGCGCGGCGCCGCGACTGACGCGCGACTGCCGGAGCGCCTCGGTGGCCGCGCTCACGAACGCATCCGGAGCTCGATCCGCCGGCGCGCCTCGAGCACTCCCGGCAGTGACTCGAACGCCAGGTCGAGCGCGCCGAGCAGCTGGCGGACGGGCTCGCGCTCCATCAGCTCGGCGGGCGGCGCGGCGAAGCCGTACATCTCCCGCGCCCAACCCGGCAGCGTGCCGACGGCGACCTGGGCCAGGTCATGCCACAGGTCTCTCATCTCGGCGTCCAGGTCGGGCGGATCGAGGACCACCCCGATCGCGTCGCGCGCCGCGGGGGTGGCCCGGCGGAGCTCCACCGAGTCGATGTACTTCCGCAATGAGTCCACGGTCGCCGGCACTTGCTCGGCTGGAACTCCCACGATCTCCGCGAACCGGACCATCTCGGCCACGTAGCGGTCGGCGTCGGCTGCGTCGAGGATCCTGCCGTACCGCTGCACCACGGAGACGATCGAGTCGACCATCCCCGCGTGCACCCAGAGCAAGAGCGCCGGGTCTTCGGCGGAGTAGGCGAGCCCGGTCTCGGGGTCGACCCCGCGGACGTGGGTGTGGATCTTGCGGACCCAGGCGGCCGCCGCCAGCGCCGAGGCTGTATCGCCGTACGTGGTCGTCAACAGATAGCTGCTCGTGGCGGCGAGCCGCCCAAACGGGTCCTGCCGCCAGTTGCTGTGCTCGGCGACGCCCGCCATGGCCAGGGGATGCAGCGCCTGGATCATGAGCGACCGCATTCCCGCCAGCGGGAAGCACCGGTCGCGGTTGACCCGCCAGACGACGCTGCGCGGCCCGAACAGCCCGTCGTCGGCGGGATGCTCGGGCACCGCGCGCTCGTAGGCCCTGGCGAGCGGTTCGAGGGGGCTCAGCCGGGCGGTGTCCATCGCACCGCCACGATACCGACCTAAACGCCGCCACCCGGCGGCTTCCCGGATAGTCCGGACTATCCGGGTGTTGCGCCAAAGCCCAGGTCGGTTCGTCCGGACTATCCGGGCAGGTGACGCCCTTAGGCCAGGACCTCCTGGCGTTTGGAAAGGTGCTCGATTGCTTGGGAGCGCACT
>VBFV01000135.1 GCA_005881335.1 Chloroflexota bacterium
CAGCTCGTAACACGGGGACTCGACCTGCCCGCGGTCACATGCGTGGGAGTCGTCGACGCGGACCTGCCGCTGCACTTCCCCGACTACCGATCCGCCGAGAACACCTTCTCGCTCGTCGCGCAGGTGGCCGGTCGCGCGGGGCGCGACGGAAGGGCGTCGCGCGTCATCGTGCAGACCAGCAACCCCGAGCACTACAGCCTGCGATGCGCGGCATCGGGTGACTACCAGGGCTTCTATGCGGCCGAGCTGCCGGCGCGCAAGGCGTTCGTCTTCCCGCCGTTCGCCGAGCTGGCCGTCCTGACGCGCACGGACCGCGATGACGCTCACGCAGCGGCCTCAGCGCGCGAGGCGGCGGAATCGATCGCCGCCGGATTGCTGAAGGACGGGGTCGACGGCATCCGCGTGATGGGGCCCTCGCCCGCGTTCATCCACCGCTTGCGCGGCGAGTACCGTTGGCAGGTCACGCTGAAGGGCGACCGGCTCGAGCGTGCGCGACACCTCGCGCCTCGGGGCAAGGGCTGGAGCTACGACATCGATCCCGTCAACTAGAGGGAGGCAGTGAGTTGAGAGACACGGCGACTCGAAAAGCCGACGCGCTTGCAGCGCTGGAGAAGCAGCACGACATCTGGCTGGCCACCGCGGATGTCGCCGGCCGCCCGCACATCATCGCGGTCTCCGCGTGGTGGGACGGCACCGACCTCGTGGTCGCGACTCGAGGCGCGAGCAAAACCGCGCGCAACCTGGCCATGAACCCGAGTGCCAAGGTGGCGCGCGGCGCCCCATCTGATGCGGTCGTGATCGACGCCCAGATGATCGACAGCCGCGCCGTGGAGGACTCGGCCGACCTGGCTGGAGGCTTTGCCGCGGCGGTGGGCTGGGACCCCAGGGAGGTCGGCGAGGGGTGGATGTTCTTCCGTCTCCGGCCCGTCCGGATTCAGGCCTTTCGCGGCTACGACGAGATCGGCGGCCGCGACGTGATGGTCCGTTCCAGGTGGCTCGCGTAAAAGGTTGGGTTTTCGGACCTCGCGGGTAGAATCGAGCTCGTGGTCCGGCCGATTCTCACCTTCGAAGAACCCGTCCTGCGCGAAAAGGCGAAGAAAGTCGCCCGCGTCGACGCGTCCATCCAGCGCCTGCTCGACGACCTGACCGAGACCATGCTGGAGGCGCCGGGCGCCGGCCTGGCGGCCAACCAGATCGGCGTGGCCCTGCGCGTATGCGTGGTCAAGGGCGACGACAAGCAGATCTGGGGCCTGGTCAACCCTGAGATCGTCAAGAAGGAAGGGGCTCAGGTTGGTTACGAGGGCTGCCTCAGCTACCCGGGATGGGTGGGCGAGGTCGAGCGCGCCGAGACGGTCGTGGTCAAAGGCCGCAACCGCCACGGCAAGGAGATCCGGGTCAAGTCGTCCGGTTTCACGGCTCGGGCCTTCCAGCACGAGCTGGACCACCTCGACGGCGTTCTTTTCACCGACAGGCTGACGAGCCTTGACACCTTGCGGCGCGTCGAAGAGCTCATGGGTGAGGAGCACGAAGAAGCCGTCGCCGCGGCCTCGGGGTAACGTCCTTCTACAGGATCGTCTTCGCCGGTACGTCGGCTTTCGCCGTGCCTTCGCTGCGAGCGCTTCACGCCGCGGGACATGAGATCTTGCTCGTCGTCACGCAGCCGGACCGGCCGGCGCATCGGGGTCTGAAGGTGACGGCGCCGGCCGTGAAGGTGGCGGCGCAAGAGTTGGGATTGCCCGTGTATCAACCGGAGAAGATTCGCGACCCCGAGGCGGTGAAACGTTTGCAGGCGCTGGCGCCTGACTTGCTCGTGGTGGTGGCTTACGGACAGATCATTCCGACATCGGTGCTATCGATTCCGCGACTCGGCGCGATCAATGTCCACGCTTCTTTGCTGCCGCGACATCGCGGCGCGGCGCCTATCGCGCGTGCGATCCTCGCTGGGGATCCCGAGACGGGGGTGTCGATCATGAAGATGGATGAGCTGCTCGACCACGGCCCTGTCCTCGCCACGGCGCCGACCCCGATCGGTGAGCGAGAGGATGCTGTGTCGTTGACATCACGACTGGCAGAGCTCGGGGCGGAGGCGCTGTTGGTGGTCCTGAACGACCTGCCCAACATCAAAGCAGTCGACCAGGATCACTCGAAGGCGACGGTGGCGCCGAAGTTGAGCAGGGAAGAGGGTCAGCTCGAGTGGGAGATGGGAGCGCACGAGATCGACAGGCGCGCGCGGGCGCTGCAGCCATGGCCGGGCGCGACGTTGCCCACACCGCGAGGCCGCGTCAAAGTTCTGAGCGGGCACATCGAAGGCGATCGCTACGTGCTCGACGTCGTGCAGCTACCGGGCAAGAAACCGGCGGCGGCCAAGCAGGTGCTGGGCGATGCCTGACCGGGAGGACAAGGAGCGGGATGTAGCGGTCAACCGCCGCGCGTATCACGACTACTTCATCGACGAGAAGTACGAGGCGGGCGTGATGCTCACCGGAACCGAGGTGAAGTCGATCCGAAACGGACGAGCCAACCTCCGCGACGGTTTTGTCCGTATCGACAACGGCGAGGCGTGGCTGGAGAACGTCCACATCTCCCCGTACGCGCAGGGCAATGTCATGAACCACGATCCGATCCGACAGCGCAAGCTCCTGCTCCATCGCAAGCAGATCTCGAGCCTGATCGGCAAGGTGAAGCAGAAGGGATACACGCTCATCCCGCTGCGCATCTACTTCACTCGCAACCACGCCAAGGTGGAGGTGGGTCTCGCCCGCGGCAAGCGGCAGTTCGACAAGCGGGAGGCGATCGCGGAGCGCGACGCGAAACGAGAGATCGCGCGGGCCGTCCGCCGCGGCTGAGAAGCCGGCTAGTCGCGCAGCTCGGCCGCCAGCATGTCCATCAGCAGCCCGTCGTGCCACTCGCCGGACGGCCCGCGCTCGTACTGGCGCATCAGCCCGACCGGCTTGAAGCCGACCCGCTCGTAGGCCTTGATCGCGCGCGTGTTGTGGGCGGCAGGGTCGATCGTCAGGCGATGGTGGCCTCGTTTGCCGATCAGAAATTGGGCGAGGGCCTTGATCGCATCTGGTCCGTGGCCTTTGCCCTGCCAGGGTGAGCGCAGCGAGATGTCGATCGAAGCGTGTCGGTACATGGGATCGGTCTCCTCGGTGCACTGGATGAAGCCGATCGCCTCGCCGTCCAGCTCGATCAGGAATTGCGAGTCGTCGTCCGTGTTCTCAAGCGCATCCTGGACTGACTTCGCCGGGTCGCCCCACCACCGAGCCACCTCCGGGTCGCTGAAGATCTCGCTGAGCTTGGCCTCATCGTCTGCTTGCACCGGCCGCAGCGTGACCTGCTTCCCAGTGACGATCTCGTCGATCAAGCCGCGAGGTTGATGCCGATCGCGCGCAATCGCTTGTTCAGCGACTCGAATGCGTACGTAAGGATCTCGCTCTCGGTGTGTCCGTACTCGGTGATGTAGCGCGGGTCGGGCGGGTCGAGCGTCCCCGAGATCAGGGGCAGGCACTCCACCAGCGTCTTCTGGATCAAAGGCGCATAGCGCTGTGGGTCTTCGCGCACCGCCTCTTGCAACACCTTGATCCCAAAGTTGACGTGCCGCGACTCGTCGCGCGCGATGGCCGTGAAGCCGCGGTAGAAGCCTCGATCGGTGAGGCTCTGCTCGCGCATGGCTTCCAACTCGAAGCGCTGTCCGGTGAGCGCGATGGTCGCCTCGATGACGATGTGATAGAGAGTGACGCCTTCGACGAATGCGTCGAAGTCCTTCGGGTTGCTGGCCAGGCGCTGAGCCGTCGAGGGCAGCCGGTCATAGAAGAGGGTGTTGTAGCCCTCGTTTGCCTCGGGCCGGATCTCGGTCAGGAGCTCGCCCAGGCTCCTGGCGCCGGTGCCCACGACGTCGTGCCACCACCGCTGGAAGAAGACCGTGTGCCGCGCCTCGTCCACCATCTGGGTCGAAAGGAAGATTTCGATCTCCGGCGTGGGTGCCGCCCACACAAAAGGCGCCAGGGTGGACGTGACGCGCTCCTCGCCGTTGAAGAACAGCCGGTGGGACCAGAGGGTCGCCTTCCGGTCCAGCTCGTCTGACTCCAGCCAGTCCTGGCGGTCGAGGCTGAAGTCGAGGTCGCCGACCGCCCACTGCTGTGACTCCCAGCGCCGGTACAGGTCCATGTAGCTGGGCATGTTCTCGATTCCGCGGTCGATGAACGAGAGCACGTCATCGATCCGGATGTCGCCGAGCTCTTTCAAGTTGGCGCGCGCGATTCGCTCGAGGTCAACCGCCATGACCCGGTCAAGTGTAGGCGGGGGAGGGGATGGGTAAAATCACACCGCAGCCAGGTTCAGCTTCGTGGGGGCGTCTGGTCTCGACGGGGCAGTTGAGCTTCGGGATTGCGAGCCGAGAGCCGCGAGCGTTACAGCGCAGCGTTTACAAACGCCAAGAACAGACCAGCTTTCGCCCTCGCTGCGTAAGCAGTAAGG
>VBFV01000032.1 GCA_005881335.1 Chloroflexota bacterium
GGTTGAGACCTTCCACTGCCGGGCGGATCCTTCAGATCCGCCCGGGTGCTCTATCTCCCCGTCCAGGGCCTGAGCTCCGAACGACCAGCCTCGCCATCCGGAGATCAACTGTTACGCGGCCGCTTCGATCACCTCCGGCACGCTTGCCGTCTTGATCGAGCGCGTGAGCGGCACCTGACGCAGGAACACGCTCGCGATCACAGCCACCGCCGCCACCGCCGCCGCAACCAGAAACATGTCGTGCAGAGTCACCGCCAGCCCAATCCGAGATGGCGGCACCGGCAACCGATTGACGAGGATCGACCCGAGGACCGCCGTCCCAATCGTCCCGCCAAGGCTCCGCCAGAACGTCAGCTGGCTCGTCCCCACACCGATCAACCGGTGCGGCAGACCCGCCTGGATCACGACGAAGGTGAGGGGAAACGTGACACCGAGCCCCGCGCCGATGATCACGATGTCGCGCGTGACTTCCAACGCGCTCGAGCCGACGGCGACACGAGCAAGCAGGACAAGGCCGAGCACCATCACGGCGAGCGAAGCCGTGCCCAGCCAGCGATACCCAGACATCCGCGCGATCAAAGCGCCCGTGGCGGTGCTCGTCACGACGACCGCGAGCATCATCGGCGTCAGCAGCTGTCCCGCGTTGGTGGCGCTGACGCCGAGCACTCCCTGGTACAGAAGCGGCACGAAAACGACCGCGCCGAACATGCCGATGCCGCTGAAAAATGAGATCGCAGCCGGAACCGCGAAGACGTTGAGACGGAACAGGTGAAACGGAACGACCGGGTGCTCAACCCGTCGCTCGACGAGGTAGAACGCGACCAACATGACCGCCGCGACCACGAGCAACCCGAGTACCTGGAACGACAACCAAGCGTGGTCGCGCGTCATCGAGAGCGCGATCAGCAGCGGAGTCAGACCGGCGAACAGCAGCCCGGTTCCCGCCCAGTCGATGTCGCGCAGTCGCGCACTCGAGCGCACGACCGGCAGCTGCGACGCGACGAGGAGCACCGCCGCGATTCCGAGCGGGACGTTGACGTAGAAGACCCATCGCCAACCGGGGCCGTCGGTCAGATATCCGCCCAGCGTCGGTCCGATCACCGACGACAGGCCGAACACCGCACCGAAGACACCGCTCATGCGGGCCCGCTGCTCCGGCGGGAAGACGTCGGCCAGCACCGCGAATGTCGACGCGAAAAGCACCCCGCCGAAAACTCCCTGCAGGGCGCGGAACGCCACCAGAGACGCCATGTTGAAGGACGTACCGCACAGCGCCGAAGCAGCGATGAACCCGACCATCCCCGCGAGCAAGAACGGCTTTCGACCGAACATGTCGCCGAGCTTGCCGGCCACCGGCACCAGCGCGGTCGACGTGATCAGGTACGCCGTGGTCACCCACGCGTAGTACTCGAGTCCGTGCAGCTCCGACACGATCCGTGGCATCGCGACCCCGACCACGGTCTGGTCGAGCGCCGCCAGCAGGAGCGCCAGCGCCACCCCCAAAGTGGCCAGGATCGCGGACGTCTTGGACAAGCCCTGGGTCATTGATTACCTCCTCCAAAATGGCCGACGAACAACGATCCAAAGCTATCGGCCATTGCGGCAAGATTCGTTCCGCAATAAGATGCAAGATCAGACAAAGTGCTCAACACATCCGCCCGCCTGCTCCGCCTCCTGACCCTGCTCGAATCGCGCCGGGAATGGTCCGGCGCCCAGCTGGCCGAGAGGCTCGAAATCAGCGGCCGGACGGTCCGGAACGACATCACGAGATTGAGAGCGCTCGGCTACCCGGTCGAGGCGGCGCCTGGTGTCGCGGGCGGCTACCGCCTCGCCTCGGGAGCGGCCATGCCTCCGCTCCTGCTCGAAGACGACGAGGCGGTTGCGGTCGCGGTCGCGCTCAGGTCGTCCGCCGGTGGTGGTGTCTCAGGGATCGAAGAAACGTCCGTGAGAGCGCTCGTCAAGCTCGAGCAGGTCTTTCCCGCCCGGCTCAGACATAGAGTCAACGCACTGCAGGCCTACACCGTCGCGGTCACACCAAGCGGAAGCGGACCCACCGTGGAACCGAAAGTGCTCGCAACCATCGCGGCCGCATGCCGCGACCATGAGGTGATGCAGGTCGACTACAAGAAGTTCGATGGCACGGAGAGCGTGCGTTCGGTGGAGCCGTATCGCCTCGTCCACCTGGGGCGTCGCTGGTACCTGGTGGCGTGGGACCGAGGCCGCAACGCGTGGCGTACATTCAGGCTCGACCGCATGCAGCCACGGCACCCGACAGGCCCCCACTTCAACCCCCGCGAGCTGCCCGCCGAAGACATCGCCGCTTACGTGATGCGCAGCGTCCGTTCGGCGCCCGCAAAGTACGAGTCGCGCATCACAGTCAGAGCCGCCGCCCAGGTCATCGCGGAGCGCGTACCGCGCGAAATCGTCATCGAGCCGATCGACGACAACAATTGCACCGTGCACGCACGCTCCAACTCCGTCGAGATGCTCGCCCTCTACCTCGGGATGCTCGACGCCGACTTCACGGTCGCGGAGCCGCCAGAGCTGATCGCCAGGCTCAACACGCTCGCCGAGCGCTACTCGAAAGCCGCGGGCAATGTCGGTTAAGCCCATCCAAACGGAGCGCCTCGAGCTCATAGCGTTCGAGCCCGAGGCAATCCGCCATCTCATCCAGGGCGAGCGCGACTTCGACCTACCGAAAGAATTCCCAAGCCAGGATGACATCGACGGATTCCTGTCCATCCAGCTCCACCGCATGGAAGCCTCGCCCGATCGCCGCGACTGGATGGCCCGTCTGATGGTCATGCACACCAGGCACGTCATCGGGCACTGCGGCTTTCACGGCCCGCCCGAGGTCATCGGCCGCGCCGAGATCGGCTACACCGTGTTCACCCAGTTCCGCGGAATGGGCTACGCAAAAGAAGCGGCGAAAGCGCTGGTCCAATGGGCTTTCGCGCAAGGGGAAAAAGAGGTCTACGCGAGCGTCTCGCCCGACAACGCGCCCTCCCTCGCGGTCGTAAAGAGCCTCGGGTTCAAGCAGGTCGGGACGCAGGACGACGAGGTCGACGGCCTCGAGCTCGTCTTCGCGGTGCAGCAGCCAAAACCGACCTCGCGATGAACGCGTCATGCGCCCGCTCGATCTCCGCCGCCACGGCGATCGCGGTGTCGACGAACGCGGCCACCGCAGGCGGCCGGTAGCGATCCCGATGCCACAGCACGACAAGGATGCGCGGCGGCACGGTTTCGGACAGCTGCAGCAGCCGCACCTTCGGGTCGGTCTCGTCCACGGCGAGCAGCGGAGCTAGGGCAAAGCCCAGGCCTGACGCCACCATCGCCTGCACCGTCCCGTTGTCGTTGGTACGAAACACAACGCGCGGACGGACCCCGCGTCCCAGCAGGAAATCCTCCGCCAGGTCCTGGTGCTTCCCATGCTGAAAGCCGATCATCGGAAGTCCTGCCAGGTCGCCAATTCGAGGCCGGTGTGATGCCATTGAGGACCCCGCCGGCGTCACCAGCACGTAGGGATCGCGCATCAGCTCCCGCACCTCGAACGGACCCGCGGGGATGGGCTGGATGGCAAAGGTCAGGTCGAGGTCGCCCCGTTCCACCGCGTCGATGAGGTCGTTGTCGTGCGCGGCCTCGCTCAGCTGCACGTCGACGTCCGGCCACCGCAGCTTGAAGCGGCGCATGACCTCGGGCAGCACCTTGTTGGCCACGCTCTGATAGATGCCGACGCGCAGAGAACCGGACCGGCCGGACGCGTAGGCGCGAAAGTCCGCCTCGGCCGCGCGCAAGCGCGATTCGATCGCCTCCGCGTGGCCGAGCAAGACGCGTCCAGCCTCCGTCAACGACACCGTGCGGCGGCCTCGAGATCGCTCGATGAGGCGCTGCCCGACCAGGGCCTCGAGCGCGCCCACGTGATCGCTGACCGTCGACAGCGAGCTGTTCAGCTGCTCCGCCGCGGCCCAGAACGTCCCCGTGTCGGCGACGGCGCGAAGCGCCCGCAGCGCCCAACTCGCTGGTGGCCTGCGACTCCTAGAGACTGAACCCCGCCGGCACAGGGGCCGGTCACAATCCGCGTTACTGACAAGATGAGGTGGCTGGCACCCGGCGCTGTCGCCCTGCTCCTCACCGTCGCGTGCGGCGGTCAACCGAATGCACCCAGCGCTGCAACCACGATCAAGTTCTGGTACCTGTCCAGCGGCGCGCAGGATGCGGCTAAGGCCTTTCATACCGCACATCCCGACATCGACGTCAAAGCCACGAAAATCTCAAGCCTCCCATCCTCGCTCACCGGCGCCGACGTACCCGACGTGGTCGAGCTCAACAGGGATTGGGTTGCCGCGGTCGCCAACACCGGCGCGCTGCATGAGTTCTCAACCGACGAGGTCCAGAGCATCGGCGGCAAAAGTGCATTCGTCCCTCAGGCATGGCCCACCGGCAAGACGACCTCGGTCCCGTGGTTCATCGACACGCGCGTCGTTTATTACCGCGCCGACATTCTCAAAGAGCTCAACATCGATCCCGCCAACGCTTTCAGCAACTGGGAGGCGTTCGACCACACGCTCGACGCGATCAAGATCTCCAAGAAGATCTCGCCTCTCGGCATCGCGGGCAGGAACGACTCCAACCCCGTTGCGAGCTTCGCGCCCTGGATCTGGGAGGCGGGCGGTTCGCTCGTGAGCGATGACGGGACGAAACCGACCATCAACCAGAGCGCCTCGGTCGACGGAGTCGATGAATATCAGCGCTTCGGTGGCCGGTACGTCGACGCCGACGTGCTCAAGCAGGACACCGCCGGCGTGGAATCGATGTTTGCCAACGGCAAATTCGCCGTCACCATCGCCGGCCCCTCCCTGGCGACAAAACTGAAAGGCTTGCAGTTCGGAGTCCAGCAATTTCCGCCCGGCCACACGGGACACGCAGTCTGGATCGGCGGCAGCAACCTCGCCATCGTGAAGAATAGCAACCAAGAAAGCGCGGCTTTCGGTTTCGTGAAGTGGCTGACCGGCAGCGAAGGTCAGGGCGCCGTCGCGACCAACATCGGCATGGGACCTGCTCCAAACGTTGCTCGACAAAACGGCGGCCGACATGCAGACGGCGCTCGGTCAGACCTAGCTTCTGACCAGGCAGAACCACGCCGCCGTCGCTCGGTTCACCGCCACATTGTCCGGGAACTTGACATGTCGCATGGAGAGTGCATAAGGTCGATTCCTAAACCACCTCTAACCCGCGGATAACGGGGGCGGGTTATGGTCGGTGCGTTGCAGGGGGTGCTTCGGCAATTAGGGGGTTTGGTATGGGACGGCTGATGAAGCTCGCATCGGTGGCGGCGCTCGTGGCTGTGCAGTGTCTGGTTCCCAGCACCGCATCGGCGCACCCGGCAGCCAACACGAACAGCCAGACGCGGAGCTGCTCGCTCAACAACGGCATCCAGCACGTCATCTCGATCACGTTCGACAACACCCACCTCACGCGCGACCGCGGGGGCGTTGCCTCCGACCTCGAGCAGATGCCCAACCTGCTCAATTTCATGACCGACAACGGCACCGTGAGCGACAACAACCACACGATCCTCATCTCGCACACCGCGGGCGGAATCCTCACCTCGCTGACCGGCCTCTACCCGGACCGCCACGGCCTCACCGTCACCAACGGCTACGGCTACTTCAAGCCAGACGGCTCGACCGCCTTCTCAACCGCGTTCAAGTACTGGACCGACCTGGTCGACGACGTGACCCCCACCGGGGCCAACGACCCGCTGCCCAACATGGTCACCACGGGCGGCGTGACGACGCCGGCGCCGTGGGTTCCCTACACCAGGGCCGGATGCGACTACGGCGGTGTATCCACCGCCAACGTCGTCCTCGAGAACACCAAGACCACGCCCGCCGGCGATATGACCAAGGTCTTCGGGACCGGCTCGACCGAGTGGAACGAGGCGAAGATGAATCCCGCGCTGGCGCAAACCGACTTCGTCGGCATCGCGATCCATTGCGCCCAGGGCGGCGGCATCTGCAACTCCAGCGCCAACGCCAAGGACGACCTGCTGCCCCAGGAGCCGGGCGGCTACACGGGCTTCAAAGGCCTGTTCGGAGCGAAGTACGTCAACCCCGCGATCACCAACAACCAGCCGGTGGTGAAGGACATGAGCGGCGCGGACATCACCGACCCCGCGGGCAATCCCGGCTTCCCGGGCTTCGACGGCATGCCCGCCAAGGTCAGCCTCGCCTACGTCGCCCAGATGCAGGAGGCAGGAGTACCCATCACGTTCGCCTACATCTCCGACGCACACGACAACCACGACCTTCGCCGCGCGTCAGGCCCAGGTGAGTCCGACTACGTGGCGGCGCTCCATGCCTACGACCAGGCATTCGGCGCCTTCTTCGACCGGCTGGCCGCAGACGGCATCAACAAGTCCAACACTCTGTTCGTCTTCACGTCGGACGAGAACGACCACTTCGCGGGCGGCACCTCGACCGACGGCACGTGGAGCCACACCTTCTGCAACGTGAGCGGCGGACAGACGTGCCCGGCCAACCAGATCGGCGAGGTCACGCAGAACATCAAGGCCCTACTGCCGAACACCTACACGCCGCCAATATTCGACATGCACTTCGACTCGGCTCCAACCGTCTATGTAGCCAAGCCCACCGCCGCCCCGCCAACGGCGGCTCAAATCCGCGAGTTCGAACGCAAATTGGCGGCAGCCAGGGGCATCGATCCGTACGTTGATCCATCGTCGCCCCGAGACGTGATGCTCTTCATGGCCGATACGGTGGGCGAGAAGGCGCTGCACATGGTCAACGCCGACCCCCGCCGGACGCCGGACTTCACCTACTTTGCCAACCCGGACTACTTCCTGACCACCACCAACACCGCCTGTCCCATAGGCGACCCCCCGAGCAGCAAGGTTGCCACCTGCGTCGACTACCACTTCGCCTGGAGCCACGGCGACGCGACTGAGGATATCGGCCGCACCTGGCTCGGTCTGGTGGGCCCGGGCGTCCAGAACCTGGGACGCACGAGCGCCACGTGGTCCGACCACGCCGACACGCGTCCGACGATGCTCGCGCTCCTCGGGTTGAAGGACAGCTACGAACCCGACGGCGCGATCCTGGCCGACTTCCTGCAAACGGCCGCGGTCTCGCGCGACCTGCGCGCCCACCACGAGTCGCTGGTGCGCCTGCACAAGGTGTACAAGGACATCGCGGCGCCGTTCGGACCGTTCGCCCACGACACCCTGGTCGCGTCGACGCACGCGATCGCAAGCGGCAGCCCGAGCGATGACAGCCACTACACGTCGGTCGAGAACAGCATCGCTTCGCTCACCTCGCAGCGGGACACGCTCGAGGCCCAGATGCGCACCGCCCTCACCAACGCCACGTTCGGCGGTCCCACCGCGAGCGAGCAGGAGCTCAAGGACATGATCGCCCGGGGCCGGCACCTGCTGGACCAGGCCTCGGCGCTGGCGGCGAACTCGTAAACAGACCGGGCAGGTACCTGGAATCAGGTACCTGCCCCAACTCTTTTCAGGTGTTTCCAGCCTTTTGAGGCATGCCCCCTGATTCCTACTCTCGACTCAACGGTTCTGCACCGGCAGCCGAAATCAAAAAATCGTTAGGAGAGAGAAATGGAAGCCAGAGCATCGTTGCGCGGAGCGTCAGTCTCGAAAACGTTCGTCTTCGCCGTCCTCGTAATCGTCGCCATGGGTCTTGCCGCGATGGGCGGCTACATCGCCAAGAGCGTCCAGGGAAGCGGCGTGGCCGTGACCCAGAACCCGGCGGTTCACGCGGCGCCCGGTACCGTCCTTCGCCAGGACAAGGGCACCAGCGGGTCGCTTCTCGACCGAGGCGCGGAGGCTGGGGCGCCGGCGGCGGTGCTGCCGAGCTGGGCCTACCGCGAGACCACGCCGAACGGAAACCCGCGGATCCTGGTGGACGACCCCGCGTTCGTCAACCAGTACAAGCAGCAGCCGGCGAGCGTTCAGTCGACCGGCCACCGCGAGCTGCCGTAAGGCATCGACATGCACCCTCTATCCCCCAGGGTGCGCCGACCGGAGAGAGGGACCTGGCCGTCCCTCTCTCCTTTTTCCGTCCACGGCGGGACTGTGAATTGGCGGCGGGCTGGGCGAAGATACCCGGATGGGCACGGTGGCCGGCCAGCGCCACCAGTCGAAGGCTGTTCCGAACAATCTGCCTCTCCATCTCACGACCTTCGTGGGCCGCGAGGCCGATTTGCGCTCGCTCAAGTCGCTCGTGCGGAACGCGCGGATCGTCACTCTGACCGGTACCGGCGGCGCGGGCAAGAGCCGTCTCGCCGCGGAGCTTGCGGGGGCAACGCGTGATGCCTGGCCCGATGGCGTCTGGTGGG
>VBFV01000033.1 GCA_005881335.1 Chloroflexota bacterium
CCCAGGACCACTCCAGGCACGCCAAGGACAGTCGCACCTGGTACGGCGGTGAGCCCCACCACCAGCGCGGCGATGGCCATCCCGTCGGTTGGCCTGGCTGTCTGCCCAAAGAGGTCCGGCGGTGGAGGCGGCGGAACTGCGGCCACGGCGGCATGTTAAGGCCGGTCGGGCGGCCGTCAAGCCTCCGCTACACTCGCAACGTGGCCGTCTCGCAGATCAAGATGCCCCAGCTCGGCGAGTCCGTCACTGAAGGTACGGTCGACAAGTGGCTGAAGCACGAGGGCGATTTCGTCAAGCGCGATGAGCCGCTCGTCGAGGTGGTCACGGAC
>VBFV01000034.1 GCA_005881335.1 Chloroflexota bacterium
AAAGCGCCAGCTCCGGCGGCCGCGCCGGCGGCCGAGGCCCCCGACGGAGGGGAAAGGCAGCGACTTTCACCGGCCGTGCGCAAGCTGGCCGCCGAGCACGACATCGACCCGACATCCCTGCGCGGCTCAGGCCTCGGTGGCCGGGTCACGCGGGATGACGTGCTGGCGGCTGTGGGCGGCGAGAAGGTCGCAGCTGCTCCTCAAGCGCCGGCGCAACCGTCCGGCCCGGTGCCCGCTCGCGTCGACGGCGCCCGCGAGGAGCTCGTGAAGCTGAGCGTGATTCGCAAGTCGATCGCGGAACACATGGTCCGCAGCCTGGCGACCTCACCTCATGCGTGGACGCTGCAAGAGATCGACATGACGAGCCTGGTCCGGTATCGCGAGGCGGAGAAAGAAAAGTTCAAGGCACGCCACGGCGTCGCGCTGACCTACCTCCCGTTTGTAGCCCAGATCGTCTGTGAGGCGCTCAAGCAGTTTCCGTGGCTCAACTCCACCTGGAGCGATGAGGGTGTAGTCATCAAGCGCTACGTCAACCTCGGCATCGCGGTCTCCATCCCCGACGGCCTGATCGTTCCTGTGGTCAAGGACGCGGACAAGCTCGGCTTCACGGACCTCGTGCGCGTGATCAACGACCTGGTCGAACGCGCACGCAACAAGCAGCTGAAACCTGAAGACGTGCAGGCCGGCACGTTCACCCTCAACAACACCGGCGCGACTGGCTCGATCGCGAGCCAGCCCATCATCAATCAGCCGCAGGCCGCGATCCTGACCACGGAATCAATCGTCAAGCGCGCTGTTGTGATCGAGGACGCGATCGCGATGCGCCACATGATGAACATGTGTCTCAGCTTCGACCACCGGATCATCGACGGGATGATGGCGGGCCAGTTTTTGGGCACGATGAAGAAAAGGCTCGAGGAGTGGACGCCCGGTAGCATTCGGCTGTGAGCACGACGGAGTCGCTTCGACCCGCGCCGATCCCGGAGTGGATCCGCGTCCGCGTGACCGAAGGCGGCAACTTCAAGGAGCTCAAGCAGATCGTCCAGGGCCGGCGCCTGCACACGGTGTGCGAAGAAGCTCGCTGTCCCAACATCTTCGACTGCTGGAACCGGAAGACGGCGACGTTCATGATCCTCGGCGACGTCTGCACGCGCGCCTGCCGGTTTTGCGCGGTCACGTCGGGCCGGCCGTCGGAGCTCGACCTCGGTGAGCCGCTGCGTGTCGCGGACTCGGTCGCGGAGCTCGGCCTCAAGCATGCGGTCATCACCTCGGTCGACCGCGACGACCTGAAAGATGGCGGGGCCGGCATCTTCGCGCGCACCATCCGCGCCATCCGGCGCCGCAGCCCCGGCACAACGATCGAGGTCCTGACGCCAGATTTTCAGGGCGACTTCAACGCGGTGCGCACCGTCGTCGAGGCGAGACCCGACATCTTCAACCACAACACCGAGACCGTGCCTAGGCTCTATGCGCGCATCCGGCCGAAAGCGGTGTACGCCAACAGCCTCGCGCTGCTGCGCCACGTCAAGGCACTGGCGCCGGAGATGGTGACCAAGTCCGGATTGATGGTCGGGCTGGGTGAGACCGATGACGAGCTGCTCGACGTGTTTCGCAACATGCGGGCGCACAACATCGATGTGCTGACGGTCGGGCAGTACCTGCGGCCGTCGAAGAAGCACGCCGAGGTCGTGCGCTACTACCGACCGGAAGAGTTCCTGCGTCTGAAGGAGCAGGCACTCGCCATGGGTTTCGGCCACGTCGAGGCAGGTCCCCTGGTGAGGTCCTCATACCACGCCGATGAACAAGTCCCAACCGCGCGTAAGAGCCTCCTGGCTGGGTAGCGTCCCTTACCGCGAGGCCTGGGACCTCCAGGCCGCGCTGGTGAGGGAGCTGCGGGAAGGGGCCGGCCACGACACGCTGCTCCTGCTCGAGCACCCACACGTGTTCACCATGGGCAAGGCGGCGGCGCCCGAGCACGTGCTCTGGGATGAGGATGAGCGGGCTCGCCGGCGGGTCGAGGTGGTCTGGTCAGACCGCGGCGGGGAGGCCACCTACCACGGGCGGGGGCAGCTGGTCGGCTACCCGGTCCTGGACCTGACGCACCTCGAGCTGACCATCCCCCAGTACCTCGAGCGGCTGGAGCGGTCGCTCATCAAGTACCTGGGCGAGCTCGGGATCGACTCCGAGCCAGGCGAGCCGGGCTTCACGGGCGTCTGGCGGAACGGCGAGAAGCTGGCCGCGATCGGGATCAAGCTCGACCGCTCGGTGGTCAGCCACGGCTTCGCACTGAACCTGACCACCGATCTGGGGTACTTCGAGGGGATCGTCCCCTGCGGTCACGCCGACCGGCGGCCGACCTCGATGGAGGCGGTCACGGGACGGCGAATCGACACGAGATCCGCTGCTGAGGCCTACACCGGCCATTTCGAGGCCGTGTTCGGGGTTGGAGTAGATTGGTTGCCGGCTGGGCGCCTTCGGGAGGCCCAGGGAACGCCCGTACGCACCTGACCGGAATACGGAGTGTTACCAATCCGGTATTGATAGCGTGACTTCCAGTGAGGACCGTGCGAGAGGCGGTACTCAGTTTGGCCTCGATCGTTATCGGGTAAGTGGGATATGAGCATGGCAACCAACCGCAAGACCGCTGAAAAGACCCGCCCAGAGCTGGTGCGCCTGGACAGCGTTTCCATGGACGAGGATGACGAGATCCTCCCGGACTTCGAGGCGCAGGTCGACGACGGACGGCGTGTCTGGGTGACCGCGGTACTCGAGCGCACCGCTGTGATCGAGCCCGCGCCCGGCGAGCCGAAGGTGCTGGTCAACCGCCGGCGCCTGTTTGTCGACCCGCGGCAGCTGCGCGTGCGGCACCTCGCCAGCAAGGAAGCGGCTCGGCGCGGCCGGGAGGCCGCCCGCCAGCTGCGGCTGCAGGAACAGCAGAGCTCAGCCGCCTGATCGACGGCTGCTTACGCTTCGTAAGTCGGCCGGACTCGCTCTGGTAACATTCGCTGCTGCCGAATTCGTCGGCGCCTGCTAATTTCCGCGGCGCGATCTCCGCCGCCGCCTAGCCCGAGGGAAGCCACCATATGAGCAAAACCGTCGAACTCGTCTCGCTGGCCAGCATCGTCCCACCCCCCAACCACGAAGTCAGCGGTGGCTTCAGCGCGATCGTCGACGGCAAGCAAGTACGAGTGCGGGCGGTATTGGAGCGGACCGTGGTGATCGAGCACCAGGAAGGCGGCGAGCGAAGCGTCGTACGGAAGGACAACTGCATGGTGAAGCCGTCGGCGGTGGCATTCGTGCCGGGAAATCCGAACAACGGCGTCGGGCCGCGTCAGTGGCGCCGGCTGCCAGGCAAGCCCCCCGCCCCGGCCAAGTAGCTAGGAGATGTGGCTTAGGGCCACCAACGTCAGGAAGGGTTGGAACTCCTTTGACAGCGCCACTTCCTCGAACACCTGACGCGCCTCTGAAAAGCGGCTCTTAGCCCAGACCTCTTCCCCATACCGTTCGCGCAGCTGCGACATCTCGTCGTCAGCCAGCTCACGCACCAGATCGGCGTTGACTGTGGGACCCTCGGCCAGTCGCGATGAGTGCTTCACCCACTGCCAGACCTGCGACCGTGAGATCTCCGCGGTCGCGACGTCCTCCATCAGGTTGTTGATCGCCGCCGCCCCCGTGCCGCGCATCCAGGACTCTATGTACTGGATGCCGACGCTGACGTTCATGCGCAGTCCGTTCTCGGTGATCGTTCCGCCGGGAACTTTCACATCGCTCAGCTGAGCAGCGGTCACCGCCACGTCAGGTCTCTGCCGCTCGAGCTGATTGGGTCGGTCGCCAAGCACGCGGTCGAACGCTTCGGTCGCCGTCGGCACCAGGTCTGGATGCGCACCAGCAGCTCTGTGTACGCGCGCATGAAGGGGACGGTCATGGTCACCTGCGCACGATCCGGGAGCACGAACTCGGGGCGATTGCGGAACTTCTTGATGATGCTAAAGATGTAGTCCCACCGTCCCGCGTTCAGCCCACCCGAGTGGTCGCGCAGCTCGTACAGGATCTCGTCCATCTCGAACGCGGCGAGAATCGTCTCGATCAGAACGGTGGCGCGGATGGTGCCGCGCGGGATGCCCACCTCGTCTTGCGCGAGGTTGAACACGTCGTTCCACAGTCGCGCCTCGAGGTGGCTCTCCAGCTTCGGGAGATAGAAGTACGGGCCGCTGCCCTTGCCGAGCAGACGCTTTGCGTTGTGGAAGAAATAGAGGCCGAAGTCGAACAGGCTGCCTGAGACTGGTTTGCCGTCGACCTCGACGTGAAGTTCGTCCAGGTGCCACCCACGCGGCCGGACGAGAAGCGTCGCCACCTTCTCGTTGAGCCGGTATTCCTTGCCATCCGGGCTTGTGAAATCGATCCGGCGCTCGATGGCATCGATGAGGTTGACCTGGCCCTCGACCAGGTTTGCCCACGTCGGCGAGTTCGCATCTTCGAAGTCCGCCATGAAGACGCGCGCACCCGAGTTGAGCGCGTTGATCAGCATCTTGCGATCGGTGGGCCCGGTGATCTCGACGCGCCGGTCATGCAGGTCTTTCGGTGCTTTCGCCACCTTCCAGTCCGAATCGCGAACCGAGCTGGTGGTGACGAGAAACTGCGGCATCTCCCCCGCCTCGATCCGCGTCTGGCGCTCGTCGCGGAGACGCAAGAGCTCCTGCCTTCGACCACCGAACTCGCGCTGCAGCCGGGCGACAAACCCGAGCGCTTGCGGGGTGAGCACCTCGCCCATCCGGCCCTCCACCTTGTGTTTCAGCTGGACCTGCTGAGTGGTGGCCATCGCCACCAATCTACCTGAGCCTCTTACTTCCCGGCGAGGCGCTCCACGACCGGCGCGAGCGAGTCGGCAGCATCGCCCGGCACGACGATGTGGGAGATCCCGTACCGCTCGCGCCGGGCGACGAGGTCCTCCGCGATCTGATCCACGGTGCCGATCATGAGGTGTGGGATTGCCAGCACGTCCGACGGTTCGAGCCCCATTGACGGGGCGAGCATGGAAGCGACCGATTCGCGATCGTCGGTGACAGTGGCCACCATCGTCCACACGCCGAGCTCGATCCCCTCCATGCGCTGGCCGGCTGCATCTCTGATCCAGCTGAGCTTCTCATCGGTTGCCTCCGCCAGCCCGGTCCGCGCCACGCGGCGGCTGGGCCGGCCCGCTCGCAGATCGAAGTTCACGTTGATGGTGTCCGCCTCGCGTGCCGCAAGTTCCAGCATCTTGCGACCTCCGCCGCCGAGCACGATTGGTGGATGCGGCTTCTGCACGGGCAGAGGCGCACCCTCCACACCATTGACGGAGTAGTGCTTTCCTTGGAACGAGACTTCTCCGCCCGCAAACAGCATCTTAATGATCGTCAACGCCTCGGCAAGCCTCTCGATACGTGTGCCCGCGCTGTCGTATGGGATACCCGCCTGCTCGTAGTCGGAAACCATCCAGCCGGCGCCGATTCCGAAATCGAGCCGGCCATCGGACAAGAGGTCGAGGGTGGCCGCCTCCTTCGCAAGCACGACCGGATGGCGGTAGTCGTTGTCAAACACCAGCGGGCCGATGCGGAGTTTCGTCGTCGCATCAGCGGCGGCCATCAGCCCGGCAATCGGTCCTACCTGATCGCCGAAGTGATCCGGCAGGTAGAGCGATGCGTAGCCCATCGACTCAATCGCGCGAGCCCGTTCCCGCCACTGCTGGGCGCTGTGCGCCTGATGCTCCTGCGCGCTGAAGCGAAATGGTCTGGGCTGCCGCACGAAGGTCGAGACTAACCGTCCAGCGATCAGTGGTGCCGAGGGCCAGATTTGAACTGGCGACACCTTGATTTTCAGTCAAGTGCTCTACCAAGC
>VBFV01000114.1 GCA_005881335.1 Chloroflexota bacterium
ACACGTTCTTCGGCGGAGGCTTCGGGGCGCGGGCGCGCCGCGAGCGATCCAACCGCGGCGACGACCTCCGCTACGACATGACGATCACGTTCGACGAATCGTTCACGGGCGTCGAGAAGCAGATCGACGTGCCACGCCTGGCGGCCTGCGACCGCTGCTCCGGCAGCGGGGCCGAGCCCGGCACCGGACAGGAGACGTGCCCCGGATGTGGGGGCTCCGGCCAGATCCGGCGCTCCGCCCAATCCTTCTTCGGCCAGGTCGTGACCACCGCGACCTGCCCGACATGCGGCGGGGGGGGACGCATCCTGAAAAGCCCGTGCACCCAGTGCCGCGGGCAGGGCAGGGTCCAGAAATCGAAGCGCCTGGCGGTGAAGATCCCCGCCGGGGTCGACACCGGGTCGCAAATCCGGATCAGCGGCGAAGGCGAGGCCGGGCTCCGCGGCGGCCCTCCAGGCGACCTTTACGTCGTCCTGCGCGTCAAAGCCCATCCGCAGCTCGCGCGCCACGAACAGGACGTCCTCTTCGAGCTCCGCGTCAACATGGTTCAGGCGGCGCTTGGCGACCGGATCGAGATCCCCACCATGGAAGGCCCGGTCGAGATCGCCATCCCCGCCGGCACCCAGCACGGCCAGTCCTTCCGCCTGCAGGGACGCGGGATGCCCGACGTCCGCGGCGGGCGCCGCGGCGACCAGTACGTGGTCGTCCAGATCGTGATTCCCAAGGACCTGGATCTGGAGCAGAAGGCTTTGCTCAGGAAGGTTGGCGGGCTGACGGGCAAGCCGGAGAAAGTGTCGAAGGGCTTTTTCGACCGACTGCGTGACGCCATCAGTCTGGACTGACTGAATTTCGTCAAGTTCTATTTAAACTTTCCCTCGCGCTCGGTGTTTTGTGAAGTCGTGGGAGGAAGGTGGGCCGCCGCCCTGGCCGCGGTGATGGTGCTTGCATTCGCCTGCGCGCCGCCGCAAAACATCGCCTCGGTCGTTTCGCCAACACCGTCGCCATCGCCCACACCGACGCTCGGCGCCGACGGCCGCGTTTCCGGCACGCCGACCAGCGCCGGCAACTTCGTGTTCACGATCCGGGCCGCCGACTCCGGCGACGGCAGCGCCACGATCTCAGGCAAGATCGGCATCGTATCGGCGCTCTCGGCGGCACTGATCCCCGCCTGCGCGCGGTACTGCACCGTGGAGCTCGGATGCGTCGACATCTGTGGCCCCTTCGGCCAGCTGTCCGGGGGCGTAGGTCCATACGAGTACTCGGTGGCGCAGGGACCACTCCCCGCGGGAACGACCCTGTCGGAGCTGTCCTTGAAGGGGACGTTCAGAGGCCTGTCGGGTTACCTGAAGTTCACGATCCAGATCACCGACGCGATGGGCGCGAGCACCTCGATCGCGCCGACCTTCTGGATGTACGACCACGTCTCGCTGGCCGGGGGAGCCTGCCAGGGCCGGGTCAGCTGCACAGTGAAACTGCCGTACTCGGCGGGCACCCCCGGACCAACACCGACGGTGCAAGTCACGTCCTGGGCTTCCGCGCTGTGCCCGAACGCCGCGGGTCCGGCCAGCCCCTGCTATCCGACGCCCGCGTTCAGCGCCGGCCTTCAGTCGGGCACCGCCACTATCACGTTGACCTACAGCGCCAATTACGCGACCACCAGGGGAACGCTGACCGTCCAGATCACCGACAACAGCCTCTGCGCGCAGGGCGTCTACTGCTCGTCCACGGCGACCGTCGCAGTGAACTGAGGGGTGGAGGCATAACCTCGCCACTTGCGGGGTAGTTATCAGGTTCAGTAGCTTTGAGGTGTAAAGAAGGGGAATACCGTGTCCAAAACCATCGATCTAGAACTCACCAGAGCTGAAGTCGAAGTCCTCGAGCTGGAGGCCCGGCTCCGGGTCGTCCCCATGAACGACACCCAGCTGTCGGATGCGCTGAAAACCGCCCTCGCGGCCAAGAAGGACCGTCTGGCCAAGCTGCGGACCCTGCATGCCACCGCCGGGCGGGGCAAGGCAGGTAAGGATGGCGAGGAGAAGGTGAACCCGCTCCACGCCGGCCGCAGGCCGCCACTCAAGCGGACCGTCCCGCAGAGACCTCACACCAAAGGCGGGAAGTAAGCAGCTGGTCCATCCGCGAGACCTGCCAGCGCGTAAGGCCCCATCCGACCGGGCCGCTTCGCGGCCGGGTCACCTTCCCCAGCTAGTGGGGAAGGGAAAGCGAACTCGGGTCCCGAACGTTATCGTTCATCGAACTTGGTCCAAGACCTGAGCGGTCATCCCTCGGCCGATCCGTTGTTCGGGGCGGCATGGGCTGCCGCCGGGGTCCCGCGCTCGTCCCGCTCCTGGAACCTGCCGCTTGTCAACGGCCTCGCAGTGGCGGCGATCATCGCCGGCGTCGGTTACCGGCTGTGGGCGGCGCACCTGCCCGCCGACGTGCTCCGCGAGGAGGCTGTCCTGTTCGCCGCGGGTACGCTGCTCGCCGGCGTGGCGGTCGCCGTCCGGGTCTCCAAGCTCGCCCCCCGGCTCGCCGTCCAGCTGCCGATCATGGTGTACGCCGCCATCCTGGCGGTCCTGGTGCTGGGCATCGCGGGGCGATGGCTGGGCGACGACCTGCCCCCGCTGGCCGCGGTCAGCTTCGCTGCCGTGTTCCTGCAGTTCGACGTCGGACTCCGTTCGCGCCATTTCATATACGTGTTCGCGATCGCGATCCTGGGGCTCGGCGCGCTCTGGGCATATGCGGTGACCCAGCTGATGGTCTCGGTGAGCGCCATCGTGATCTGGACGCTCCTGGTGATGGGTCTCGGTCTCCTGGCCTTGTTGACGAGTCGGGCGGTCGAACGGGACCTGGGCGTTCAGGTTGAACGCCAGAGCTCGCTGCTGGCGACGCTGAGTGACCTGGGCGAAGGCCTGGTCATCACCGAGAGAGGCCGCTTCGTCGCAGGCAACGACGCGTACGTCAACCTCACGGGATACTCACGCGAGGAGCTGGCCGCGATGCCCTCGCTGATCGGTATGGCGCCTGAGGAGCAGCGGGAGCGGCTCGCGGCGAACCTATCGCAACGGCTGGCCGGCGGCGATGTGCCGGCGCGCTACACATCGGCGATCATCACCAAGTCGGGGCGGCGCGTCGAGGTCGAGGTTGCGATCCACCGCGTCACGACGCGGCGCGACCAGCTGTTGACGCTCGTCAGCGACATCACCGAGCGGCTCCGCGCCGAGGCGGGCGAACGCGAGAGCGAGACTCGCTTTCGCACGCTGTTCCAGCAGGCGCAGGCAGGCATGGCGTTTGCGGGACTCGACGCGCACATCACGACGGTGAACCCCGCCTTCTGCGAGCTCGTCGGTTACAGCGATACGGAGCTGCGCACGCTTTCGCTGCTCGACATCACCCATCCGGACGACGTCGCCGCGCTCCAGGACGCGATGCACACCATGCTCGCCGGCGAGGAAGAGGGCCGCCGGATCGAAAAGCGGTACACGCGCCAAGACGGCGAGCACGTCTGGGTCGACCTGACGATGCGTCTGGTGCGCGGCGCCGACGACAAGCCGATGTACTTCCAGACGGTGGCGGTCGACATCCGCGACCGCAAGCGGGCCGAGGTCCTGCAGGCGGCAAGGTTCGCGGTCACGCAAGCGCTCGTGACGTCGCCCGGTTGGGACAAGGCCGCGGCCGGCGTGCTGGAAGGCCTGTGCAGGACCCTTGACTGGGAGCTGGCGGAATACTGGGAGGTCGACATTCCGCGCGAGGCAATGCATTTCGTCACGTCGTGGAAGCGTCCCGGTCGCGACACCAGCGCCTTCGAAGCTACGGCCGCCAACCAGACGTACCGCCGAGGTGAGGGTCTCGCGGGTCGCGTGTGGGAGGCTGGCGCGCCCATCGCCATGCCAGACCTCGGCGCCGACACCTCACCGCGCGCGGCGGCTGCTGTCGCCGTCGGGCTGCACGGAATCGTCGGCTTCCCGGTGCGCAGCGGCCGGCGCGTGGTCGGCATGATCTCGCTTCACACGTGGGCGGCGCGCGACCTGGACGACGGCTTGATCGCGGTCATGAACGACGTCGGCTCCCAGATCGGCGAATTCGTCGAGCGCAAGCGCGCCGAGGTCGCGCTGCAGGAGAGCGAAAAGCGCATGCGCTCTGTGCTCGACAACGTGTCCGACGGTCTCGCGACAATCGACCCGGCAGGTGTCATCGACTCTGCCAATCCCGCGGTGGTGAAGCTGTTCGGGTACTCCGAGCAGGAGCTGGTCGGGCAGCAGTCGGACATCTTGATCGCGACCACGCACCGCGCCGCTTTCGACAACTACCTGCAGCGCCGTCTGAAGCTCGACATCCCGGTCAGCGGTGCGCACGAGACGATGGGCAAGCGCAAGAACGGCAGCCTTTTCCCGCTGGAGTTCGTGGTCAGCTCGATGCAGGTCGGCGCCCGCCACCTGTTCATCGCCACGCTGCGCGACATCTCCGAGCGCAAGGCGCACACCGACGCCCTCGAGTACCAGGCGCTGCATGACGCGCTGACCGGACTACCCAACCGCAGCCTGTTCGGCGACCGGCTGCGGCAGGCCCTGCTCGCGGCGCGACGCAACCAGAAGATGTTCGGCGTCCTCCTGCTCGACCTCGACCGGTTCAAGGACATCAACGACGCGCTCGGCCACGACCGTGGTGACAGCCTGCTGCAGGAGGTGACGGCCAGGCTGCGCGGGGTGCTGCGCGCGACGGACACCATCGCCAGGCTGGGTGGCGACGAGTTCGCGGTCCTGACGCCCGACGCCAAGCATCCGGAAGACGTCGTCGCGACCGCGAGAAAAATCCTGGCTTCTCTCGAGGGTCCGTTTGCGATCGGCGACCAGATGGTCGAGACCGGCGCCTCGATCGGGATCGCGATGTACCCCGTCCACGGCGACGATCCAAGCACGCTCCTCCGGCGTGCGGACGTGGCGATGTACGTCGCGAAGCGATCGGGCGGCGGCTACGCCGTCTATCAACCGGAGCAGGAGGCGCAGACGCTGCGCCGCTCGGGCCTGGCGGGAGAGCTGAGGCGCTCGATTCCGCAGGGCGAGCTCGTCCTCCACTACCAGCCGCAGGTCACGCTTGCCACGGGCACGATCCACTCGGTGGAAGCGCTCGTCCGGTGGAACCACCCACGCGAGGGCTTGATGCCGCCCGACCGCTTCATCCCCATGGCCGAGGAGACGGGCATCATCCATCCCCTGACCGCGTGGGTCATCGACGCGGCGCTGACCCAGCTGTGCAAGTGGATCGCCGACGGCATTGACGTCTCCATCTCGGTGAACGTGTCGCCGCGCAACATCGAGGACCACTCGCTGGAGGAGATGGTCGCCCGCGCGCTCGGCAACTTCAAAGTCGAGCCGAATCGCCTGACGCTGGAGATCACAGAAGGCGTCGCGATGGCGGCGGCCGCGGCGAAAGCGCTCCACCGGCTGCACGAGATCGGCGTGCGTCTTGCGCTCGACGACTTCGGCACCGGCTACTCATCGCTCCTGTACTTGATGCGGCTCCCGGTCAACGAGATCAAGATCGACCGGTCTTTCGTCTCCGCGCTCGCGTCGGACCCCGATTCGGGCGCGATCGTCCGGTCGGCGGTCGGGCTGGGTCACAACCTCGGCCTGCGCGTCGTGGCCGAGGGGCTACAGGACCGGATGGCGGAAGCCGTCCTCGTGGAGGCCGGGTGTGACGCGGCTCAGGGCTTCCTGGTCGGCCGGCCTGCCGAGGAGACCGAGATCACCGCGCTGCTGATGCAGCAAGCAGGACTCACCAAAGAGAGACTGACCGAGTCGGGTTGAACGCTCTTGTGCTGGGGGCGAAGGGCCAGCTCGGATCGGAGCTCGTCCGCATGCTGGGCGCCGCCAGTGCTGTGCCGTACGAGCAGGTTTCGATCACGGACGCGGAGGCGGTCGACGCCTTGATCGCGTCTCGTAAGCCTGAGGTGGTCTTCAACTGCGCCGCCTACAACGCCGTCGACCGTGCCGAGTCGGAGCCCGACGAGGCGTTCGCGGTCAACGCGCAAGGTCCGTTTCTCGTCGCCGTCGCTTGCCGGCGCCAGGGCGCGACGCTGGTCCATTTCTCGACCAACTTCGTCTTCGACGGGACTCACGACCAGCCATACGTCGAGGCGGACGAGCCGTCGCCGCTTTCGGTGTACGGAAAGTCCAAGCTCGAGGGCGAGCGCCGCGTCCTCGAGGCAGGCCCGCGCGTGCTGATCGTGAGGACGGCCGCCCTCTTCGGCGGCCCGCTGAGCTTTCCGCACCGGATCCTCGACCGGGCGCGATCAGGCCAGCGGCTGCCGGTCGTATCGGACCAGCACGTGAATCCGACGTTCGCCCGCGATCTTGCCGCGGCGGCGGTCGAGCTCGTCGAGCAGGGGATGGCCGGCATCGTGCACGCGGTCTCTGAAGGGTGCACCGGATGGGACGACTTCGCCCGGGCCGTGCTGGCGGAGAGCGGCGTCGGCGTAGAGGTGGAGTCGGTCCCCAGCAGCGCCTACCCGTCCGCCGCGCGCCGGCCGCTCAACGGCTGCCTGGCGTCGACCCGCTATCGCGCCCTTCGACCGTGGCGCCAGGCCGTCCGCGACTGGGCCAACAGGGCATAAAAAAGGCTCGGGCCGGGCGATTTCTCGACACCGGCTCCGAGCTTGGCTGCGGGGGGTGAGGTTCTAAATGAGGATGAGTACTGGTTTTCCTTTCTGAAGGCCCGCGCGCACAGGTGCGCAGTGAAAAGTTTGCCACGAAATCCAAGAACAGGCTGGTCTATCTTTGCACATTTTCAACGACGAAACGACTGCCCCACTCTTGGAATCCCAAGCACCCGATTCATTAGCCCGCGGAACGACGACTGCTTTCTGATATGGATTCGTTAGTCCCAGCACACGTCTTGCACAGATTGATCAGTTCGAAGGATGTCGCACTCCGCCTCGGCGTCAGCCAGGCGACGGTTTTGCGTGCTGTCGCGCGAGGCCTCCTCCGGCCTGCGCTGATCACCCCGGGCGGGCACCGGCGGTTCAGTCCCAAGGAGGTCGAAGCATTCGCCGACGGCCTGCAGGACGACCCTGACGGAGCCCGGCTGGTGAGCACCGGGGAAGCCGCCCGGCTTCTGGGCGTCAGCCAACCGACCCTCAACCGGGCCGTCCGCCGCGGGCGGCTGCGTCCCACCCTGACGACTCCGGGTGGACACCGACGCTTCGACAGCGCCGAGCTGAGCGCCGCTCTCTACGTGGAAGACGCCTCGTGAGCCAAGGGGAAGATCCAGGCAACTACTCCGAGTCGCGGCCAGGCCGCGGCGACGTCGCCTGGAGTGTGGTTCTCAACGGCGTCCTGGTGGCCGCGTTCGTCATCGGCGCCATCCCGATCGTGGCGATCGTGCACGGCTTCATCGACCTGGTCCTGCAGTCGAAGATCCAGAGCGGCGCCGATTGGGTCGCCTACGGGTTTGCGTTCACCGGCCTGTTTCTCGGCGGAATCTTCTTCGCCTATGCGATCAAGTACTACCTGAGCACGGCGATGGTGCTGCTCACGACATTGGTCGGAGCGCCGCCGCGCAACGGCAACGGCACCACCAAGACAAACGGCAAGGCGCTGAACCGGATCAACGGCAATGGCAACGGCTACCACATCGATCTCGGCTATCACCCGTTCGTGTCGGTCCACGTCGCCGCGTACAACGAAAAGCGCGTCATCGAGCGTCTGCTGACCGCCCTCTCGCAGCTCGAATACCCCGAGTACGAGGTCGTCGTCGTCGACGACTCCACCGACGAGTCGGTGGTGATCCTGGAGCGCTGGCGGAACCGGCCTCGCTTCAAGATCCTTCACCGCACGAGCCGTGCCGGTTACAAGGGCGGAGCGCTTCGCGAAGCGCTGAAGATCATGGACGCGCGCACCGAGTTCGTGGTCGTCTTCGATGCCGACTCGGTCCCGTTCCCGGACTCGATCGAGCGCTTGCTGCCGCTTTTCTATCGCGTCAGCGACGGCACGTCCAGCCGGCGTCTCGAGGCTGCGTTTGGACGTACTGATCCCCCCTCGGAGCCAGGCAAGATCAACCGCCGCGCTGAGGTGGCGGCGGTCCAGAGCTACCAGTGGCACGTGCTCAACAAATCGGAGAGCTGGCTGACGGAGGCGGTGCGCGCCGAATATGCGGGCAGCTACATGATCGAGCGGCCGTTCCAGGATGCGATCGGCGCGCTGAAGATGATCGCCGGCACGGCTTACATGATCCGCGCCGACGTCCTGCGTGAGGTCGGTTGGGGGACCAGCATCACGGAGGACTGGGAGCTGACGCTCAAGCTCTACACGCGGGGATACAAGGTGATCTACACGCCATGGGCTGAGACGCCTGCCGAATGCGTGAGCACCTTCGGGCGTCTCGCCAGGCAGCGCATGCGCTGGGCGGAAGGCCACACCCACAACGTGCGCAAGTGGTTCCTGCCGATCATGGGGTCGTCTTTCGTCACCCCGATCGAGAAGCTCGAGTTCCTGTACGACGCGAGCTACTACTTGCAGGCGGCGCTGTTTGTCGTTGGTTCGATCGCCTGGCTCGTCTCCGAGGTCGTGTTCGACACTCACGTGCCGGGGTGGACCGCGCTGCTCGGATGGTCGCTGCTCTTCTCGAACATCTTCGCCCTGCCGCTGATGAACCTCGCCGGGCTCATCCTCGAAGAGGCGCCGGCGCGCGACGTGCAGGGCGTCGTCGGTGCGTTGGTCCTCTCGTTTGCGCTCGTTCCTTTCCAGGGTTGGGCAGCGTTCAAGGGCCTGATCAGCAAGGACGAGGGGCCCTGGTTCCGCACCCCCAAGACCGGACGGGTCACCGACGAGGTCAAGCACCTGCGCCGGCTGCACCTGCTGCGCCGGTGGATCAGAGGGCGGCGCCCGGCTGGTCGGCGTTGGGCGCCGCCGGCATCACCGCTCGTCACGCCGCCTCAGCACAGTGCGACTCAGGGGAGGCGCTGGCTTGGCTGGGTCGTCGTCGGCATCCTGGTGCTGATGTTCGGCTCGCTGGCGCTGGCGTCGCTCGGGGCGCCAACCGTGAGCGCCGCCGGCAACCCGCTGTATCTACACGGCACCGGAACGCCGCCCAGCTGCACGGCGAGCACGGTCGACCAGGCGGTCGGCACCCAGAGCACCGCGTGCGCGGTCCAGTCGGCCGCCGGGGGAGCTGTCGACACGTGGTCGTTCAGCAACCTTCCCGCGCAAACGGTTGCCGCGGGGGTGTGGACATTCACCATGTACTGGACCGGTGGCACCGGGAGCACCAACGACACGGTCTCGATCGCGGCCGGTGTTTCGGCGACGTCCAGCTGCGCCGCTTTTGTGGCGACCGTGCCGGCTGTCGGATCCACGTGGACCGCGACGTATGGGTCGAATGGCACGAACACCACGAGTCCGTTCACCGTGAGCACCAGCGCCAGCCAGCTGCCGATGGTCATCGTGCCGGGCGGATCGCTGTGCATCCAGGTGACCCTGACGCACAGCACCGGGGGCAAGCCGTCGATGCTCTATGACGGAACCGCGGGCGTGGCCGACACCCGAGTCGTGCCGCCGAGCATCGTCGTCCCTGAGTCGCTGCTCGGTTTCGCCGGCCTTGCTTTGATCGTCCCGATCTTTGCGTCACGCCTCATTCGGAGACGGCGATGAAAACGCGACAGCGCGACGACGTCAACCTGACCCTCATCGCGCTGACGTGCGCGCTGTTGATGGTCCTGCCGCTCGTGACGACGTTTGACGAGCTCCTGACGACGTGGGCGATGCGGCTGGGCGCGGACAATCCCCTGCAGGCCATCGTCCCGGTCGAGGCGCGCATGGTCGTGAGCTTGCTTGGCCTCGCCGGCATCCACGCGGCCGCCTCGGGCAGCCACCTCGTCGTGTGGGACAGCGCGGGATCGATGCACACGCTCTTCATCTCCTGGAACTGCATCGGCTGGCAGAGCCTGATCCTCTTCGGCATCAGCCTCATCTCGGGTCTGCGCGGCGGTCACACTCTCGAAAGCCGCGCGCAGGTTCTGTGCATCGGACTGGCCGGCACGATGCTCCTGAACCTGCTGCGGGTCGCCGCCGTCGCGGTGATCGCGGCGACCGTCGGCGTCGGCCCGGCGATCCTGTTCCACGATTACGGGGGGACGATCCTGTTCGTGGGCTTTCTCTTCGCATTCTGGACGTTTGCCCAGCGCTGGATTCTTCCGTCTCAGCCGTCGCAGGCCGAATGAACCGCTGGCTTCGCCTCGGCCTGCAGACCGCGTTCGGCCTCGCGCTGCTCTGGCTTTGGCTGCGAACGGTCTCGCTGCCTGAGGTCGTGTCACATGCCAGGGTCCACAGCTGGTGGGCGGTCGCGTTGATGCTCGCTCTCTTCCTCGTCACGAGCGTGATACGGGCACGCCGGTGGCTGCTTTTGCTGCGTCCGCTGGCGCCGGTCGGCATGGTGCGCGCCTTCGCGATGAACGCCGCCGGCGGCCTCCTCAACTACGTGCTGCCGATCCGCTCCGGCGACGCGGCCCGGGCCTGGTGGTTGTGGCGCCGGCACCGCATCCCGGCCGGCTCGGCGCTCGCCACCATCGTGATCGACAAGGCGTGCGACCTGGCCGCGGTGGCGGTCGTGCTCGCGGCGTTGGAAGTCGTCGCCCTGGCAGGCGCGATGCAGGCGCCTCGCGGCCTTTTGGGCGCGGCCGCGCTCGCGATCGCTCTTCTCGGCGCGGTGTTGGGGACGGCGCTGCTCGGCCCGCGTATCGCGCGCTCGCGATTGGCCCGCCGGGTGCTGCCGGCCAGATTCGCCTCAGGACTGGCGGGACAGGCCTTCGCGTTTCGCGCCGGCGCGCGAGGGTTGTGGTCGCCGGAGCTCGCGATCCGCCTTGGCGCTCTCACCGTCCTTGCCCTCGCGATCGATGCGTTCAACTTCACGCTTCTGTTCACCGCGGTCGGGGTTCCCGTTCCGCTGCCGAAGGCGATGGCCGCCTATCCGGCGATCCTGCTCAGCTTCGCGGTGCCGGCAGGACCGGGCTATCTCGGCAACCTCGAGGTTGCGGGCTCGCTCGTCCTGGGCGGCGGACTTGGCCTCGCCTCGAGCGTCGCCGCCGGCGCGATCGTCCTCTACCACGCGATCACCGCCGCCAACGCGCTGGCGCTGGGCCTTCTGTCCTTCTTTTTGGTCGGCGGCCGCCGGCGTGCCCGCTCGAGCGGGCCGAGGCGCATCGCCGTCTTCCACTGCGGGTTCACGTACTCGGGCGGCGGGGAGCGGCTGGTGATCGAGGAGGTGCTCGGCCTGCGCCGGCGCGGCTACGACGTCGAGTGCTACGCGCCGACCGTCGACGCATCGCGTTGCTATCCCGACCTGATCGGCGAGGTGCGGGTCAAAACGTTTCTGCCTCAGCTGCCGCGCTGGTTTCCGTTTCGTGAGGCCGCGCAGATGGCGGCGACTTCCCTCCTCATGCCGCTCTACGCGTGGCGCTTCCGCGGGGTCGACGCGATCGTCGGATGCAACCAGCCGAGCGCGTGGATCGCATGGTGGGCGGCCCGGCTCATGGACGTCCCATACGTCGTCTACCTCAACCAACCGAACCGGCTCGTGTATCCGCGCAACGTCGATCGCCAGACCGGCTGGGTCTCCAACGCCGACTACCGCCTCCTCGCCGCGATCGTGCTTCGCGCGACGCGCTTTGTCGCCTGGGCGGACCGTCGCTCGATCCAGGAGGCGGATCAGCTGCTGGTCAATGGCAACTACATCGGCGACATCATCCGCACGACCTATCGGCGCGATGCGATCGACTGTCCAGCCGGGTGCCACGTCGCCGCGAGAGGGTTCCCGCTGCCGCTCGAATCGAGGTTCGCCGGCGGATTCACCATCAACGGCTACCCGATCCGGCGCCCTTACGTCCTGTTGACGAACCGCCACTATCCGCAGAAGCGATTCGATCTGGCGATCCGGGTCATGCTCGAAGTGCGCAAGCGCCATCCGCGCGTGCAGCTCGTGGTCCCCGGTCCGGCCACCTCGCACACTGCTTCCCTCCAGGCGCTCGTCACCGAGCTCGGCCTTGATGATGCGGTCCTGTTCCTGGGCGCGATCAGCGAGACGGAGCTGCTGACGCTTTACGAGGGCGCGGCGGTCTACGTGTACCCGGCGCCCGAGGAGGACTTCGGCATGGGCGTCATCGAGTCGATGTCCAAGGGCGTCCCGGTGGTGGCGTGGAACCAGGCGGGGCCGACAGTCACGGTCGGGCCTGGGACCGGACATCTCGCCGAGCCGCTCGACGTGGACGACTACGCCGCCGGCATCGCCAAGCTGCTGGATGACCGGTCCGAGAACCAGGCGACCGGTCAGCGCGCGTTCGAGTGGGCGCGACGCTTCGACTGGGAAAGGCACATCGACATCCTCGAGCGCGCGGTGCTGGACGTCGCGCGGATTCACGAGCAGGTCGCGCTCGAAGCCGCCACCGCGTGAGACTCCTCGCCCGCGAGGACGAGGTCGAGGACGATCATGTCGACGAGATCGACCTGCGGCTACAAGCCGCGGCTTCGGCTTGGCGATGGACGATCGCCGTGGCGGCCGTCGCCGCCCTCCCGCGTCTTCTATATCTCTTCGTTTTCTCGAATCCGGAGAACCCGGGCCTTGGTGTTTACGACGACGTCTGGCACCACTGGCAGATCGCCTACCTGACCAAGGAGATCGGCCTCGGCGCGCCGGATGGCCCCCGGCTCTGGGATTTGAAGGGACTCGACTACTTTTGGGGAATCCTTCACCCCGTTTTGATGGTGGTCGTTTTTGCCGTAACCGGCTCGATCGATATCGTGCTCCTGAGGTTGGTCAGTCTTGTCTTTGGAGTGCTGGCGGTGGTCTTGATCTTCCATATCTGCCGAAGGATCTGGAGCACGCAGGTTGCCATAGCGGCTTCGTTTTTGGCGGCGCTGCTCCCGACCAGCGTGATGAACGACGCGTCCGGAATGCTGGAGCCCATCGGCATCGCGCTCTGCCTGCTCGGGATCTGGGCGTGGGTCGACGGCAAGGGCTGGTGGTCCGGGTTGGCCTTCGGTCTCGCGACGATGGCTCGCGCCGAGGCGTGGCTGTTCAGCCTGGGCCTGGTGGTGGCCGCCAATCTCCGCCGCGTCAACCTCCGGCAGCGGCCCGGGCTGTGGCTGGGATTTGCGGGCACCCTCGGTCTCTACATGCTCATCTTCCAAGCAAAGACGGGGAATCCGATCTACCCGCTCTGGTGGAACTTCTTTGCGAACGCTCTCGGTCAATGGGGGACACCCATCACCTCGGCCCAGGTCGGCGCGCGCCCGGCGCTTGCAATTGTGCTCGCGCTTGGGTTGGCCGGTCTCGGCTGGGCGCTTCTCTACCACCCGAATGGATACATGCTGTTCACGTTTGGATTCGGCTATTGGGTCTTCACCGCCGGCATGCTCGGATTCACGTCATTCCTCTCGACGTGGCAGTGGTGGATGCCGATCAGCCGCCGGTTCGAGTTCCCCTATGAGTTCGCAGGCATCCTGATTGCGGTCGTTTGCCTCTATGCCGTCCCGCGGCGCTTTGGATTCCCGCCCAGCCTCCTTGGCTGGAGTGCAGTCGCAGCAGTGCTGATCGCCGCACAGCTCCTATGGATACCGATCTCGCACGCCTTCGCGCCGACGGAACGCGCGTGGAACGCGACCGCCGCCGACGCGACAGTGCTCGCAAGCTGGTACGAGATGCAACCCCAGCGAGGGCATGCGCTCGCCGTTCCACCTGACCGTCCTGATATGACTTACGGCCTTGCGCGCCTGGGTGGCGTCGATGGAAAACACCTGGTCAGCGAGATGTATGACCCGTTCGGATACCTGCCCGCTGGGTATACGTACCAGGGTCATGAGTCGACTGTGAACAACGCTCTCCAATGCTGGCTGGACAAGAACGACGTGCGCATGATCGCGATCGCGAACGGTGATGCGAACAGGATGCTGCTGCGGCAGCTGAACCCGGGCTGGTTTGTCGATATCGGTGAACTTCCTCATGTCGGGTGGCACGTCGATGGTGTGACGGTTCCGCCACCAGGGACTGGCGAGTGTCAGGCGGCGCAGGCGGCGATCCGGTAGCGCCGGCCGCGTCGTTCGACTACGAGGCCAAGCGCTGGGGAGCCGGGCCGCTGCGTCCCAGGCCCTGGTTCATGAATGGGCTCAAGCTTCGTTACCTGCTCGACGACCTCGCTCCGGTCCACGGCAAGGTGCTGGACGTCGGGTGTGGTGCCGGCTCCGTCGCCAAGGCGGTCAAGCGCGAGCGAGCGGACCTCGACGTGTTCGGTTGCGATGCCAGCCGCTCCGCGATCGCGGCGGCCGGTGCGTCGCGTGACGGAGTCGATTTCCGCCTTGCGACCGCGGAGCGGCTTCCCTTTGGCGACGGCGAGCTCGATTTCGTCTGGATCTTCGACGTCCTGGAGCACGTCGACGATCCGGAGCAGGTCCTGCGCGAGGTGGCACGAGTCCTGAAGCCGGGCGGCGAATTTCACATCGTGCTGCCCCTCGAAGGTCAGCCATTCACGCTGTACCGTCTCGTCGGATGCGGCACGCGATGGACGGCCAAGGTCCGCCATGGCGGCCACATCCAGGTCTTTTCCGCCGACCGGTTCCGTTTCATGGCCGCCGCAGCCGGTCTGCCCGTGATCCGCACGCGGTGGAGCTATCACTTCGCGCTGCAGGTCCTTGACCTTCTCTACTTCTCGTGGCTTGACCTGCGCGGACCCGTGAGCGGCTCGGTCGAGGACATGTCCGCCGCACGCGGTGGAGTCGCCGGCCGCGTGATGCGCGGCGTCAACCGCGCGGTGGCGACGACCGCGTGGGGAGAGGCTCGACTCCTACGCGGGCTGCCGGGCGGCTGCGGTCACTTCACCTGCCGTCGCGCTAGTTGACCGACTCTGCCCAGGAGATCAAATCGCGCAGGCCGTGGTCGAAGGCGATCTGCGGTTCCCAGCCGAGGTCGCTCTTCGCCTTCGAGATGTCGCTCACGTAGAACTTCTGGTCGCCTTCGCGCCAGTCTGCGTGGCTGAACTGTGGCTTTCTGCCCGTCAGCTCGCCGATCTGGTCGATGACCTCCAGCAGATTGCGCTGATTTTCCGGCCCGCCGCCGACGTTATAGACCTCGCCACGGGTGATGCCAATCTTGTCGATGACGAGTGCGTACAGGGCGCTGAGGTCGCGGGCGTCGAGCAGGTCGCGCACCTGAGTCCCGTCCCCATAGACGGTCAGCGCCCGGTCTTTGAGGATCGAGTGCACGAAGTGGGCGACCCAACCCTGGTCCTCGGTGCCGTACTGGTGGGCGCCGTAGATGCAGCTCTGCCTCAGGACGACGGTGTTCATATCGAAGCAGCGGGTGTAGTCCCTCACGTACTGGTCGGCCGCACCCTTGCTGCACCCGTATGGGCTGTGGAAGTCCAGGGGCTGCGTTTCTTTACAGGCGCCGTTGTTATGGTCGAGCTTTCCGTACACCTTATTCGTCGATGCGAAGAGAAACGGGGCGTCGTGATTGTGCAGCCGGACGGCCTCGAGCATGTTGAGCGTGCCGCGCGCATTGACGTCGAAGTCGGTGTTGGGGTCGAGCAGGGAGGTCGTGACCGCCACCTGCCCGGCAAGGTGGAGGACCGCGTCCTGGTTGCGAACGTGCTCGGGTAGCGCGGCCGCGTTCCTCACGTCCTCTTTGATGAAGGCGGTCCGGTGGGGGTACCGCGTGAGCAGCCACTTCAGGTTGCGCTCGGTGCCGGGCCGGCTCAGGTTGTCCAGCAGCGTCGCGAACCAGCCTTCCTTGATCAGGTGGATCGCGGCGTTGACGCCGAGGAAGCCTGCCCCGCCCGTGATCAGGATCCGGCGCTCGGGCTCGGCCGGGATCGGCGGCCGCGACTTGGTTTTGGTGAGGCGCTCCGACGGGTCCATCGCCGCGCTTACGTTAGCCGGTGGATATGCCTCTGAAGAAGGCGATGCTCACGATCCAGGACGCGCCCGCGAGCACCAGCGTTTCGCGCCGGGCGTTTCCGGAGCGCGAATACAGGTAGGCGCCGGGCAGAAACAGCGTGGCGAAGATCCCGTAGACCATGTGCAGCAGCCCTTGCGTCGGGTGGCCGCCCAGCAGCAGCGTGGAAAGCCCGAGCAGCCCCTGCACCGGCGTGATGCCGGTCATGATCAGGTAGGTCGACCGAAATCCGCCGCTGACCCGCTCGTTGCGGAAGTAGTGGTACGTGCCCCAGAGTCCAAGCAGCAGCCCGAACACGAGCAGGACGCGGGCGCCGTAGCCGTGCAGGAAGCTGAGTGTTTCGATCAATCACGCACGCAGGCGGGCGATCTGCTCGCGGAAATAATCGACCGTGAGGCGAAGTCCCTCTTCGAGCTGGATCCGCGGCTCCCACCCCAGGTCGTCATGCGCCCGCCGGTTGTCCAGCGCGATCCGATACACG
>VBFV01000130.1 GCA_005881335.1 Chloroflexota bacterium
CGCCATCCGGGGATTCCTGGAAGGCGGGCGGGTGCTCGACGACGCGCGTCTGCTCCAGGCGGCGGAGCGCGCAGCTGATGCGCTCCTGGCAACGGTCCGGGCGGACGGCTGGATGCCCGGTCGCTACCGCTCCGACTGGTCTCCCGCGGTGCGCTGGTCCTGTCTCACGGGCCAGGCGCAGATGGCGAACAACTGGATGCGCCTTGCCGTCATAACGGGCGACCCGAAATGGCTCGAGCCCGTGCCCGCCGTCTTGCGCTTCCTCAAGCGCACGCAGAACCGGCACAGTCGTGAGCCCGGCGTGCGGGGCGGGATCAAAGGCTCATGGCCGGTGGGCGGCGACTACGGAGCGTACGAGGTCCTGAACTGGGCGACCAAGTTTTTTGCGGACGCCCTGATGCGGCACGAGGCCGTGGAGACCCACGACCTCGGTGCCACGTCACCGGTTTCTGTGCTGGCTTAGCGGCGCGTCACGGCAACAGCGTAGGGGTTTGCGCGATCGCCACCACACCCCAGCACGCTACGCTCGCGTCGCGTTCCACCGCGCACGCAAATGTGGGGTCTGAGTTCCCCGCACTGACCTGGGTGAAGGTACCAACCGGTGGCGTCGCCTGGCCGTAATAGTTGTCTCCCCAGCAGACGAGCGTGCCGCCGGTCTTGAGCCCGCAGGTGTACCAGAATCCCGCGCTTACCTGGGTGAAGGCGCCCGGCGGTGGGGTCACCTGTAAGAGTGAGTTGTCCCCCCAGCAGACGACGGTGTTGACGGTCTTCAGGATCCCGCAGGTATGGAAGCCGCCGGCGCTCACCTGATTGAACACGAGCGGTGGAGGCGACGCTTGGAGTGCGCTGTTGTCGCCCCAACAGGCCACGGTGCCGTCAGACTTGAGCCCGCAGGTGTGTTGGTATCCTGCGCTTACGAGCGTGAACGCACCGGGCGGGGGCGTCGCTTGGCCGTACGTATTGTCTCCCCAACAGGCAACCGTGGAGTCGGCTTTAACCCCGCACGTGTGCCGATATCCCGCGCTGACGTGCGTGAACGGGCCGGGCGGGGGCGTCGCTTGGCCGTACGTATTGTCTCCCCAGCACTGGAGCGTGCCGTCCATCCTGAGCCCGCAAGCGTCTGAGCCTCCGGCGCTCACCTCGATGAACGTGCCTGTCGGCGGCGTCAGGTTCCAGCAGGTGAGCGTGTTATCGGTGTTGAGGCCGCAGAACGAGGGGGACCCTGCCACGCTCACTTGAGTGAGCGCGTACTCAGGCGGTGTAGCCTCCAGCCAACCGTTGAAGCCCCAGCAAGCGACCGAGCCGTCCGTCCTGAGCCCACAGGTGTGGGAGCCCCCGGCGCTCACCTCGGTGAACGTGCCTGTCGGCGGCGTCAGGTTCCAGCAGGTGAGCGTGCTATCGGTGTTGAGGCCGCAGAACGAGCGGGACCCTGCCACGCTCACTTGGGTGAGCGCGTACTCAGGCGGTGTAGCCTCCAGCCACACATCGGACCCCCAGCAAACCACTGCGCCGTCGGTGTTGGGCCCACAGGTATGGAAGCCTCCGGAACTCACTTGCCTGAACGCACCCGCTGGTGGCTGCGCCTGGCCCCACTTGTTGGACCCCCAGCATGCGACCGTGCCGTCAGTCTTCAGCCCGCAGGTATGGAAGCCGCCGGCGCTCACCTGCGTGAACGTATCTGCCGGCGGCGTGGCTTGACCGTCGGTGTTGTCGCCCCCAGCACACCGCCGTTCCCTCGGTCGTGAGCCCACAGGTGTGCAAGCCGCCCGCGCTCACCTGGAGGAAGGTGCCCGCCGGCGCTGCCGCCTCCCCGTAGTCGTTATTCCCCCAGCAGGCGACGGTTTCGTCGGTCTTCACCCCGCAGTTGTGGCCGCCCCCAGCACTCACCTGAGTGAACGCGCCCGCTGGCGGTGTTTGGGGCCAAAAAACGCCGCCCCAGCAGGCAACTGTACTATCGGTCTTGATCCCACACGTCTGTACATATCCCGCGCTCACCTGGGTGAAAACGCCCACCTGCGTCGACGACTGCCCCCAATCGTTAGAGCCCCAGCAGCCGATCGTGCCGTTCGTCTTGAGGCCGCAGGTGTGGTACTGCCCGGCGCTCACCTGGGCAAAGTTGCCTGCCGGCGGCGTCGCCTGGCCGTGTGAGCCGTCATCGAAGTTGAAGTTGTTGCCCCAGCAGGCGAGGGAGCCGTCGGTGCGAAGCGCGCAGGTGTGTTCGTACCCCGCGCTCACCTGCACCACGGTGCCGGGCGTGAGCAGAACAAATTGAGGGCGCCCGGGCCGAGCGGCCGAAGGGTCCGTCACGTCGCTCTCGCAGCCCGCGAGGAAGGCGACGCCGAGTAGGATCGGCACGCGGACGCATCGCTTCAGGATCGTCATCGCCATCGCTGCCTTCGATCTCTCCAAATCTGTCAAACCACTCGGTCAGAACCCGCCGGCCAAGACACGAGGCCACACTCGCCCGCCACGAGCCACTTCTAAGGCAGTGCTCGCGACCGCGAAGCGGTGGCGGATCGGGATCGTGGTTCCCGGCAGCAGCCGGAACTGCAACGTGCCCATGCCCGCGCCGCCGCGGCTATCCGTCACGGTGACGGTGAGCGTGTAGACGCCGGGCGTGGCGTAGCTGTGGGTGGCCGTCGCGGAGCCCGAGCCGCTCGTCTCCGTCACGGCGGCGGCCGACGACGAGGCGCCGTCGCCCCAGTCCATGAGCGCTGTGTGGGAGTCCGTGATGTCAGCATCGCTGAGGTCCGCCGTCGCGGTAACGGTCCTGCCCAGCGGACCTGAGCCAGCGCGGGTCGCGATAGAGCCGACCGCGGGCGGCCGGTCGGGAGTTTGCGCGACCGCAACCTGGCCCCAGCAGGCCACGCTCGCGTCGCGTTCCAGCGCGCACGCCGAATAGGCCCCGGCGCTCACCTGGGTGAACTCGCCCGCTGGCGGCGCCGACTCCGATCCCCAGCAGGCGACGGCGCCGTCGGTCTTGAGCCCGCACGTGTAGCCGTGCCCCGCACTCACCTGGGTGAACGCGCCCACTGGGGGCGTCGCCTGACCAAAACGGTTGTCGCCCCAGCAGACGACGGTGCCGTCGATCTTGAGCCCGCAGCTGTGCAGGGTCCCGGCGCTTACCTGGGTGAATGCGCTCACCCGTGGTGTTGCCTGCCCGTAGTCATTGCGCCCCCAGCAGGCAAGTGTCTCGTCCGCCTGGAGCGCGCAGGTGTGATAGCCCCCCGCGCTTACCTGGGTGAACGCGCCCACCGGCGGCGTCGCCTGCCCGTAAGAGTTGTCGCCCCAGCAGACGACGGCGCCGTCGGGCGTGAGGCCGCAGTCGTGCGCCTGCCCGGCGCTCAGTTGGGTGAACGTGCCCATCGGTGGCGGCGCGTAGTACCCCCAGCACACGACGGTGCCCTCGATCTTGAGCCCGCAGGTGTGGGAGCCTCCCGCATCCACTTGGGTGAACGTGCCCGCAGGCGGCGTCGCCATGCCAAAACTGTCGTCACCCCAGCACGCCACGGTGCTGTCGGATTTGAGCGCGCAGGTATGGGACCCGCCCAAGCTCGGGCCCCCCACGTTCACCTGGGCGAACGTACCCGTCGGCGGCGTCGCTTGCCCGTAGAAGTTCTGGCCCCAGCAGACCACGGCGCCGTCGGTCTTGAGCCCGCAGGCGTGCCAGGACCCGGCGCTCACCTGAGTGAACGCGTCCGCTGGCGGTGTCGCCGCGTAATACCCCCAGCACACGACGGTGCGGTCCGTCTTGAGCCCGCAGGTGTGGATGCCCCCGGCGCTCACCTCAAGGAACGCATCCGCCGGCGGCGTCGCCTGTTGGTAGGAATTCGATCCCCAGCAGACGAGTGTCCTGTCAGTCTTGACGCCGCAGGTGTGGCTCCCGCCTGCGCTCACCTGACTGAACGAGCCCGCGGGCGGTGTCGCCTGGCCGGAGTAATTGTTCCCCCAGCAGGCGACGGTGCTGTCGGTCTTGATCCCGCAGGTGTGGGCGCCTCCTGCGCTCACCGCGGTGAAAGCGCCCGCGGGCGGTGTGGCCTGGTCGGGGTAATTGTTCCCCCAGCAGACGAGGGTGCCATCGGTCTTGAGCCCGCAGGTGTGGGAGCCTCCCGCGCTCACGTGCGTGAACGCACCCGCGGGCGGCGTCGCCTGCCCGTACGAGTTGTAGCCCCAGCAGGCGACGGTGGCGTCGGTCTTGACCCCGCAGGTGTGGCCGCCCTCCGAGGTTGGAGTCGCCGCCCCGCCTGGGCCCCCCGCGCTCACCTCGGTGAACGCGTCCGCCGGGGGCGTCGCCTGGCCGAAATAGTTGTCGCCCCAGCAAGCGACCGTGCCGTCGGTGCGAAGCGCGCAGCCGTAATCGGCCCCCGCGCTCACCTGTGCCACGGTGCCGGGCGCAAGCAGAACAAACTCTGGGCCTCTGGACGGCCGAGCGAGGGCGGGTTCCGTCATGTCGTCAGCGCAGCCTGCGACGCAGGCGATGCCGAGCACAACCGGCACCGGGAGGCATCGTTTCAGGTTCGCCATCGCCATCGCTGCCTCCGAGCTCTACCAAATCTGTCAAACCACTCGGTCACAACCCGCCGGCCAAGACACGAGGCCACACTCGCCCGCGTCCATCACGCCGGCCGAGATCACGAGCCACTCCTAAGGCCGCGCTAGCGACGGCGAAGCGGTCTGGCCGATCGGGACCGTGGTTCCCGGCAGGAGCAAGAACCGCAACGTGCCTACACCTGCGCCGCCGCGGCTGTCCGTCACGGTGACGGTGAGCGTGTAGACGCCGGGCGTGGCGTAGCTGTGGGTGGCCTTCGCGGAGCCCGAGCCGCTCGTCTCCGTGACGGCGGCGGCCGACGAGGCGCCGTCGCCCCAATCCATGAGCGCCGTATGGGTGTCCGTGATGTCAGGATCGCTGAAGTCCGCCGTCGCGGTAACGGTCCGGCCCAGCGGGCCTGAGCCAGCGTGCGTCGCGATGGAGCCGAGCGCAGGCGGCCGGTTGGGGGTTTGCGCGACCGCGTACCGGCCCCAGCAGGCCACGCTGTGGTCAGACTCGAGCCCACACGTGTCGAAGCCCCCGGCGCTCACCTGGGTGAACGAGCCCGCGGGTGGGGATGCCTCACCGTGGGCGTTGAACCCCCAGCAGGCCACCGTGCCGTCGGTCTTGAGCCCGCAGGTGTGCGCATAGCCCGCGCTCACCTGAGTGAAGGACGTCCCCGCGGGCGGCGTCGCCTGGCCGGCATTGTTGAGCCCCCAGCAGGCGACGCTGCCGTCGGGTTTGAGCCCGCAGGTATGGAACCCCCCCGCGCTCACCTGAGTGAACGTGCCCGCCGGTGGCGTCGCTTGGCCGTAATAATTCCAGCCCCAGCAGGCGACGGTGCGGTCCCCCTGCAGCCCGCAGGCGTGGTCCCCCCCCGCGCTCACCTGGGTGAACGTGCCCGCCGGTGGCGTCGCCTGCCCGAACTCGTTGTAGCCCCAGCAGGCGACGGTGCCGTCGGCCTTGACCCCGCAGGTGTGGCCCACTCCCCCCCACTCGTAGTACCCATACCCCCCGCCCTGCGCCCCTCCCGCGCTCACCTGGGTGAACGTGCCCGCTGGCGGCGTCGCCTGGCCCTGAGTGTTGTTTCCCCAACAGGCGACGGTGCCGTCGGTCTTGAGCCCACAGGTGTGCTCGCGCCCCGCGCTCACTTGCGTGAACGCACCCGCCGGTGGCGTGGCCTGGCCGTAATAGTTGAGGCCCCCGCAGGCAACGCTCCGGTCAGTCTTGAGCCCGCAGTGGTGGTATCCCCCCGTGCTTACCTCGGTAAAGGTGTCCGCCGTTGGCGGCGTCCCCTGGCCGTAATAGTTGTTGCCCTCGCAGGCTACGCTGCCGTCGGTCTTGAGCCCGCAGTTGACCTCCCACGCGGCGCTCACCTGAGTGAACGCGCCGGCCGGTGGCGTCGCCGACCCGAACCCGTTGTAGCCCCAACAGGCGATTGTGCCGTCGGAGGCAAGCCCGCAGGTGTGCAAGCCTCTCGCGCTCACCTGA
>VBFV01000115.1:0-14847 GCA_005881335.1 Chloroflexota bacterium
CCTGGTCGCGGCGCGGCTCAAACTCGATCCGGCGCAGGTGCGGCGGGTCAACTTCGTGCGGCCGGAACAGATGCCGTACATCAGCGTCACGAAGCATCCTTACGAGTCGGGCGATTACGCCGCCGCGCTCGAGTCGGCGTTGGTGGCGTTCGGTTATGAGGACGCGCGCCGCCAGCAAAAGACCGCGCGCGCCGAGGGACGCCTGGTCGGGCTCGGCATCGGTTCTTATGTCGAGTACACCGGCGCGGGCTCGTCGACTTTCCGGGGTCGCGGCATGGACGACATCCCAGGCACCGACACCGCTCGAGCGTGGCTCGCCGGCGACGGACGCGTGCACGTGCAGACGAGCTGCCCCGTGATCGGCCAGGGCGCGCACACCACGCTCGCGCAGGTGGCGGCCGCGGGGCTCGGCCTCGATGTCGCGAGCGTCGTCGTGGAGCAGACCGACACTGCAGTCGTCGGGACCGGCACGGGTTCGTTCATGAGCCGCGGCTCGGTGACAGCGGCGACGAGCACCTTTCGCGCCGCGGGCCTGCTGCGCGAGGCGATCCTGGAGGCTGCCTCATATCGGCTGGCCGTGCCGATCGACCGCGTGACCATCGACGGCCCCACCCTGTCGAGACTGTCCGTTGACCTCGACGGTCTGGACATATCGGTGACCTACGACGCAGTCCAGGCCGCGCACCCCTACGCGACCCACGCGTGCATGGTCGAGGTCGACGCTGCGACGGGCGCCGTGCAGATTCTTCGGTATGTGGTGGCGGAGGACTGCGGCGTCCTGATCAACCCGATGATCGTTGAAGGCCAGGTCGTCGGCGGGGTGGCTCAGGCCGTGGGTGCCGCGCTCATGGAAGAGGTCGCGTACGGCGCGGAAGGCGGGCTGCGCAGCGGTACTTTCCTCGACTACCTCATCCCGAGCGTCGGTGAAGTGCCCCTGGTCGAGATCGAGCACCTCGTCACCCCGTCCACGGTGCACGAGCTCGGGACCAAGGGGGTCGGCGAGGGCGGCATCATCGGCGGCACCGCCGCGATCGCGAACGCGGTTGCGGACGCGCTCTCGATGAGCGATGTGACGCTGCCGCTGACGCCGGACCGCCTCTTCGCCCTGATGCGGTGAAACCGCAGCCCTACCGTCCGGTGAGCTACCTCGAATGGAACGCGGCGCGCCGCGGATCGAGCGCTGCGATCTGGGAAGGTGGCAGCGAGATCACTTTCGAAGAGCTGCTCGAGCACGTGCGTCGAATCCAGAAGCTGCTCGCGGCCAGGGACGTACGCGCGGGCGACGTGGTCGGGGTCCGGTTGCCGAACGTCTGGCAGTACGTCGCGCTGGAGCTCGCGATCCCGGACCTCGGCGCGGTGATCGTGCCGATGCCGCTATCCCTGGGCGAGCACGAGGTCCACTGGGTGCTGGAGAAGACACGCCCACGCCTTGTGATCGCAGGCGACGACTTCGGTGCTGCGGCCGAGGGCTTGCCGGCGCCTCCCGCAGCCGAGCCGGATCCATCGCGGATCGTGGAGATCGCCATGAGCTCGGGCACGACCGGCATGCCCAAGCTCGCCTCGCTGTCGGCTCGCCTGAAGCAAGTGACCTTCGAGAGCTTCACCTCGAGGCTCGGCATCACAGAAGAGGACCGTGTCCTGCCGATGACACCTTTGACCCAGGGCATCGGCGGCATGTGTCTTTACTCCATGCGGCTGGGAGCGCCGCTGGTCATGCTGCGCGAGCCGCATTGGACCGCGGAGCACTGCCTCGAGACCGCCGCCGCGGCAAGAGCTACCGTGATGGTCGGCGTGCCGACCAACGTGATCCGGATGCTCAACCAGCCGGTCTCCCTGCCCACGGTTCGCGCGGTCGCCGTCGCGGGAGCGCCACTGCCCCCGGAGATCGCCCAGCGCTGGGAGCAGTCGACCGGGATCCCGATCTCCAGCTTTTACGGGTCGATGGACGCCGGCCAGCTCGCGGTGGCCAGCCCTTCCGACCCTCAGGCGAAGCGATGGACGACGGTGGGGCGGCCGCACGATCGCGCCGAGTGGAAGATCGTCGACGGAGAGATCTGCATGCGAGGCGACCTCGTCCAGGACCGCTACTGGGGCGAGGACGCCGGCCCTTACGCGGAGGACGGCTGGGCGCACATGGGCGACCTCGGTTACGTCGATGAGTCAGGATTCCTTCACGTCGTCGGCCGGGTGAAGGACATCATCATCAGGGGCGGCACGAACATCGATCCTTACGAGGTGGAATCGATGCTCCGAATGCACCCGGCTGTGCTCGGCGCGTGCGTGGTCGGCCGGCCGGATGCTGAGCTCGGCGAGGTGCCGGTGGCGTTCATCGTGGGCGATGCCGACAAAGACGAGCTCGACCGCTTCCTCGAGGACAGAGGACTTGCTCACTACAAGTGGCCTGCGGCGGTGTACAGCGTCGGCGAGCTCCCACTGTCCGGACCCGGAAAAGTCAACCGCAACGCGCTGCGTGAAGATGCTCGCGCAATGTAACGACATCGACGTTGCGTGGTTCGAGGCCGGGCGCGGCGAGGCGCTCATCCTGGTCCACGGCCTGGCCGACGACCACCGCGCCTGGCGTCGCTCACTGCCCGACTTGATGCTCCGCCATCGTGTGATCCTCTACGACCTTCGGGGCCACGGCCAGACCAGCCTCGGTAACCCCGACGGGACGCTTCGCCAGCTGGGGACCGATCTGATCGCGCTGATGGATGCACTCGGCGTTGAGAGGGCGCACGTCGCGGGCTTTTCCCTGGGCGGAACGATTGCGATGCGCGCGGCCATCGACCACCCAGACCGAGTCGGCGGCCTTGCGCTGGTGGCGACTTCGAGTCGCGTCGGCCGGTCGGCGGCGGACTGGTACAGGCAGCGTGTCGAGATGGTCGACCGGGGCGACCCGGAGCTTCGAGCGACGCTGGACCGTGACACGGCGGACGTATACGCGGAATCGCCCGGCGAGCTGGAAGAAGGCCTGGTCATCCGGCGCGAATCAACCGCCGACCCTCGCGGCTACGCCAACGCGTGCGCCGCCATGGCGGCGCTCAACGCGTCACCGCTCGACCCGGAGCTCGACCGGATCACCGCACCGACGCTGATCGTCGCCGCGGAGCTGGACCGGCATTGCCCGCCGAAGGCCGCCGAGATCATCGCCGCAGGGATCAAAAGCAGCAAGCTCGAAGTGATCCCCGCCGCCGGCCACCCGATCCCAGTCGAGAAACCGCGCGAGCTCGCGCGCTCGATGATTTCGTTTCTGAATGACTGACGCACTTCTCACCGAGTGGGGCGAGCACGACGTCCTCACCCTCACGCTCAACAGGCCCGAGCGGCGAAACGCGTTGGATCCCGAGCTCCTGATCGCGCTGGCGGAATCGCTGGACTCGCATGGAGACCGTGCACGCGCGGTGATCCTGCGCGGGGCAGGTGTCGAGGCGTTCTCAGCCGGCTACGACCTCTCGCGGCTCGCGGGCACGCCGGCGGATCTCGAGGCCGATCGATTCATCGGCGAGACGGTCAACGCGTTGCGTCAGTGTCCCGCTCCTGTCATCGCCCGACTGCAGGGGCACTGCCACGGAGCAGCCGTCGAGCTCGCGCTGAACTGCGATCTCAGGATCGGGTCGCCGACGTTGCGCATGTCGGTGCCGGCCGTGAGTCTCGGCGTGGTCTATCGGTACCAGTTTGTGGCGCGCCTCGTCCAGACATGCGGCATCGCCAGGGCGGCGGACCTGCTGCTCGCGATGCCCGAGCTCGACGCCGAGACCGCCATGCGGTGGGGATTGATCACAGAGGTCAGCGATGACATCGACGGGCGGGTTACCGCATTGGCGCAGCGGCTTGCGACCTCTCCACGGGACGCCGTGCACGGGACGAAGGCAAGCCTGAACCTGCTCGAGCGGCGCGGCGTTGCCGGGGAGGATCTGCTGCAGGCCCAGCAGCTGCGGGCGACCGCGGCGGCCAGTCCCGAGCGCAAGGAAGCTGTAAGGCGAAGGCAAAAGAAGGTGACCGGCAAGTGACGGAGTTCGACGTCAGCGTGGGGATCAGCCCACGCCAGTCCTTCGAGAGCTGGGCGGCGTTCGTCGCCGGGCTCGAGGCCGAGGGCGTGCGTCGGGTCTGGGTCATCGATTCGCAGCTCGCGATGAAGGACGTGTTCGCGGGCCTGGTGGTGGCCGCCCTCAACACGACGCGGATCGGTCTTGGCACTGGTGTCACCAACGCGGTGACCCGGCACCCGACGGTAACCGCGAATGCGATCGCCGCCATCGCCGAGATCTCGCACGGCCGCGCGATCTTGGGACTGGGCGCCGGGGACTCAGCGCTCTATGGAATCGGGCTGAAGCCGCAGACCGTGGCCGAGCTCGAGGATGCGATCGTCTTCTTTCGCTCGCACGTCGACACCAGCGTCCCGATCTATCTCGCCGTGAGCCAGCAGCGGATGTGCGACCTGGCCGGCCGTCGGGCCGACGGCGCGATCGTCATGGGCCCGGCCCAGCCGGACCTCGTGCGCCGGCAGGTCGAGTGGATCGAGGGCGGGCTGAAAGCGGCCGGGCGTGACCGGAAAGACTTCGAGATCGAGCTCATGGCGACCGTCGCCTCATCGCCGGATGACGTCCGGTCCTGGGCATCGACGCAGGCGCGGCTGCTCGGACAATATCGCGCGTTTCCCGCCAGCCTGCTTCCGTTTCGCGACGAGATCATCGCGAGCGCGGAGTCTTACGACTACGCGGAGCATCTTTCGACGCACGCGACGCACAGCGACACCGTCTCGGACGAGCTGGTGCGGGCGCTGGCGATCGTGGGCACGCCTGACGAGTGTGCGGCGCGATTGCGGGAGCTCAAGGCGACCGGGATCGATTCGTTGATCGTTCCGCTCGCCGGCCGTGGCCGCCTCGAAACTTGGCGGAAGATCCGCGACGAGATCCTCGGTCAGATCATCGTGTAGCCGCCGCTGACCGACAGCGTCTGGCCGGTGATGTACGACGCCCGGTCCGACGCCAGCAGCAGGACCGCCGGCACGACGTCCTCCGGCGTCCCGAGGCGGCGCAGCGGATATGCGCGCGCAGCCTTCTCGCGGACCTCGGGAGTGAACACCGCCGCCTGGTCCGACGACCACATCGATTCGTCGCCCGACGTCTCTGGGGAACCCGGGATGAGACCGGGGCACACCACGTTGAGCGTGATGCCGTGCTTCCCCACCTCGCGCGCGATCGCCTTCGACATCGCGATCACGCTCGCCTTGGTGCCGCTGTAGACCGCTTCCCGCCACTCGCCGATGCGGCCGGCGTCCGACCCGATCGACACGATGCGTCCGTATCCGCGTTCCATCATCGGGTCGAGCACGGCTCGCACGCAGTTGATGAAACCCCACGTGTCGATCGCGATCTCGCGCTCCCACTCGGCGCGCGGCTTGTCCGTGAATAGACGGTCGACGGTCCAGCCGGCGCAGTTGACCAGCACGTCGATCCGCCCCATCGAGGTGCGCGCGAACTGGACCGTGGAAGAGACCGATTCCCAGTCGGTGACGTCGGTGTGGCGCGCGACGATCGTGCCGGACGGCGCTTCGTGCTCCACCTTCCTGGCCTGCGCGTCGTCGACATCGGCGATCACGACCCGCGCCCCTTCGGCCGCAAAGCCGAGCGTGATCGCACGGCCAAGGTTGGACGCACCACCGGTGACGATGACGACGCGGCCGCCGAGCCCCAGGTCCATTGCAGCCGAATTCTGGCGGAAGAGGAAGTGGAGGGCGGCCGAGCCGCCCTCCAGGGATCTACTTCTCCGGCGCCTTGTCCGCTCCGTTGCCGTTGAGCGACCGCATGAACGTGGCCGCCAGGCCCTCCAGCGCGCCGCCGCCTCCGGTGACCAGGACCTCGGGCACCACGTCGAGCTTGCCCTCCGACAGTGCGCCGGCGATCGCCACCGCCGCCGTCGGGGTGGAGCCCAGGCTCCGCACCTGGGCCTCGTAACCCTTGGCCTTGGCCAGGCCGAGCGCCTCGACCGCTGCCGCGTCGCCCAGCCCGATCGCCCGGCGCCGTGAACCTTCGGCTTCACCGGTGACCCTGACGAACGCCGCCTCGCCCTCCGCCTCCGCCTTGCGGGCGTTGGCGCGCGCCCGGTTGATGTCAACCGACACCTGCGCTTTCGCCAGCTCCGCCTGCATGTCGGCGGTGCCGCGCGCCTTCTCCAAATCGACGCGCACCGTCTGCGCGTCCTTCTGCTGCTCGAACGTCGCCTTTTCCTGGTTGGCGATCTCGCGGCGCGTCAGGACGCTGACGAGCTCCTGCGGGAACGCGACGTCCTGGATGTAGACGCCGCGCGTCTCCACCTCGTACGCGGCCAGGTAGCGGGAGATCGCTTCGAGCGCCGCTGCCTGAACCTGGTCGCGCGTTTCGATGAAGCGCACCGCCTCGAGCGCCTGCAACGTGTTCCGGAAGTGGTTCCCGACGGCCGCCTGCAGCACCTCGTTGACCAGGTTCTGCATCGAGCCGACCATCGAGATCACTTTCGGTGCCTTCGTGTCGGGCACGTGGATCTGGACCTGCAGGTCGATCTTGAAGATGAACCCTTCGCGGCTCTTGCCCTCGATCGGGCTGAGCTGCGCGTCCAGGTTGTGGGCGACGGAGTTCGCCTCCGCCCAGTTCAGGGTGAGGATGAACGTCGGCACCTTCTCGGCCGCGTAGATGCGCGGGTTCAGCGGGTACTTGCCGGTGCGAAGCGCCTCGCGCCAGATGCCCCGGTGGCCCGGTTGCACGATCGAGCCGAACTTGAACTCCGGCCCCGATGTGTCGAGCGTGGGCAGGCCCACGTACGCCTTGATCACCGCGACCTCGCCCTGGTTGACGACCAGCATCGGCGCCAGCTCGACGCGGACGAGAAACGGGTTGAGCAGGTAGGCGCCGTACAGCAACGGGTCGTGCTGCAGGCCGATGCGCCCGCCGCTGTCCAGGAACGCCTGGAAGTCCTGGTAGTTGTTGTGCAGCTCGTTTTTCTTGCCCAGCAGGCCTTCGATCAGCTCCGAGTCCGAGATGTTCGGCTGCGCCTCGAGCGCCGAGATGTCGCTGAAGCCGCCGATGCGGCCGGCGAGGTCGGCGGGCCCAAGTGGCTCGCCCTCGAGCGTGGTCACGATGCCGAGCAAGTCCTGGGTTCCGTCGGGTGCGATCACCTTGACCCGCAGCTGGTCGGGCTTCAGCCCGAACGATTCGGGTGACAGCGGTCCGCGGAGCAGGATCTGCGGATCCACAGGGCGGCCGTACACCTTGCTCGAGGTGATGACCAGGAACGCGATCGGGTGGATGGGAGCGAGCGTGCCGGGCGGCAGCACCGGGCGCTGGACGCCCTTCTGGCCCTTGCCTTCGACGAACCTGCCGAGGTTGGTGAAGTTGCCGAACTCGGGCCGGTACACGGCCGACTTGGCGCCCGTCGGCAGCGGCTCGCCGATCTGCGAGATCACCACGCCGATCTCACCCGCCGGGACCTGCACCCACGGGTACCGGACAACGACGTAGGTCGGCCAGAGTTTGAAGCGGACACCAGGCATCAGCAGCTCGGCCTGGTAGCCGGCTTCGCCCGCGAACGCGATCGGGGTGTCGGTGGTGTTGTGCCGTCCGGACACACGCTTGACGACGAGCCCGATCTCCGCCGGGCCGATCACCACGATCGACCGCCAGATCACATAGACCGCGAGCACGGCCGAAAACACGAGGAGGGACTGCAGCAGAACACTCATGGTGCACTGCCTCCGAGGGCTCGAACCTTGCCCTTGAACGAGGTTCGCCTTAATCGCGGGCGATTAGCTGATTACTTACCCGTTTTCAGCCCGAAACATGCGCAAGTTGTCGCTTTTTCGTCATGCGCCTCGCGGCCGCGGCGACGCCGAGCATCCACGTCCACTGAACCAACGCCCCGAGACCGAGATAGGTGAATCCCGGCGCGACGCGGTCGCCGACGCAGCTCAGCGAAGCATCGCCGATGCAGCCTGGCGCCACGAACCAGAGAGTCCAGATCAAGAAAACGGCGATCGCAAATCCGAGCGCTACCCCGCCGGTGACCAGAAGCGTCAGGAATTTCGGCCTGTTGTGCAAGCCAAGACCGATCGCGCAGGCGCCCAGGGCGAGATCGGCTTCGCAGGCGAGAAGGGCGACAACCAGAATCAGCACTCACCGCTAGAACGCGTGTGGCTTGTCTAGTGCCAAATGTTGTCCGGGCGGCGACGAACTCGAAGTGCCGCCTTACTTAGTATCGGCGGTCATCGGACGGTGCCCGGGCAGAAGCTTCCGGACGCTGAGCACCAGGACAAAGGCGATCAAGGCGAGGGGAGCCACCAAATCCAGTGCGTTGATGTGAAGCACGCCGGCGACGGCCCGCGCCACGCAGGCGAGCGCGACCGCGATGCCGACTGCGCGCAACCAGAGCCGATCCTCGGCGGTCGCGACGACGGCGAAGCCGGCGGCCGAAGCGAACAGCGCGGCATCAGCCAGATCTTCGACCACCGTGAGCGCATGGGCGGTTGGTGCCGAGGATGCGGCCACGATCACGAGCGGAACCACGTTGGTCATGAGCTCGAATCCGACGAACACGGCGACCACGGGCTTCAGCCATCGGTTCGAGCTCAGGGAAAGTGCAAACGCGACAAACGGCGCCAGCGCGATCATGCCGAGGATCTGCTGGGCCACTATCACCGACCCATTCGTCTTATAGAAGGAGGCGATCTTCTCCCCCGTCTCGGCGCCTGTCGGCAGGGATACCATGGCCGCGCTGCCGAGGAGCAAGACGACAAAAGCGATTCCCCACGCGCCGCCCGCGCGCCTGGACGGGATCAGTGCGCCAGCGCCTCGACCGGTTGCCGCCGACGTACGAGCGTCAGGCCGACCGCCACCACGTCGGCGGCTTGCTGCAACCGCTCGCGCTCACGCGGCGCATAAGGCGCGCCGTGGCGTCGCGGGCCGAGGGCGATTCGCCCGATCTCCTGACCACCGGCACGAAGGGGAATGACGAGCACCGCATCGTCGATCCATGTTCCCGAGACGTAAGTTGGTTGGCCGTCGGAGTCTCCGTCGAGGAAGAGTGCCGCGCCGGTCGCGTCAGCCCCCTCTTGCGCAGTTCGCACTAGGCGCTCGGCCAGCCGCTCTCCATCCATCACGTCGATCACCGCGCCGACCTCGCTCTCGAGAGCCTGCATCAGCCGTTCGAGATCTCGCGCGTCCTTGAAACGGCTGTCGACCAGTCGCTGCAAGGCGTTCCGAACCGGAGTGAACAGCGTGGCGATCAAGGCCACGGTGATCACGATCGCCGCTTCGGAGGATTGCCCGGTGAGAGCCACGAACAAGTGCTGCAGAGTCGCCGTGAATCCGGTGTAGAGGCCCGCCAGGATCGCCGTGAGCGCGATGTAGACGAGCGCCCGATTGATGATGAAGTCGATCGAGTAGAGGCCGTAACGAAGGATCGCGGCGCCGGCGGCGATCGGCACCAGCGTGTAGGTCAGCGTGAAGACCAGGAACTCGGCGTCGTTCGAGAGCAGATTGTGGTTCCAGATGTTGACGGCAATGTCGCCTACGAACGCAAGCACCACCGCGGCCGCCGCGGCCGCCATCCATTTCAGCTGCTGGCGCAACAACTGGCCGGCCCTCCGCCACCGCACCGCCAGAGAGGCAAGCCCAGCGATGGCCGATGCCACGGTCAGGAGCACCCCGATGTCGCCGAAATCGAAGGCGTTGGAGGGTGTGGCGACGGCGTCGGCGATCAGCCGCACCACGAGCCCAAGCACCGCCGCGGCGGCGGCCAAGCCCCAGACGCGTGAGAGGAGGCGGCCGTCCGGGAAGAGGAGCAGGCCCAGGGTCAGGGGAAGGAAGATGCCGCTCTGGATGAGGACGTGGGCAACGCTGTCTGCAAACGACGCCGCAGGCAATGACCAGCCGGGCGCGAGGGCCAGCTCAGCGTAAGCGGCAAGCACGACTGCACCCGCCGTGGCCAATCCGGAGAGCGTGAAGATCCAGCCGATGGCGTGACGGGGATGTTGGGAGACGATCAGGGCCCCAACGAGCGAGAAGGCGACGGCCCCGATGAAGGCGACCACCGTGCTCCAGATCGCGGCACCGGGAAGGAAGGCCCTCAAGTGCTGCGACAGCATGAGGACCGTCAGCGGGATGCAGACCAGAGTGAGCCCCAAACCAAGCCAGCCCAGCAGTCGCGCCCTTTGGGCCGTCATGGAACCGAGTACGCGGGTTGCGCGGTGGGAGCGGGCTCAGAGCCGCGGTAGCCGAGCCGGCCTCGCGTCGTCACCACGATGACCACCGCGAGGACCGCAAAGGCGATCACCGGAGCAACCTCGTTGTCTTTGGCCGCCGGAAACAGGTCGCCGGTCAGCCCCTGCGAGAAGTTGATGCTCGCATGGACCAGGATGGCCATTAGTATGCTGCCCCCTGTGTGGTTGTAGACCCAGGTGAGCACCACCGAGAAAGTCACCGTCGCGGCGGCGAACACCGCGATGCCGCTGAAGCTGACTCCTCCATTTACCGTCGACCAGTCAGGGCGGAAGTAGTTGGGCAGGTGCCAGGCTGCCCACAGCAGGCCGAGGATGATCGACCCGACCAGGGGGCTCCATCGCTGCTGCAGGCGCGGCAGAGCGAAACCGCGCCAGCCCGGTTCCTCGGTCAGCGGCCCACCGAGGCACATCAGGACGATGTAGAGCACCGGGTACAGGAGGACGGCGCCGACGTCTGGAGCCTTGAAGGACCCGAGGGCTCCGGGGACGAGGGCGATGCTCGCGATGTAGAGCAGCGGGACGCCCAGGAAGGCGAAGCCGTACCAGATCAGCCCGACCCGCCACTGGATCATCCGCTTCAGGAACTGGCGGAGGCCAGACCTGCCGGCGACGGCCGCCGTGACCACCACGGCCCCGATCAATGGACCGAAGTCGCCGGGCGTGGTCCGGACGATCACGTCCGGAAGCGGGAAAAGGATCAGAAAAACGATCACGAAGGCCCAGGTCCACGCGAACGCGATCACGAAGTAAGAGACCAGCGGCTGACGCCTGAGCAGGGCGATCACATTGGCGTGGATTGTGCGGCTTTCGCGCTAGGCCTGCTTGATCCCTGCCTCCAGCCCGAGCCGGGGGAAAACTTCGGCCGCGAACCTGCTGAACACGCCACCCTCGGCCGCGTTCGGAACATTGACGATGAAGTACGTGATCCCGAGCTCCGCGTACTCGTGGATGATCTCGGCGATCCGTTCGGCATCGCCGTGCAGCGGGTGCCACGAGCGGATGTACGACTCGTCCTGGCCGGTCCGGCGCGCATGGTCGGCGACCACGCGATCGACCTCGCGCTTGTCGCCGAGGATGGTGTAGAACTCGAGCGTCTTCAAAACCGAGTCGTAGTCGCGGTCCACCGTCGCGCAGTGCTCGCGCAGCACCTCGAGCTTGTGCCGGACTGTTGAGGTGTCGGCGTTGAAGTTGCACGCGTCGCCGTACTGCGCGACCAGCTTCAGCGTCACCTTCTCGCCTCCGCCGCCGATCCAGATCGGCGGGTGCGGCTTCTGCACCGGCTTCGGCTCGTTGATCGCTCCCCGCAGCTTGTAGAAGCGACCGTCGAACGTCGCTTCGTCCTCCGCCCACATCGCCTTGATCACCTGCAGCGACTCGCGCAGCATGCGCAGCCGATCCGGGGTTTCGGGGTATTCGTACCCGTAAGCCTCGTACTCGTGCTGGTACCAACCGGCGCCGATGCCGAGGATCAGCCTGCCGCGGCTCATCACGTCGATGCAGCTCGCCATCTTCGCGAGCAGCGATGGCGGCCGGTAGCTGTTGCACGTCACCATCTGGCCGAGCCGGATCGTGCTGGTGTCGCGCGCCAGGGCGGCCAACGAGGTCCAGCACTCGAACACAGCCTCGAGCTGAGGCGTCGGCACGGTATGGAAGTGGTCGTAGAGAAACAGGGCGTCGAATCCAGCCTGCTCCGCCTCGTTCGCGCAGCGCGACATGGTCTCGTACTTCTCGACCGGGTCCCGAATGTCGGCCAGGTCCATGCGCCAGCCCTGCGGTAGGAAGACCCCGATCTTCAGCTCGGCCGCGGCCACGCGCCTAATGTAGTCGGAGCTGAGGCGGAGCCTAAATCTCGGTCGGCGGCGGCGCTTCCGGTGGCGGACCGGGCCACGCGCCTGACGTCTGGACCGCCGGCGGTTCTGCTGAGGTCGGTGCCGGCGCGACGGTTTGGACCGCCCGCTGCGGGGCCCTCTGGAACAGTCCACGCCAGGTCAGGAACATGCCGAGCAGGAATCCGACGGCGACGGCGGTGAAGCCGACCGCGATCACCAGACGGGCATCCTGCAGCGGTGAGACGTTGGCGACCAGCCCGACGTCGGACCCTGTCGTCGCCGTGAGCGTTTGGGACTTCGTCCAGGACAGCTTCCAGATCGCGGTCTTGCGGTCGAACGTGAAGAGCGCGTTGGGAGCCGATGTGATCACGTGCGGGAGCGTCACCGCGAACGTCACGATGAAGATCGACGCGATCTCGTCCTGGGAGATCATCTGCTGCTCGCCCGGCGCGGGCGTGGCCATCGGCGTCGGGGCCGTCTTGAAGGAATAGGTGTCCGACTGCCCGGACGTGGTGTGCGTCGCCGACGTGAACATGCCCCCCGTGTTCGAGAGGTTGATGGTCGATCCGCTCGTCGCCCCTGACGGGCTCAGCTTCGTTGGCTGGGTGAGGAACGCGAACGCCTCCTTCTCCGTCTTGAACGGGATGGTGACCAGCGCGCCGGTCTCGTCGCCTTCGGTCACGACGGTGACCTTCCCGCCGGGGTACTGCTTCTGGAGCTTCGCGTTGGCCGAGGCAATATCGGACGGGCTGAAGCCTGACACCGTGGTGCCGCTGCCTCCCTGCATCAGCGACTTGGGAAACAGGAACTTCATGCCGAGGGTGACCGAACCGTCGGGGTTGAATGTCGCGGAGGTGTCGTAACCGCAGCCGGCGGCCACGAGCAGCACCGACGCGACGAGCAGCGCTTTGGCGAATGCCCTGGGCACGGCCGATATGTTGAGCGACGGGACCGAGTTTCGATCCGGCTTAGCCGAGATGCCTAATCTGTCATCGGTGAGCGAGTTGGAGGAGCCTGCGTTCGCCGACGTGCTGGACGCGGCCAGGCAGATCCGGCCGTACCTGCAGCCGACTCCCCTCCGCCGCTATCCCCCACTCGAGCGCCTCGTCGGGACCGAGCTTTACGTGAAGCACGAGAACCACAACCCGACCGGGGCGTTCAAGGTCCGGGGCGGGATCAACCTCGTCAGCCGGTTGAGCGAGGAGGAGCGAAAGCGAGGCGTGATCGCCGCCTCAACCGGCAACCACGGCCAATCGGTCGCGTACGCCTCGCGGCTGTTTGGGGTGAGCGCCATCATCTGCGCTCCCGCCGCGGCGAACCCGGTCAAGGTCGAGGCGATGCAGGACCTGGGCGCGGAGGTGATCCTCGACGGCGAGCGCTACGACGACTCGCGGCGCAACGCCGACCGGCTGGCTCGCGAGCACGGCTACCGGTACATCCACTCGGGCGATGAGCCGCTCCTTATCTCCGGCGTGGGCACGCACACGCTCGAGGTGCTCCAGGAGCAGCCCCACGTCGACACGGTCATCGTCCCGATCGGGGGCGGGTCCGGTGCCGCCGGCGCCTGCATCGTGGCCAAAGCCGTGAACCCGGGGATCAAGGTCATCGGCGTCCAGTCGGACAAGGCCCAGGCCGCCTACCTGAGCTGGAAGTCCGGCTCCCTCCAGGAAGCCCCCAACCAGACGCGGGTCGAGGGCCTGGCCACGGCGACGCCGTTCGAGCTGCCGCAGCGGATCCTGCGCCGGCTGCTGGACGACTTCGTCCTGGTCTCCGACGACGAGATCGACGCAGCGACGGCGGTCATGATCGAGAAGACGCGCACGCTGGTGGAGGCCGCGGGGGCGGCCTCGCTCGCGGCCGCCCTGAAATTGCGCGATCAGCTACGCGGCCGGACTGTGGCGCTGATCTGCAGCGGCGGGAACATCAGCCCGGCGCAGCTGAAGGCGCTGCTGACGAGCTGATGTCCGAGTTTTCCCGGTTCCCGGCGCCGGTCGACGACGGAGGGGCGGCGGGCCTGGAGGGCAAGCGCCTGCCCGGGATCGAGCTTGCCTCGACGTCAGGATCCACCGTCGACCTATCGCGGGTCGGCGGCACGCTCGTCCTGTATGTGTATCCGCACGCGACCGGCACTCCTGACATGCCGGCGCCAGGCTGGGCCGAGATTCCAGGCGCCATCGGCTGCACCGCCGAGAGCTGCGCGTTTCGGGACCGTGAGGCCTCGTTCCAGGCGCTCGGGGCGTCGGTCATGGGCCTTTCCGCGCAGTCGACCGACGCTCAGTCTGACTTCGCGGCGCGCAAGGACATCAAGTTCCCGCTGCTCAGCGACCCCGATCTCAAGCTGTCGATGGATCCAGGGCTGCCTACGTTCCAGGCTGGTCATCTGCATCTCTACAAGCGGTTGACGCTGGTCGCCGAGTCAGGCCGGATCGTGAAGGTGTTCTATCCCGTGTTTCCACCAGACACGCATCCGGCGGAGGTCCTGCGTTGGCTCCAGGACCACCTCGATCTCGGCCAGTGACGCGATGACCGCATGTGCGTCGCGCAACTCCGACTCGTGGTGCGTGTTCGTCACGCCGAGCACATGCATGCCAGCGTCACGCGCCGCACGAGCGCCGGCCGGGCTGTCCTCGACTGCGAGGCAGTCAGCCGCCGACACCCGCAAGCGTTCGGCCGCGAGCCGGTAGCCGGACGGATCCGGTTTCCCGTGCGGGGTATCTTCGGCGCTGACGAGCACCTCCGGCACGAGCAGACCGGCCATCGCGATGT
>VBFV01000115.1:14885-19413 GCA_005881335.1 Chloroflexota bacterium
TCCGCCGAGACTCCGCGCCTCGTCGCCCATTCCGCCCACGCGGCGCGAATCGCGGGCATGGTGTCGACGAGCACGCCGTCAAGGTCGAAGACGATGGCCCGGGCGTCGAAGCTTCCTGCTTGAGATCCAGCCATCTTCGTGGAGTGATTTTCGACCTGGACGGAGTCCTGGTGGACTCCGAACCACCTCTGGCGGAGGCGGCCGTAGAGCTCTTCGCCGAGAGAGGCCACGCGGTGAGCGCTGAGGAATTCAAGCCTTTCGTCGGGATGGGAGAAGACCGCTACATCGGCGGCGTGGCCGAGAGCCGCGGCATCGTGCTCGACCTTGTGCAGGACAAGGCCCGCCTCTACGAGATCTACCTCCGACTGATCCGAGGCCGGCTGCGGCCGCTTCCCGGAGCCGTCGAGTTCGTCAACGAATGCCGGGACCGCGGCTTGGCGGTGGCGGTCGCGTCGGGGGCGGACCGCATCAAGGTGCTGGCGAACCTCGGAGAGATCGGGCTGCCGCAAGCCGTGTTCGCCGCCGTCGTGGACGGCAACCACGTCGTCCACAAGAAGCCCGCGCCCGACATCTTTCTCGAAGCGTGCCGGCGGATCGGGCTGCCGCCCGCGACTTGCCTCGTGGTCGAGGATGCGGTCAGCGGCCTGACGGCCGCGAAAGCGGCGGGGGCCCGATGCCTGGCCCTCACGACCACTTTTGAGGCGGCCCAGCTGGCTCATGCGGACTGGATTGCCCCGGACCTCGCGCATGCACCGGCGGAGGCGCTCGCCTGGTGAGTTCGTTCGCCGGATCGGGCGATTTGCCACTACAGTTGGACGCGATTTCGACCTGAGGTAGGGGAAGGGAAAAGGGACATGGCCACCGCCATCGGCAAGAAGGACAAGAAGCGGAAGAAGAAGGACGGCCAGTGGACGCCCAAGAAGGGTGTGCTGTCCAGGAAGGACTACGACCAAGAGCTGCGCAGGTTGCAGGTCGAGCTGGTCCAGCTCGAGGAATGGGTCAGGAATCGGGGCCTGAGGGTGGTTGTCCTGTTCGAGGGCCGCGACACCGCCGGCAAGGGTGGCGTCATCAAGCGCATGACGGCGCTCCTCAACCCCCGTTACGTGCGCGTCGTGGCGCTCCCCGCTCCGACAGAGAGAGAAAGGACGCAGTGGTACTTCCAGCGCTACATCGCACACTTGCCGTCCGCCGGCGAGATGGTGCTTTTCGACCGCAGCTGGTACAACCGCGCCGGCGTCGAGCGCGTGATGGGCTTCTGCACGGACGAGGAATACGACGAGTTCATGCGCACGTGCCCGCAGTTCGAGCGAATGCTCGTCCGGGCAGGCATCGTTCTCATCAAGTACTGGCTGTCGGTCAGCGATGACGAGCAGGAGCGGCGGTTCCTCGGGCGCATCAACGACCCCAGCAAGCGCTGGAAGCTCAGCCCGATGGACCTGCAGGCCCGAGCCCGCTGGGTCGACTACTCCGAGGCGAAGGACCAGATGTTCTCGTACTGCGACATCAAGGAAGCGCCGTGGAACGTAGTCGAGACCGACAACAAGCGGGCCGCGCACCTGAACCTGATCACCCACTTTCTGTCGCTCATCCCTTACGAGGAAGTGCCCCACGACGAGATCAAGCTGCCGCCCCGACAGAAACGCAGCTACAGCCGGCCGCCGAAAAGCTCGCAGCGCATGGTGCCGATCACGTACGAGGTGGAGTAAAAGGTGAAAGTCAGGGATCTGCCGCCCGGTCGCCTGCTCTCGGTCGATCCTCAGACCAGGCTGGCGGAAGTGGCGCGCGAGATGCGGGGCAACGACGCCGACTCGGTGGCCGTCATGGAGGACGGCGCGCTGGTGGGGATCATCACCGAACGAGACCTCGTGCGCGCGATCGCCGATGGGGTGAATCCAAGCCAGACGGCGGCCAACGTGATCATGACCGCGGACCCGGCCACCGTGACCGCCGACGAGGACGTCAGCGTGGTGGCGTTGAAGATGATGCGTCTCGGCGTCCGTCACCTCCCCGTTGTGGACGGGAATGGAAAGCCAGTGGGCCTGGTGTCGGCGCGCAACCTGGTGGCGGTGCTCGACCGGGCCCGATCCTAGCCCGCGAGGGTCGCGAGCATCGACAACACGATCCGACAACGACGGGAAGCTACGGTTCGCGAGCACATGGAAGCCGAGAACGCGCACGACTTCGATCGCTGCATCGCGGCTTTCGCGCGCGCGCGCTACGAGATCATGGCCACCGGAGAGGTCTGGGACGGGCACTCAGGCGTCAACACGCTGCTCCAGGAAAACAAGCGAGGCTTCCCCGATTTCCAGTTCCACCCGGAATCGTTCCATCACGCATCCGAGGCTGTGGTCGTGGAGGGGCGGTTCACCGGAACGCACAAAGGAAACTGGCGCGGCCTGCCGCCGACGGGTCGTAAGGTCGATTTTCGCCTGATCATCGTCTTCATGTTTGAAGAGGATCGGATGGTGTGCGAACGGACTTACTTCGATATCGGTACCCCGCTCCGACAGCTCGGTGTGGCGCGCGATCCCAACTCACGCGGAGGCAAGATTGCAACCGTGATCAATCATCCCTTCGTCATTGGCAGAGCGATGATTCGTTCCGCATTGCGCCGGTCAGAGACTTGATCAAAATCGGCACTGAGATCGAAAGCCCGCAGACCGGCGAGCGGCTAATCATCCACTCCACGGCCGAAAGCTCGAACGGCGAGCTGTTCCAGGCGGAGCTCCTGGCGCAGCCGGGCTCGTACGTGGTTCGGTCCCATCGCCATCCCAGTCAGGAGGAGCGATTCGTCGTACTCGAAGGCACGTACGGCTACAAGATCGGCGGCCGTACTGGGATTGGCCGTCCCGGCGACACGATCGTCTGCCCCGTCGGTGTAGCGCACAGCCAGTGGAACGCAGGCCCAGGGCTGATGCGGATCCTCTACGAGCACCGCCCGGCGCTCGAGTCGGCCGAGCTCTTTTTCGAGACGTACTTCGGGTTGAGTCGCGAAGGGAAGCTTTTGCCGTCGGGCGACATGCGCCTGCTCCAGGCGGCCGTGTTGCTGATGGCGGTACGCGATTTCATCCGCATCACCACTCCCCCAATGCTCGTGCAGGACCTTGGGTTTCCGTTTTTGGCTGCCCTTGGCAGGCGCCGCGGCTACCGCGCGCGGTACACGCGATACTCGAGCCCGCCCGCCGTGCGGGAGCTCGGACGGTGATCGACGACCCGGTCCTCGTCGACGACTGGCATCCGGTAGCCCGCGTCGAAGACCTCGCCGGCGGTGGACCGGTCCCCGCACGACTGCTCGGCGAGGACCTGGTGGTGTGGCGCTCGGGTGACGAGTTCTACGCGTGGCGCGACCTGTGCGTGCAGCGCGGCACGCGCCTCTCGCTGGGCCGGGTCGTCGATGGCGGGCGGCTCGAATGCCCCTATCACGGATGGACCTATGGGACCGATGGTTGTTGCGTGCTGATGCCCGCCCACCCGGAGCAGAAGCCGCCGGCCAAAGCCAGGGTGGCCACCTTTCGCGCGAGGGCGGCGCACGGAGTCGTCTGGGCAACGCTGGGCAGCGGCACCGGCGAGATTCCCCGGTTTGAGCTGTTCGAGGACGGCAAGCACCAGGTGCTGATGGCCGGGCCCTATCGCGTGCACGCGAGCGGGCCGCGCGTGGTCGAGAATTTTCTCGACGTCGGCCACTTCCCGTTCGTGCACGAGGGAATCCTGGGCGACCGGGCGCGACCGGAGATCGCCGACTACGAGGCGGTCGTCGGACCTGAGGGCGTGCTCGCCACCGGAGTCAAGGTGTACCAGCCGGACCCATATGCCACGGGACAAGGAGCAACGGTCACCTATACATACCGCGTCCACCGCCCGCTCTCGGCGTCGTTCATCAAGCACGGCGAGCACTCTTTCGGGATGCTGCTTTCGGTGACTCCACACGACCCGGTCGACAGCAGCGCTTGGATGTGGATGGCGATGGACTACGAGCCCACGTCGGAGATGGTCGACTTCCAGGACCGCATCTTCGCCCAGGACCGCCCGATCCTCGAGTCGCAGCGGCCGGAGCTGCTGCCGTTGGACCTCCAGGCCGAGCTGCACCTGCGCAGCGACCGCACCGCGATCGCCTACCGGCGCTGGTTGCGCGAGCTGGGCGTGCGCACTGGCGCGTACTGAGCCCTCCGGCGGTCCATTTCGCCTCTTTGTATCTCACGGCGTGCAGCGAGCATGTGAATTCGGCTCCGGTGGCGTCACCGGTGCGCAATCCGAGGCGTTGGCCGACTGGGGACCTTCAGCCGTTCTCCCTACGAGCACATGGCGACCTTCCAGGCGAACAGGCACTCGGTCAAGCGCGCCGCCGCCAACCCGGGGCTCGAGCTTCTCGAGCGACTGGGCTACATCGTGCGAGGCGCCCTCTACTTCGTCATCGGGCTGCTGGCCCTTCGGATAGCGCTCTCGCAGCCGGACGGCCATGCGGTCGATCTGACCGGAAGCGTCGTCTTCCTCATCGGCAACCCGCTGGGCAAGCTGGTCCTGCTCGTGA
>VBFV01000011.1 GCA_005881335.1 Chloroflexota bacterium
GCAAGCGGGGCGCCAAGCGTGATCACCTGCTCGACGAGCTGGGGCTTGCGCTGGGAAAGCACCTTCGCCAGCAGCCCGCCGCGGCTGTGGCCGATCATGCTCACCCGCGCATCGTTCTCCTTTTCGATCTCGGCGACTTTGCGCCGAAGCCCGGACAGCAGCCGCTCCGAATGTTGAATGTTGAGCAGGATCCCTGAGAGGTAGGTGCGGTAGCCGATCCGCCGCAGCCAGCCCTCCATGATGCGAAGCGTCCAGTCGCCGGCCAGGAAGCCGGGAACGAGGAGCACTGGGCGGCCATCGCCGGGCGGGACACCGCGGCCCCGAAACACGGGGTCGCGCAGCAGGGCGGAGAACTCGCGAATCGCGAGCGGGTCCCACAACCTCACAGCGTGGGATGGTAGGTTGTCGACCCGTCGCTCGACCTGGCCAGCCTTCGCAGCCTTGACATATTCATTGGACAGACAGTATGTTAAATTGATCGGATGAGCCGCCGCCTTTACCGGCTCGGCCGGCGCCAGACGTCGGTCGACCTGACCACCAGCTCGATCCTCGCCGCGGCACGCGAGCTGGTCGCCCAGGGCCCCGCCTCGCAGGCCAGCGTCGGGGCGGTCGCCCGCCGGGCCGGCGTCTCGAGGATCACGGTCTACAACCGCTTCGGCTCCAGGGCGGGCCTGCTCCAGGCTCTGGCCCCTCCTCACGAGCGCCCCGACCTTGGGGAGTCGGATCCCCGCGAGGCTCTTCGGCGCCACATCCAGAGCGCGTGCGCGACCTGGGCCGGCAACCCTGCCCTGTACCGCCACCTGCTCCATGCCCAGATCGACGATCCCGAGGCCAACCGGACGCTGGCCGAGTCGCTCGCCGCAGCCGACGCCCTTCGTCCCGGGTGCTCGATCAAAGAGGCCGAAGACGTGGTCGGGGCGCTGACGTCGTTCGCCGTGTTCGACCGGCTGCACAAGGACGGTCGCCGGCCGGCGGCCGCGGTCGGCGAGATCCTGACCCGCCTGGCCTCGGCAATCCTCGCGTAGGATTCATGACGCATTGCGGCATACAGTCGCAGACGTCAACGGACTCGAGATCATCGAAGGCGTCGGCCACGTGCCGATGCTCGAGACCCCAGAGCTATTTATGAGAGCGCTGGAAGGCTGGAACCCATATAGAATCCCGTCGCAGCCCGCTGCAGTCTCATAACGGAGTCGCGACAAGCAGCACATATTGGCCACCGTCCCAGAACCACCTCATAGCAAGCGCCCGGGGCGTCTTAAGTCTTCCGTGTCAGTCCTGCCCCACCTCCGCCATATGGGCCGTTGGGACCCCATCCCTCCGATGTGGCTGGAGGGACGCTTCTATCTCGAATTCCTCCGCTTGATTCTCGACCCTGTCTATCGCGGGGAGGACGTGCCGTCCGGCCTGCGCAAACCGGTGCTGCTGATCCCTGGATTTCTCGCCGGCGACTGGACCCTCCGCACGCAGTTCGATTGGTTGAGTCGAGTCGGCTACCGCCCGCGCCTGGCCGGCGTGTCCTTCAACGTCATGTACTCCGAGGTCATGCTCCGGCCGCTCCTCGACACCCTGATCGAGATGCATCGCAAGACGGCGGCTCGCGTTTCTCTGGTCGGGCACAGCCGCGGCGGTGTGCTGGCTAAGGTCCTGTCGCATCGCAAGCCGGATCTCGTCGAGCAGGTGATCACGCTCGGCTCTCCGCTCAACGATCCGTTCGACGTGCATCCGCTGACCATGGCCGGGGTCCACGCCGCCCACCTCTTCAACGCGATGCGCTACCGGCATCCGGCATCGGTCGAGATGCGCTTCCTGCGCGATCTTCGCGCCGCACCTCGCGTCCCGACGACGTCGATCTACTCCCGCTCGGACGGGGTCGTGAACTGGAAGGCGTGCTTGCGCCCCGACATCAACTCGATCGAAGTCAACGGCAGTCATGTCGGATTGGCTCTCAACCCCGAGGTCTATCGGATCCTGGCCCACCTCCTCCCCGCACCCTGGCGTCTTAACTAGAGGCGCGGCCTCAGCAACTCGCACTAAGATCGAGTCAGCGGGAGCTCGCTCCAACGAGCGGGCTGAGAGGGCGCCGGTGCGCCGACCGCATGAACCTGAACTGGGTAATGCCAGCGGAGGGAGAGCGATGGGCGACATTGCCGCTCGACAGGCCGAGACCGACGCTTTCGGCAAGGTTGAAACGCACGGGATCGAAGCGATCCCGACGCACCAGCGCCACGGCCAGCCGCGTGAGCTCGCGTTTCTGTGGGGCGGCGCGTTCGTCAACTACGCGAGCCTTTTCACGGCGAGCCTGCTCACCACTTACTACGGGCTCGGCGTCTGGGACGGTCTCGCAGCGACGGCCATCGGCACGGTTGCGGCGGCCGTGATCCTCGGCCTCCTCAGCAACACCGGTCCGCGTTCGGGCCTTCCGCAGATCGTCTTCACGCGGCGGATCTTCGGCCTTCGCGGGTCGTACCTCGGCGCGGCGTTGACCCTTTTCCTCGCCGTCGGGTGGTTCGCGGTCGACTGCGTGATCGCGGCGCAGGCGGGAGCCCAGCTGTTCGGCGGCGTCAACCGATGGATGACTTTCGGATTGGTGCTCGTGATCGCGGCGGTCAGCGTGGCGGTCGCCGTGTACGGCCACCAGACGATCAAGGTCCTCGAGACGTACGGTGCCATCACCTTCGCCGCGCTTTCCGCGGCACTCTTCCTGCTTCTCGCCCCCAGCTTCCAATGGACGCACGGGCCGACGGTGGCCGGCCCCGATTACCTGGGTGCCTTTGTGCTCGGCCTCATGACCTGCTTCGCGCTGGTCGCGTCGTGGTATCCGTTCGCCAGCGACTACTCGCGATACCTGCCCTCGTCTAGCCCGTCGCGAGCGGTGACCTTCTGGCCGGTGGTGGGCATCACGATCCCGATGATCCTGCTGGGACTTTTCGGACTCCTGCTGCCGACGATCGACGCCCCGCTCGCGTCGAACCAGGGCGTGCTGGCGGTGATCAGCGCCCACGCGCCCGCCTGGGTCGCGATTCCGTTCTTCGTCTTCATCGTCGTGGGTGAGATATGGGCCAACTACCTCGATGTGTACACCGCCGGACTCGTCACGCTCGCGATGGGAATCAACCTCAAGCGCTGGCAGACCGCGCTCGGCTGCGGAATCCTCGGCACCGCGCTCGCCGGGTACGCGGTGCTGATCAGCGATTTCCACGTCGCCTACGAAGACTTCCTGATCCTCACCTACCTTTGGGCGCCCGCGTGGGCGGCGGTCGTCCTGCTGAGCTTTTTCGTGTTCGAGGGCAACGGACGGCCCGCGCTTGCCCTCCTTGCGTGGATCGCGGGGACGGCATCGAGCCTTGTCTTCGTCAACTACGTGAACCTGTTTGGCAACCTGGCCCCGATACCGAGCTTCTTCAATGACGGGCTGATCGCGAACCTCCACGGCGCGGACCTCTCGGGGCTCATCAGCGCGGGCGTGGCCGCGGCCGTGTACTGGCTCGGCCGGCGCGCCGTCACGACATGAAGCTGCCCGTCGCGCTGACGATCGCGGGCTCGGATTCCGGCGGCGGCGCCGGCATCCAGGCAGACCTCAAGACCTTCGCCGCGCTCGGCGTCCACGGCACCTCGGCGATCACGGCGATCACGGCCCAGAACACGACCGGCGTGACCGACATCCTCGAGCTGCCGACGTCGTTGATCCGCGAGCAGATCGCGGTGGTGGTCGAGGACATCGGAGTCCACGCCGCGAAAACCGGGATGCTGTCCAGCGCCGCGATCATCGCCACCGTCGCGGATGCGGTCGAGCACTATCAGATCCGCAACCTGATCGTGGATCCCGTGATGGTGGCCAAGGGTGGCGCCAAGCTGCTGCGGGATGACGCGGTCGCGGCGCTGATCGAGCGATTGCTGCCCCTCGCGGCGGTCGTCACACCCAACCTCCCCGAGGCTGAGGTCCTTCTCGGCCGCACCGTTCAAAGCCTCGAAGAGCGGCGGCGTGCTGCGCGCGATCTCGTCGCGATGGGCGCGAGGGCCGCGGTCGTCAAGGGCGGCCATGCGGAGCGAGACGTGATCGACGTGTTTTGCGACGGATCGCAGCTGGTCGAGCTCGCCGCGGAGCGGATCGACACCCTGAACACGCACGGCAGCGGCTGCGTCTTTTCGGCCGCGATCACGGCCGGCATCGCCCGCGGCGCTGACCCGCTCGACGCGGTC
>VBFV01000012.1 GCA_005881335.1 Chloroflexota bacterium
CATGGACATGAACCCTGCCTGACGTCGACGCGATCCGCGGCGCTCTCGAAACCGAGCGCAGGATCGAGCAGGAGTTCGTCGAGACGGCGCGCCGGTCGGAGACCGCGCCCAAAGGCTGGCCGGCTTCGCTCCTCATGTTTCACCTCGGCATGTGGCGCGAGCGGTTCCTCAACGCCCTGGTCGAAGTTAGCCAAGGTCGGCCCTACTCGCCGCCACCCGAAGACATCGATGAGTTCAACGAAGCAGAGTTGGCGCGCGGGATCGGCACGCCCCTGACCGACGCCGGCTCGCGGTCGGACCATCTCTTCGGAGAGATCCTCGACGTCTACCAACAGGTCGGCCACGCTCCATTTCAGTGGTATCTCGCCAGAACGACAACCGAGGCGGTCCTTCGCAACAGCTACACACACCCGCGCATGCACCTGCAGGCATACCTTCTCGAGAACGGCGATGTCGAGGCGGCGAATCGATTGTTCGAGGAGGCCGCGGCGGAGATGCGCGCGGTCGCCGCGCCGCCCATCGTGCTGGGCGCGGTCCTCTACAACCTGGCCTGCACTAGGTCTGCCCAGGGCAGGCTGCCCGAAGCCATCGACCTCATCGCGGAATCACTGCCGATGCGGCCCGACATGAAGGATGCGGCCGCCTCGGATCCTGGCCTGGCACCCCTCCGTGACGATCCGCGGTTTCAGGAGCTGATCAAGACCTAGCTGAGTCGGCGATGCGGTCAAGCACCCGCATGTTGGCGATCGATTCCTCGAGCGGGATCGCCACGGGCTTGTTCTCGAGAACACTGACCCCAAATGACTCGACCATCAGCTGGTACGGGTCGTGCGGATCCCGGTATGCGCTGAAGGGGCGCTCCCTCCGATGGATGCCGCCGTCCGCCACCACCGTCAGGTTCTGCGCCCCTTCCGGCGCCTCAAGGCTGGCCCATATGGACGCGGTCCGGCTGTCATTGAATGTGAGCAGTCCGGTGATCGTCATGTCGACCTCCCGTTCGATCCGCGCTCGGGCGAGGACCTCGACAGGCTCGCCCAGGATCCACCGCGAAACGCTGACCGTGTAGCAACCGACGTCGAGCAGCGCGCCGCCGCCAAATGGTGCCTGCAGCCTGATGTCGTCGGCGTCTTTGACCGTGAATCCGAAGCTCGCCTCCACGTGGACCGGATCGCGCAGCTGCTCGACAAAGGCTCGCATCGCGGGATGAAACCGGTACATGAAGGCCTCCATAAGGTGCTTGCCCGAGGCCTTCGCGGCGGCCGCCATCTCCTCCGCCTCGGTCGCGTTCATCGCGAGCGGCTTTTCGCACAACACGTGCTTGCCCGCCTGGAACGCGCGCAGCGTCCACTCCTTGTGCAGGTGGTTGGGCAGCGGGTTGTAGACGACATCGACCTCCGGGTCGGCGAGCAGCGCCTCGTACGACTCGATCACGCGGGCGTCGGGGTAGGGCGCAAGCATCTCGCGCGCACGTTCCCGGCTGCGACTCGCCATGGCCACGAGCCGGCCGTTGCCGGAAGCCGCAATCGCCGCGAGCACCGCGCGGCGGGCAATGTCCGCCGCCCCGAGCACGCCCCGGCCGAGGTGCTCGGCTATATGTCGACCTGCAACTGTGCGCCGCCGCGTGCGATCGATTCCGTGGCCGCCGCCATCACCGCCACCGTCCGGCGCGCCTCCTCGGCAGTGACCGCGATTGGTTCGTCCCACGCAAGGTGGTCGGCGAGGTTCCGGTAGAAGCCGTTCTCCTCGCGCCGCGGAAGAATCAACAATTCCTCTCGGTCAGGCCGAAACACCTTCACTCGCGAAGGGAAGTCCGAGGGCACCGGCTCATCGGCCCACTCGCCGGTCACGGCGCCCTGCGTGCCGAGCAGGTACCACTTCGGTTTGCGAGCGGCGGCGAGGTCCGATTGCAGGAACATAGCCTGCGCTCCGCCGGCGAAGGTCATGTCGACGCGCACCTGGTCGGCGTTCGTTACGTCATGCCACACGCGCTTGTGCGCCTGCGCCGCGATCGTGCGCACGGAGTCGGGGAAGAGCTGCAGGATCCAGTCGAAGTAGTGCGACCCCCAGTCATAGATCGTTCCGCCCGAGATCGGCTCATGGCTGTGCCACAGGTCGCACGGATGATCGTGCCCGCCGATGAACGACTCCATGTAGAAGGGTTCGCCGATGCGGCCGGATCGCAAAACCTCGCGCATCGCGATGTAGTCCGGATCCCAACGGCGGCTCTGGTAAACGGTCAGCGCGAGATTGCGCGATGCCGCCGCGTCGATCATGCGGTCAGCCTCGTCGAGGCTGACGGCGAACGGTTTCTCGCAGACCACGTGCTTGCCCGCGTGCAGCGCTGCGAGCACGGGATTCAAATGCGCGCTCGGTGGGGTGCCGACCACGACCAGGCCTACATCCGGGTCGTCGAGCATCTCTTCCTGCTGCGCGTGCGCGCGGATCGACCACTCGCGCGCGGCCACCTCGCGCCGCTCCGCCGACAGGTCGCAAACGGACGTCAGCCGGAGCCCGCTGACGGCCGTGATCGACGCCGCGTGCTCGCGGCCGATCGCGCCATAGCCAATCAGCCCCACCCCGATCGGCGCGGCTGCGGTCCGGCCCGCTGCGAAAAGGAGCAGCCGCGCGACGAGCTTCTGAAATGTCGCGTCCTGATAGGTCGCCGGCTCATGGCCGAGCCCCACGTAGACAAAGCGACCGTCTCCGCAGGCGCGCTCATATGCGACCACCTGCTCCGTGAGCTGCCAGCTCGCGCGCAGCAGGATGTTCGCATCGAGGGGCGGGCCTTCGGAGAGATAGAGCTCGTCTCTCACCCTCCACTCCGCATCAAGGTTCTGCGTGACCGGATGACCCGTTTCGGGTCTGACGATCAGCTCCGTGACCGGACCCGGGCCACTTGGAATCCAGCCCGCGAGATCGCGCATCGCTTCGGACGACGACCACGCGGCGAGCGTGCCGTGCAGCAACACGAGCCCGCCACCCCGCCGCACGAAGTCGCGCAGAAGCGACCCGTGGCGCGAGTCAAGGGGCTGATCGGTGGCGGCCAGGACGACTTGGTGGCCACCGACCGAAAAGTCGGAGCCCGCCTCGACGTCGAAGCGCCTGGGGTCGAGAGTCAGCTGAGAGTAGTCGTGCGCCCCACGACCGAGCACGGCTCTGACGGAAACCCTCACTACGCTGCCTTCCTTTCTGTTGTATGGCCGATGCGGCGCAGCATCTCGAGCGTGCGCTCCGCGGCGTTTGCCCAGCTGTAGCCCTTGGCCCGGCGCCTGCCTTCCTCGCCCAGCTTCTTGCGCAGCCCCTCATCGGCCAGCAGCCTCTCGAGGCCGCCCGCGATCGCCTCCGTGTCCTCCGCGTTGACAGAGATCGCCGATCCGACTGCCAGCTCAGGCAATGCACCCGTGGCGCCCACCACCGCGGGCAGCCCATGCCCCATTGCTTCGAGGAGGGGAAGGCCGAAGCCCTCGTACAGGCTCGGAAACGCGAGCACCGACGCCGACGCGTACAGCGCCGCGAGCGTCGGCTCGTCCACGTGGCCGAGGTACCGGACCCCGGGCTCGGCCGCGATGCGCTGCAGCGTGTCGCCGTACGCCCATCCCGCGCGACCCGCGATGACCAGCTGGGGCACGCCGGGGCGGCCGTTGATGATGAACGGCAGCGCGCCCCGCCGGCCTCGGAGCTGCCGATAAGCCGCCAGCAAGCGCGGGTAGTTCTTGCGAGGCTCGATCGTGCCGACGGCGAGGATGTATCCCGGCTCGACGCCGTCGGGCAGCGGCCCGGGAGGCACCTCTGGTGGAGGGCCTTCTGGAATCACCTCGACTTTTTGCTCCAGCCCCGGGATCCGATACGACTGGAGAAGGTCGCGGCGCGTCGATTCCGAGGGCACCATGACCGCGGCCGCGTGGCGCAGCGCGGGAGGCAGGACGGCGCGGAAATACATGCGCTGCTGCCACGGCACCTCATGCGGCCGGATCCGAAACGTGAGGTCGTGGACGAAGACGGCGGCGGGCGGCGCGCCGGCGCGGCGGAAGGGCGGGCTCGGCCAGTATGGGTACAGGATGGCGTCGGCCTCCAGCTGCGGCTCGACCGCCGGCAGCCACCTCGACTTCATGACCAACTCATGCCGGTACGGCGAAAGG
>VBFV01000116.1 GCA_005881335.1 Chloroflexota bacterium
CGCGACGAGGTCAACTACGTCGGCGAGGCCTTCGCGCTGGTGGCCGCTGAAAGCGCTTATCAAGCCCTGGATGCGGCCGAGTCGGTGGTCGCCGAGATGGATCCCCTGCCGGCGGTCGGCGACGTGAGCTCTGCGACGGCATCCGGCGCGCCTCAGGTGCACGCGGACATGAAGGACAACATCGCCCGCTCGAAGACGGTGACGTTCGGCGACGTCAAGTCCGCCTTTGGGCCTGATGCCGTGACGGCGAAGATTCGCCTGACCACGGCGCGCGTCGCCGGTGCGGCGATGGAACCACGTGCGGTCACGGCCACGCCCGACTCCGAGACCGGCGGCTTGAGGGTGTGGACGTCGACCCAGAACGTTTTCGGCGTTCGTGAAGCCATCGCTTCGGCGTTGGGGCTCGACGAAGAAAAAGTTCGCGTGCTCGCGGAGGACGTCGGCGGCGGATTCGGGGCCAAGGGCATGGTGTTCGCCGAAGAGGTCCTGACCGCGCTCGTCGCGTGGCGGCTCAAGCGGCCGGCCAGTTGGGTGGCCACGCGCAGCGAGGACGGCGCGACCACGGCGCAAGGTCACGGTTCGGTCATCGACCTCGAGGTCGCCTCTGATCGCGGCGGCAAGCTGCGCGGCTTGCGTGGACGGCTGATTCACGACCTCGGCGCATACGCGGGTTCGGGCGCCGGCCAGCCGGACCTCATCGTCTCGCACATGCTGTCCGCGTACGTGCTGCCCGCTATGGAGGTCCAGGCGCAGCTCGTTTACACGAACACCGTTCCGACCGGCTTCATCCGCGGCGGGGGACGCCCGCTGGGCAACTACGGGATGGAACGGGTGATCGACCGCCTGGCTGTCGCTCTTTCGATGTCGCCGGCTGAGGTGCGACGGCTCAATCTGATCCAGCCGGAGCAGATCCCGTTCACGACCGGTTACCCCGGCGGCCGCCGCGGCCTCGTCTACGACAGCGGCGACTATCCTCGCTTGCTCTCGCTCACCCTCGAAAAGTTGGGCGAGGTTCCTCGCTTGGGCGATGGGCGACTCGTCGGGATGGGGATTGCATGTTGCGTCGAATCCACTGGGTTCGGGGGCGGCGAGCCGGCTCGAATCAGGATTCAAAAGGACGGCTCCGCCTTCCTCTATGTGGGTTCGACGCCGCAGGGGCAGGGCCACCAAACGATGGCGGCGCAGGTGGCCGCGGACCGGCTGGGTTGGCCGTTCGAGAAGATCCATGTCACCGCCGGCGACACCGGACACGTGCCTCCTGCCCTGCTGACGGCCGGCAGCCGGAGCGCGGTCCAGGTCGGCAACGCGACCGCGAAAGCTTCCGTAGCGCTGCGCAAGAAGCTGTTCGAACGGGCCGGTGACGTGCTCGAGGCGGATGCGGCCGACCTCGTGCTCGAGGACGGCGTCATCGCGGTGCGCGGCGCGCCTTCCAGGAGCGTGCGCGTTTCTGAGGTGGTCCCGGAGGAGGGCCTCGAGGTCCTGGAAAGCTTCGACCCCCACCGTCCGCTTGCCTTCTCGAGCGGGTGCCACGCCTGCGTAGTCGCGGTCGACCCCGAGACTGGCCAGGTCGAGGTCCTTCGCTACGTCATCGCCCACGACACGGGGCAGGCGATCAACGAGCTCATCGTCGAGGGCCAGATGCACGGGGGCTACGCGCACGGTCTTGGCTACGCGCTGTACGAGGCCGCGACGTATGACGCCGACGGCACTTTCCGCGCGGCCAGCTTTCTCGACTACACGATCGTCAGCACGGGCGAGGTTGCTCCTGCGCCTGTTTTGGTGCACATCGTGACGCCGACAGACGCGAACCCGGAAGGGTTCAAGGGCGCAGGCGAAAGCGGGACCATCCCGGTGCCCGCGGCGATCGCGAACGCGGTCGAGGACGCGCTGCGTAAGCGGCGGGCTGACGCCGTCGTCGATCGGCTTCCGATCACGTCCGACCGAATCGTCGAAATCTTGGGCACCTGACCCCTGTCGACCGACCCTCGCGCGACCATTCCGCCGATCAACGCAGGGGGTGTGAACTGGCGGCGCAACCTGACCGCGCTGTGGTTCGCCGAGTTCACCGCGATTTTCGGCTTCAGCTTTGCGTTCCCGTTCCTTTCCATCTTTCTGTCCAAGGACCTCGGCGTCCACGCTGGTCGCGATCTCGACCTGTGGACGGCCGCCTCGGCCAGCGCGTCGGGCTTCGCGCTGGCCGTCGCGAGCCCGATCTGGGGCATCCTGGGTGACCGGTTCGGCCGCAAGCCGATGCTGCTGCGGTCGATGGTCGGCGGCGCACTTTTTGTTGGGTTGATCTTCTTCGTGCAAAACCCGACCGAGCTCATCGTTTTGAGGTTTCTGCAAGGCGCGACCAGCGGCACCGTGGCCGCCGCGACGGCGCTGGTCGCGGCCGAGACGCCGCGTTTGCGCGTCGGGTGGGCGTTGGGTGTGGTGACATCGGCAATTGCGCTGGGGGGAGCGATTGGGCCGGTCGTGGGCGGCCTCGCCGGCGATCTGTTCGGGCTGCGGCTCGTGTTTCTCGGCGGCGGTGTGGCGCTGTTTCTCGCGATCATTCCGGTGGTCCTGATCGTGCGCGAGAGTCCGCTGGTCCGGATGTCCGGCCCTCGCTTGAGCACCTTGGCTGTGATCAGCCAGAAACCTGGTCTCGACCGCGCACTCGCCGTGCTGATCGGATCGCAGGGTTTGATCAGCACGGTCAACGCGGCGACGCAACAGCTCGTCGTCCTACGATTGCTGGAGCTTCTCTCGACTGGTGTCTCCGCCGTCAGTGGTTTTGGTTTTGGGTTGTCCGGACTGGCGAGCAGCGCCGCGGCGATCGGCTACACGCGAGTGACTGCGCGGCTCGGCTACGTGCGGACCGCGGCGGTCGCCGCCGGCCTGGTGGCTGTCGCAGTGGCCGCGCTCGGCATCGCTCCGTGGGCGGCCATGGTCGTGATCGCGATGGCGCTGAACGGGCTTTTCAGTGGGGTTGTCCTCCCCGCCACCGCCAGCATGATCGGGCTGGAGACTCCACCCGAGGCCCAGAGCACAGTGTTTGGATTGAACGCGAGCTCGGTCGCTCTGGGATTCGCTTTCGGCCCGATCATTGGGGGTACGGTGGCGGCGGCTTCGGGCGTGCAGGCGTCGCTGTTCGTGGTCGCCGGGCTGGGGGTGCTGCTCGCCGTGCTCATCGCACGCGGTGCGCGCGAGCCGGCGCGATGAAGCAGCGGCGGCTTGCCTACGCGGTGATTGGTTTCGTTTGCTTCGGGTTTGGAATCTGGGTGGTGGTCGCGCAGCACGCGGCGTGGTGGCCGCTGGTGGTGTTCGCGATCGCACCCGATGTGACCCTGCTTTTCGGATTTCGTGCGGGGTTGCAGCGGGGTCAGCTGGATCCGCGGGCGGTGCCGGCTTACAACGCCGTACATCGGTACTGGGCGCCGGCGGTGCTGGTCGTGGTGGCGTTCGTACTGCACTTTGACCCGTGGGTGGCGGCCGGGCTCGCGTGGTGCGCGCACATCTCCTTCGACCGGAGCCTGGGCTTCGGCCTCCGTACCCCCGAGGGCTTCCAGCGCGAGTAGGTCGGCTTAACAGGCTGGATTGCAGGCCTTCAACGCGGTTCGTACTCTCCAACCGCCCCCTACACACAAGGAAGCCCCTAGGGAGGGTGGGGGCTAGGGATGGCGGCGATTTGACTTGGCAGCCAGTTCAGACGCGAGGCGTCCCGCACGCGCGATCCTCTAATGTGGAGCGTCACCGCCAAATGGAACAGCGAACCACGCCACCGCCAACCGTGATCGACTCAACCAAGAAGTACGCGATCACCGTGCACACCTCGCGAGGTGACTTCGTGATCGGACTGGTCGAGCCGAAGGTTGCGCCTCAGACGGTCAACAACTTCGTCTATCTTGCCCAGAACCACTTCTACGACGGCCTGACCTTTCACCGAGTCGTCGCCGGATTCGTGGTCCAGGGCGGCGATCCACTCGGCAACGGAACCGGTGGGCCCGCCTACAAGCTGCCCAACGAGTCCAACCCATCGAACTGGTCGCGCGGGACTGCGGGCATGGCCTCGAGCGCGGCGGGCGTGAGCGGCTCGCAGTTCTTCATCACGCTGGGCGATGCGCCGTTCCTGGCGAGCAACGGCGTGTACAACCACTTCGGCGAGATCACGTCCGGGATGGACGTGGTCGACAAGATCCAGGTCGGCGACACGATTCGATCGCTCGACGTCAACGCCTCTTGAAGAGAACCCTTCTGGCGTTGGCCGGCCTGGTCGCCTTCGCCGCGACCGCGTGCGGCTATTCCGACCCGTATGCCGGCACGCCTCCGATCGCGAACGAAAGTCCTGGACCATCGGCCACACCGAGCGTGTCGCCTGGGGCGGATGACTTCAACACGTGCAGGCAAGCGTCCGGGGTCACCTATCCGGATGGCCTCAAGGTCGCGGACTTGAAGGTCGGCACGGGGGAAGTCGCCAAGCGTGGGCAGAACGCGACCGTCCAGTACACCGGGTGGCTGACGGATGGCCACTCCTTCGACTCGAGCCGCCAGCCTGGCCGTACCACGTTCACGTTTCAGATCGGCGAGTCGCAGGTCATCGGTGGTTGGGATGAAGGCGTGCCCGGCATGAAGATCGGCGGCAAGCGATGCCTGAGCATCCCGGCGGCGCTCGGCTATGGCTCGCAAGGCCAGACGGACCAACAGACCGGTCGGGTCATCATCCCGCCCAACGCGACCCTCATCTTCGAGATCGAGCTGGTCAGCCTGGCGCCGGGGCCCAGCCCGTCGCCGTCTCCCTCGCCGTCTCCGTCACCATCGCCCAGCCCGTCGCCAACCCCGAGCAAGAGCCCTTAGGTAACGGTCAGCGTGCCCTTCATGCCCGACGCTTCGTGGCCCTGTTGGGTGCAGAAGATCTTGTAGGTGCCGGCCGGGATGTCGTTGACGTCGAACTCCTTCGAGTCGCCGGCCGAAACGAGATCACTGGTAGCGAGCCGGTTGTTGGAGCTGTCCTGAATCGCCAGGTCGTGCGCGACGCTGCCGGAGTTGACCAGCCAGAAAATGACCTTGCCGTGGGGAACGGTGAGCGTCGACGGAGCGAACTTGAATTCGGTCATCGTCACCTGGGTCGAACCGGCGGGCTGATTCCCTCCGCTGCTCCCGCCGCAGGCGCAAAGCAACGCGACAACGAGCGCGAACGCTGCTGCTTTCATTTGAACGCCGTCACCCCCAGATAGAGGATTCCAAACAGGAAAATCCACACCACGTCGACGAAGTGCCAGTACAGGGTCACTGCCGCTGGGCCGACGTGATTGCGCGACGAGAACTGGCCGCGGGCCGCGCGATAGAGAATCAGCGTGAGCAGGATCAGCCCACCGAGCACGTGAGCGCCGTGGAACCCCGTCATCGTGAAGAACGCGCTGGCGAAAGTATTGGCGGTCAGGTTCAGTCCGCGACCAAACGCGTTGATGAATTCGTACAGTTGGCCGAATTCGAATCCGAGTCCGAGGACGATGGTCGCGATCTGTAGCGCGAAAAAGCGAGCCCGGTTGTCGCGGGACAGCGCTTCGAGCGCGAAGTGGCAGGTCACACCGCTGGACAGCAGGACGATCGTGTTGACGAAGGGGATCGGCCACCAGCTGACGTAGTACTCGGGGTTGCTGCTAGGCGCGGGCGGCGGCCAGGTGTTGTGCGACCCGACCAGATAGAAGTACATCGCGAACATGCTTCCGAAGAACATCACCTCGGAGGCCAGGAAGATGTACATGCCCATCATCCCGGGCTTGATCGCGGGGTACTCGGGCGCCGGCTCTCGCGGCAGCGATGCGACTGCCATCAGTGATGCACCTCACCCTGGGTCGGCGGACTATCCGACGGATACATCCGGACGTCCTCGACCAGGACCCAACCCACGACGCCGTACAGAAAAATCAGACCACCGATCACCGCCATCGTGATGCGCGCGGGCGCCGAGAACGGAATCGCGGCCAGGCCAAGGAAGAACATGCCGACGCAGATGATGAACGGGTAGTTGCTGTTAGGGAAAAGGTGAATGCCGAGGGTGTGCGCACGCTCCGCGAAGTCCACCGTGTCATCGATCGGCGGCGGCGGCAGATCGAGGTCGAAGCGTGATGCGGCGGCGCGGCTCGGATCGGCGTCGCGCCATGCCTTGAACGCGGCGGACGCCATCTCGCTCGAGGGCCAGAGCTTGTAGCCGCAATTGCGGCAGTGGTCGACGAAACGCGCCGTCCGGAGGCCGCAGTTGGGACACTCGACGGACAGGCTGGGGTTGGCGAGATCGACGTAGCGAGGCTTTTGGGCTACGGCCACAATCGCTTTTGGATTCTATCCGGTCAGCCGATCCGGCACGCCCGGTCGCCACACCGACCGCCGATATACTTTCGTCTCGTGGCACGAAGCGCTCGCGCGCTCCTCACGACCATCGGCCTGGCCGCCCTCGCTTTCGTCCTCAGCTCCTGCGATGTCGGCGGCCTGAGCCCGATCTTCCCCGACCCTGTCTCTCCCAATGGAAAGGGCATCTACAACACCTACGTCGGCATCTCGGTGGTCGCGATCATCGTGTTCATCGGGGTCGAGGCTGCACTCCTATGGGTAGTTCTTCGCTACCGTCGCTCCCGCCAACCCGCCGGCTACATGCCACCTCAAGTCCACGGTCATACGGGGCTCGAGATCGGCTGGACGATCGCTCCCCTCATCATCGTGCTGGCGATCGCGGCCTACAGCTTCGTCGAGTTGCAGAAGGACTTCCAGCCGATCAGCAACCAGGAGATGACGGTCAAGGTCAGCGGCCATCAGTTCGGCTGGGACTACGACTACCTAAACGGCGTGGTGGTGCATCAGGAGGGCAGCCTCGCCGCCGAGGTGACGCCGTTCGTCGTGCCGACGAACACGTTGGTGAAGTTGCAGTTCGACGCTAACGACGTGATCCATTCGTGGTGGGTGCCCGCAATCTCAGGCAAGACGGATGCCGTTCCCGGGTACGACAACTTCTCCTGGCTCAAGATCGACAAGCCCGGCAAGTGGCGAGGAGAATGCGCGGAGCTGTGCGGCTCCGGCCACGCTCAGATGCAGATCATCGTGCAAGCGATGGACAAGTCCGATTTCGAAGCGTGGATGGCGAAGCAGAAAGCCACAACCGCTTCGCCCTCCCCGTCCCCCAGTTAGTAGGATAGGAATCGGATGGCCACCACAGTCCTCCCGCGGCCCAAGCAGTACGACGACACATTTTTCAAGCCGATCAGCATCTGGCTGACGACGACCGATCACAAGCTGATCGGGATCATGTACATGGTCACCTCGATCATCAGCTTTGTGATCGGTGGCATCTTCGCGCTGATCATCCGACTGCAGCTCTCACAGCCGAACCTGAAGCTGGTCGACGCCGAGACTTACAACCAGCTCATCTCGGCACACGGCGTGACGATGATCTTCTTCTTCGTCACGATCTTCGTCACCGGGATCGCGAACTACATGGTGCCCCTCATGATCGGCGCGCGGGACATGGCGTTCCCCCGGGTGAACCTACTGGGTTTCTGGTTGATCCCGGTCGCGATCATCCTGTACTACTGCGGCTTTTTCACAGGCGGCTCACTCAACGCGGGCTGGACTGGCTACACGCCACTCACTGAGAAAGCCTTCAACCACCAGACCTTCGGCGTCGACTTCTGGGCGCTGAGCATCATCGTGTGGGCGATCAGCGGAATCATGGCCTCGACCAACTTCCTGACGACGATCGTCGCCCTGCGTGCGCCGGGAATGCGGTTCTCGCGCCTGCCGCTCTTCGTGTGGGCACAGATCTCGACCTCGATCCTGCTCCTGATCGTCGGTGCCCCCCTCGCCGCGGCGATGATCCTCCTCGAGTTCGACCGCCAGCTCGGCACGCAGTTCTTCACGACGCAGGGCCGCCCGGTGCTGTACCAGCACCTGTTCTGGTTCTTCGGCCATCCCGAAGTGTACGTGATGATCCTGCCCGCGTTCGGGTTGATCTCCGAGATCGTCCCGGTCTTTGCGCGCAAGCCGATCTTCGGCTACATGTCGATGGTGGCGGCACTGTTCGGCATCGTCTTCCTGTCGATGACGGTGTGGGCGCACCACATGTTCACGGTTGGCATGAACACCTACGTCGAGGGCTTTTTCATGTTGATGACCATGCTGATCGCGGTGCCGACCGGGATCAAGTTCTTCAACTGGATCGCCACCGCGTGGTGGGGCTCGGTCGAGTTCACGGTGCCGATGAAGTTCGTCTTCGGCTTCCTCGCGACGTTCCTAATCGGCGGCATCACCGGTATCTACCTCGCGTCGGTGCCGGTCGACACCCAGCTCCACCAGTCTTACTTCGTGGTCGCCCACCTGCACTACGTGTTGTTCGGCGGCAGCGTGTTCGCGATCCTCGCCGGAATCTACTACTGGTTCCCCAAGATCACCGGTCGCCTGCTCAACCGCACCCTCGGGGAGTGGAACTTCTGGACTGTGTTCGTTGGCTTCAACGGCACCTTCCTGATCATGCACACGCTCGGACTTGAGGGCATGCCACGCCGCATCTGGACATACGCCAACCCGGCGTGGGCGACGACGAACGTGATCATCACCATCTCGTCGTTCCTGATCGCGTTCTCGATCCTGGTGCTCCTGATCAACGTCGTCCATAGCTGGGGCCACGGCGAGATCGCGGGCAACGACCCGTGGCGTGGCAACACCCTGGAATGGGCGACGACCTCTCCCCCGCCGCCTTACAACTTCGAGCGTGTTCCGCCGGTCCGCAGCTTCATGCCCGTGCGGGATCTGCGTGAGTCAGGCGAGCTGATCGAAGCGGAGCCGGTACTGACACCGACCTAGTTCCGTCTGAACTAGTGGTGTTCGGCGGCTTCGGTCTCGAGCGACTCTTCCACGGCGCGGTTCCGAGCGTCTCCGCGCAGCACCCACCAGCCAAGGCCGACCACGCCCAAGGTGGCGACCAGGAACGCCATGCTCATCCACAGCCAGGCGGGCACCCATTCACCGGCGAGGTAGGCCACGCGTCAATTATCGCCAAGCCACGACGTCCGGGCGCTGGGGGCGGCTAGGGTGTTACTAGGTAGACCCCGTTGATCAACTTCATCGATGTCCTCATCGTCATCGCCACCATCGTCGGACTCGCGAACGGATACCGGCGCGGATTCTGGCTGTCGTTCGCGCAATACCTGGGTCTGCTGGTCGGCGTGATGCTCGGCGCGGCATCCGCCCGTTACGTGCTCGACTACTTGCAGATCAACAATGCGACCGCCCGCCCGCTCGGCGCCGTCCTCGTCTTGGTGATCGGCGGCAGCCTCGGCTCGAGCATCGGCTTCGCAGTCGGCGAGCCGATCCGCCGCCAGATCCTGCGCACCGGCATCCACACCTCGACCGATTCCGTCGCGGGCGCCGCGCTCTCGGCATTTGCGGTGCTCGTGATGTGCTGGTTCCTTGGGCTCAGCTTCTCGCGCGGGCCAAGCCCGGAGATCGCGCAGCAGATCCAGCGCTCCGCGCTGCTGCGTGGGCTGGACACTCTCGCGCCCCGCCCGCCGCCGTTTCTCGCGAGCGTGCAGCAGGTCTTGTCGGGCGTGCAGTTTCCGCCCGTATTCGCCGGCCTCGAGCCGACGCTGCCGGGCGCGCTCCCGATCCCGACCTCCGTCGATACGCCAGGGGTCAACCACGCGGCCCAGTCGGTGGTCAAGGTGTCGAGCCTGGGTTGCGGCGGCATCGTCACGGGCAGCGGATTTCCCGTCGGCAACGGCTACGTCGTGACCAACGCGCACGTGGTCTCGGGGACGACGTCGCACACGATCCAGAAACCGGATGGCTCGACGATGCGCGCGACCGTCGTGTTCTTCGACCCCGAGCGCGACGTGGCAGTGCTCTTCGTGCCCGGTTTCACCGGAGCGGGGCTCACGTTCGGCCCCGCGCAGCGCGGGACTGAGGGGGCGGTCATCGGTTATCCGGGCGGGCTGGGCGAGAAAGTGGTGCCCGCAGTGGTGGACGGCGCGGTCCAGGCGCAGGGCCGCGACATCTACAACCAGAATCTCGTGACCCGCCAGATCTTCGTCCTCCAGGCCAACGTCCATCCCGGCAACTCGGGTGGCCCGCTGATCGACATGCAGGGGCGGGTGCTCGGCATGGTCTTCGCCACCTCGGCCAGCGATCCGAACCAGGCTTACGCGCTCACCGACGACGAGATAACGCCCGATATTCGGGACGCCCAGGCCAACCCCTCACCCAAAGACACGAGCCACTACGAGTGCGCCGCCTAACGCGTTTCTGACTCGGGCTTTCCTTCCTCGATCAGCATCACGGGGATCCCGTCCACGATCGGATAGAGCACCTTGCAGTTCGGACATCGCAGCCTGTCGGGGTCCTTGAGCTCCACCTTCGTGTGGCATTTCGGGCACGCCAGGATTTCGAGCAGTTCTTGAGAGATCACCTGCGCATCGTAGTACGGTTTCGCCCGTGATTCTGAGGCGCCTCTACCTGTACCTGGTAAGCGCCGCGGCGCTCGCACTCCTGGCAGGCGGCCTGGCCGCACTTGGCGCCACCATCCTGCTTTTCGTCTTCAACGACCCTGCTGCCGACACCAACCGCGGCCAGCTCGCTGTCTTCACAGCGATGACGGTCGTCGCGCTTCCGGTATGGGGCGTGCATTTCTGGTTTGCGCGACGCTTCGCGATGCGCGATCCCTTCGAACGCGCGTCGGCGATTCGTCGCCTGTACCTCTACTGGGCATGCCTCGTGACTTCGCTTATTGCCACGCAGACGCTGGCCTTCTTGCTGGGTCAGCTGCTGCAGCCAGTCCTGGACCAGCAGACGTTCAGCGCATTGGGAACGTCGCAGCTGGCGTGGGTCACCTTTGTGCTGGTCGCATTCTTCGCGCTCCATTTCACGATCGCGTCGAAGGACCGCGCCGCGGTCGGCGAGGAAGGCGCGTCGGCGACGCTGCGGCGCTGGTACATGTACATCGCGCTCCTCGTGGGCCTCTTGACGATGCTGTCCGGCGCGGCATTCCTGCTCCAGATCGGCTGGACGAGGCTCGTCCTGAGCTCGCCGACCGCGTACCTGTATCTCTCGTTTCCTGCCGGTTCGACATTGGCCGGCGCTTTGTTGTGGGGCTTCCACGCCCGCGCGATCGCGGTGAGTCACCAGGCCGACGACCGCCACTCGACGCTGCGCGCGCTCGAGGGATTCATCGCCGTCGCGATCAGCATCGCGACCGCGCTGTTCGGCGCAACGCAGATCCTGTACTACGCGCTCGCGCGAGCAATGGGTGTCAGCGACCCCGGTGGCGCAGGCACGAATCTGCTGGCCGCGGTCGCGACACCCGGCTCATTCCTGGTTGTCTACGGAGTGGCGTGGTTCCTGGTCCGGCGACGCTTGGCGCGCGACGCCGGGACGCAAGAGGCCGACCGGCAGGCGGGCGTGCGCCGCCTCTACACCAACCTGGCGGCGCTGATTTCGCTCGGGGCCGTGGGCTATGGAGCCGCCGCGTTGCTGGCGACGCTCTCCGAACAGCTGGAGGCCCCCATCATCGGGATCAAAGCGCCCGATTGGAAGGACCCGGTCAGCCTCTCCGCCACCCTCCTCGTCGTCGGCGCGGCGGTTTGGGTAGCGCACTGGCGGCACGCTCCGTGGGCCGCCGACCGGCAGTCGCTCAGCCGCAAGCTGTACGTCTGGGCCGCTCTGCTCGGCAGCATCCTGGCGGTGCTCGGAGGCGGGGTCGGCCTGCTGAACGCACTGCTGCGGCAGCTGTTCAGCGCGCACCCGAACCTGGCCGACACCACCAACCTGGACTTCGGCCGCTACCTGGCCGTGGTCGTTGTCGCCGCCGGGATCGGCGTGTATCACTGGCGCGTGCTGCGCGCCGACGGCGCGGCGCGACCGCCCAAAGCCGCCGTCCAGCCCCCGCATGTGGCTCCGGTCGTACCCGCGATAACGCACGAAGACGCGGCACCTGCTGCCGAGATGGTCGGGCCGCACTCTCGGCGCTACACGCTGGTCGTCACCGATGCGACCGAGGACGACGTGCACCAGGCCCTCGCCAACCTGCCGCCGCAGGCGAACTACCACCTGACCCCGACTGAACAAACCGTTGACGGGCGCTGACCCCCAGCCGTACCTCGACCTCGTCGACTGGCGCCGTCGGGTAGGCGACCTCTATCGCATCTCAGGCCCCGATGCCATGGCGCGATTCCGCGATGCTCGCGACGAGCTGTTCCGGACGCATCCTCAGTCCCCGATCGAGCCCGCGGAGCGCTCGACTTTCACAGGACTGCGTTACTTCGATGCCGACCCCGCGTATCGCGTGACGGCGCGCGTCGAGCCTGGCGATGGAAGCGAGCTTGCCATCGACACCGGCGGCGACGACGGCGCGATCAGATATCGGCGGGTCGGCCGCCTGCTCTTCAGGCTGGCCGGTGAGGACTGCTCCCTGACCGTGCTTAGCCTGATCCAGTACGCCGGCGGCCTCTTCGTCCCGTTTCGCGACCTCACATCGCGACACGAGACATACGGCGCCGGCCGCTATCTGTTCGACACCGCCAAGGACACCGACGCGCTGGTGCTCGAGATCAAGACCGGCTCGCGTGATGTCGTCATCGATTTCAATTTCGCATACAACGCGTCATGCGCCTACAGCCCGCGCTGGGCGTGTCCACTGGCGCCGCCTGAAAATCACCTCCGCGTCGCAGTGCGAGCCGGCGAGCTCTCCTACAAGCCTTAAGCCGCGACCGCGCTGCCGCGCACGACTTTGATCAGCTCGCCCGCAAGCGCGATCGACTCGCTTGTCTGCAGGACGTTGTTGTTGAACGTGAAGCCCCCAAATCCAGCGTCCATGTACTGGCCGATGATCTCCGCGGCCTGGGCGACGGTCGTCGTCACCGCCATGGCGCGTCGTTCCGGAGTGAGACCGTCAAGCAGCTTCTGGGCGTCCCTTTCGTTTTCCGCGAGCACGAGGCTGAGGCCCACCGTCAGCAAGACGTCGGCAGGATTCCGATTGACCGCTTCGCAGTGCTGCTCGAAAATCTGCTTCTTTCGCTTCAGGTCCTCGAGGTTGCCGCCGAACCAGTGTCCGATATCGCCGTGCTGCGCGAGAAGCCGGAGTGTCCGCCTCTCGCCGCCACCCCCGACCAGGATCTTCGGGCCACCGGGCTGGACCGGACGCGGCACGTTGAGCGCGCGATCGATCCGGTAGTACTTGCCTTCGAAGGACGGCCTCTCCTCGGTGAACATGAGCCTGGCGATGGTCAGCGCTTCGTCGAGCCTGTCCATGCGCTGCGCGATCGGCGGAAACTCAATCCCGTAGCCGTTGTGCTCGTCCTCGTTCCACGCGGCGCCGATGCCGAGGATGGCGCGACCGCGCGAAATCACATCAAGGGTCGTCACCATCTTCGCCAGCAGCGCCGGATTGCGGTATGTGACCCCGGTCACGAGAGTGCCCAGCTTGACCCGCGACGTCTGAGTCGCGAGCGCGCTCAGCGTGGTGTACGCCTCCATCATCGGCTCGGTCTCAGGACCGATGCCGCGTATCTGGTAGAAGTGGTCCATCACCGTGACCAGGTCGAACCCGGCCGCCTCCGCCGCCTTCGCATTCTCGACGACGCGGTCGAACAATCTGTCGCCAGAGACGCCGCGGAAAGTGAAGGTCGGCATGTGGAAACCGAAGAAAGCAGCCATGTTTAGGACAACGCGACCCGAAGACCTACCATTCCGTTGTCAATGAACTGGAAATCGATCGCCGGCGTCGGGGTCGCCCTGGTCGTGCTCCTTTACGGCACCGTCCTCGTCTTCGAAGCCTTCGACCGCAACTCGCACTCGGCCAGCGACACCATCCGGCCCTTCCTCATCACCATGGGCCCGGTGTGGGCGCTGGCAATCGCCGCGGCAAGGGTGATCCTGCAAAGGGGCCGAGACTAGTCCCTAAGTAAGACTCCTCCCCATTTATGGGGAGGTGGCGCCGAAGGCGCCGGAGGGGCTCGCTATAGATAGAATTTGTAGCGTCCGGCCATGGCCATAGAAGAATCACGTAACGGGAAGCCGAGCGGCATCCAGCTCGTGCAGGTCGAGGGCTTCCTCGAGGTCGCCCGTCGGGGCAGCGTCAGCCGCGCCGCCGAGGCGCTTTTCATCACCCAGCCGACGCTGACCGCGCGCCTCCACGGCCTGGAGCGCGAGCTCGGCACGCCGCTGTTCCTGCGCACGCCTCACGGCATGCGCCTGACCGACGCCGGCCGCGCGTGGATCCCGTTCGCAGAGCGCGCGCTGCGGGCGCTGGTCGACGGCCGGGACGCGCTCCAGCAGGTGATGACCGCCTCCGCCGGCCACCTCATGATCGCCGCCGCGCCGGCCGTCAGCACGTACGTGCTGCCCCAGATGCTCGAGAAGTTCGTCGCCGCGCACCCCCGCGTCGAGGTTTCGGTGCGGACCGGCCACTCCGAAGACGTGGTCGAGCTCGTGCTT
>VBFV01000110.1 GCA_005881335.1 Chloroflexota bacterium
CCCTCGACGATTGCGAACAGCTTATCCAGCTCGTCGCACGTGCGGTCCAGCGGGCCAGCACGCGCTGAGAGCCTCGTCGCAGGTTGGACGTGTTGTTACGGTGTCGGCGGCACTATTCCCGGGATCACGTACGCCTCGATCATCGCCAGGATGCCCATCGCGCTGGTGAGGATCAGGCTGTAGCCGATCACTCGCCGGAAGATCTCGCCTTCCGAGCCGACCTTGTTCACGCCGGCCGCGCCTACCGACAGGTTCTGCGGGCTGATCATCTTGCCCATCACGCCACCGGACGAGTTGGTGCCGGCGGTCAGGATCGGGCTCACGTTGTGCAGCTGCTGTGCGGTCTGCGCCTGCAGCGGCCCGAACAGAGTGTTCGACGACGTGTCGCTGCCGGTCAGGAACACGCCCAGCCAGCCCAGGAACGCGGAGACGAACGGAAATAAGAGCCCGGTCTTGGAGAAGGCGATGGCGAGGCTCGAGGTCATGCCTGAGAAGTTCATGACGTAGGCGATGCCGAGGATGAACGAGATCGTCACGATCGGGAGCGCGAGCTGACGGACGGTCCGCGCATACACCGTGAAAAAGTTCAAGCGCGCGCCCGCGAGCCGCATGACGACGAACGCGACGATGGATGCGAACAGCACCAGCGTGCCCGCGGCGGCGAGGAAGTCCCAGTTGAACGGATTGTTGTAGGGGGCCTCCTTGGCCACGATCGGCTTCTCGCTCAGCACCACCGACACCGGCTGTCCCTTCTTGTCGAGCGTGTACGTGCCGGGCCAGTAGAAGCTCCAGTACGGGAACTTGAAGGCCTGGCGGTCCTTGGCCGGGTCGGGCCCGATCCACGGCTGCGGGCACAGCTTGAACCCTGGGTTGCCGCCGCACGATGCGCGAGGGTGGATCAGCGACGTCCAGTGGGGATCTGCCCACGGCGACGCCTCGTGCCGGAAGGTCGGAGCCGCCCATGACGCGACGCGGCTGGGCCGCCTGCGCGGTGGCGGCCGACTCGTGGGCGAACTGCCAGACCTCGCGAGGACGCCAGAAGCGAAGCAGAGCCGCGAGGCATCCCATCGAGACGAGCGCGGCGATGATGTCGGTGAGCTCGGGGCCGACGAGGTTCGAGACGAGGAACTGCACGACCGCGAACGACACGCCGGTCACGAGCACTGCGGGCAGAACCTCGCGCATCCGGCGCCATCCGGCCAGGACGACTATGAGATACGCGGGGATGATGATCGAGAACAGCGGCAGCTGGCGTCCGACCATCGCGGACAGGGCCATGGTCGTGGATGTGGGGTCGGTGTGGCCCAGTACCGGAGCCACCAGCCGGCCGAGGGTGACGACGGGGATGCCGATCGAGCCGAACGCGACCGGGGCCGTGTTCGCCAGCAGGGCGAGGACCGCGGCGGTCACGGGCTCGAATCCAAGGCTCGCCAGGATCGAGGCGGAGATCGCGACCGGCGCGCCGAAACCGGCGATGCCTTCGATGAGAGCGCCAAAGCTGAAGGCGACCAGCAGCGCCTGCAGGCGGCGGTCGGTGGTCAGCCGGCTCAGGGCGCGCTTGATCACGTCGAAGTCGCCGCTGGCGACGGTCAGGTTGTGGAAGAAGACGGCGTTCAGGACGATCCAGCTGATCGGCCACAGTCCGAAGGCCATGCCCTCGGTGGCGGAGCCGATGGTCACATCGAGGGGCATGCCCCAGACGATCCAGCCGAGGAGGGCGGCCGTGAGCATCGCCGTGATGGCGCAGATCCACGCGGGCAGGCGAAGGACCGCCAGCGTGACGAACAACGCATAGAGCGGAAGGCCGGCGACGAGCGCGGACAGGAAGATGCTGCCCAGGACGGGCTCGTACGTCTGATGAAACGTCAAAAAGACGTCCATCTCACTCCCCACTAAGACGCCTACCGAAGCCGAGTCAATTCAATCCGAATCGGGTTCGGTTTGCAAGTTAGGACCGCCTCGTATCCGCTAGCGTCGCCTTGGCGGCCGGGTTCACCCCGGCCGCGACTTTGTTTACCTGGCCGCCCAGCGTCGCGTCGAGTGACTGCTTAGAAAAAGTCCCAACCGTATACCGGAATGGGAGCAGGGCCTGCGGCGAAGCCGCACGCCCGATGAGGGAAAACCATTTGGGTTTTCCCTCATATCTTCACCAGGATCCGCCGCCGCCTCCACCGCCCCCGCCGCCGGAAGAGCCGCCCCCTCCGAACCCGCTGGAGCTGCCCGAGCTCGGCGGCGTGGATGCGATCGCGCTGGAGAGGCTCGAGTTCATCGACTCGAGGCTGCTGGACAGGAACGCGGCCTGGAACGGAGCGTTGCCGACGTACCAGCTGTTGCTCGCGCTCGTGTCGATGCCTTCGAAGGCTTTCGACCAGCGCGCGACGCAGCCGAAGACGATCGCGTAGGGCAGGAGCTGGGTGAAGATCTCGGCCTTCTCGGCGAACTGCTGCCGGTATTTCTCGGCCGTCGTCATGTAAAGGCGGAACCCAAGCGTCTTCTGCATCACCTCGCGGCCGGCCGCGGTTCGGCTCGCCATGGCGCGGTTCATCACCGCCAGGACGACGCCGACCAGGACGACGGCAACCCCGATCAGCCCGCCGCCGAACGTGATGCCGAGGACGAACGTCAGGCCGGCCCCGACCAGCGCGATGAGGATCGCGACTCCGACCGTCGCCAGCCGCACCATGTCCGGCCGCGCGCGAAAGAACTTGCGGGTCATGGCGTCGGCGTACACCTCACTTTCCGCGGTGCTGAGAGTCGAATGAAACGTGCCCTTGAGCTCGGAGATCTTGACCTGCTGGCGAGGGCCGAACAACCCGGTGTAGAGCGTCCTCTCGTACGGCAGCAGGCTCGCGACATCACCCGACTTCTGGGTGAGCATCCAGTCGCGCTTGCCCGGAAGCTCGCCGATGGTCAGGAAGCCGCGCACCGCGAGGTCGACGATGGTCGCGGTGACGTCCTTGGTGTCGGCCGATTCGTCGAGGATGAGGCCGAGCTCGGCGGGCCTGAGGTTCTGCGGCGGCTCGAACTCGACCACCACCGGGTCGTGCTGGAAGACTGGCTCCAGGCGGTCGGGCGCCGCGTCGTTGGTCTGGTAGTACCGCGTCAGGTACGAGCGGTCGCGGCCGTGCCGGAGCCAGAAGCGGACGATCAAGCCGACGCCGGCGATCAGCAGCAGCAGGCCGACGCCGACCGTGAGCAGGTTGACGTCGAACGCGTCCTGCGGGAACTGGCGCTTGCGGGCCTCGAGCAGAGGGGCGGGCACGTTGACCGCTCCTTTGTTCAGGCCCGTCACCACCGACATCTGCTCGCCCGACCCAAGCTCGCGGGTCGAGACGTAGTTGACCGCGCTCGCGGTGTTGTCGCTCGAGCAGGATTCGGTCGATCCGGAGGGTCCCTCATAGCACGCGGCCCTCTGATACGAGCCGGATGGGATGAAGACACTTGCGCTGACCTTCTGCTTGGGCACCGGCCAGAGCGCGCCATCAACGTTCCAGAAAAGCTCGTCATGCTCGGCGAAGGAGTTCATGGCGCCCGCGACCTTGTAGCCGATGACGTAACGATGCGGCCCGCTGATCAGGACGTTCGGGTCGCGGATCGTGATCACCTCGTTGTCCTCGACGACCGACGTCGTGTACGGCACGGGACGCGAGCCATCCGTCACCGACCAGACCGTGAGCTCGTAGTAGCGGTCGTGCGTATCGTCGTAGCGGTAGCGCGTGGGGATGGTCCGAAAGATGCCGTGCTTCTGCAGCGAGCCGAAGTCGACGCGGATGTCCTCAGATATCGCGAGCGTTGAATCCGCGGCGATGTGGATGTCGGAGTGAAACGAGGTGATGACCCAGCCCTCGTCGGCGGACGCCGGAACCGCGGCGAGGGCGCTCAGCCAAAGGGCGGCCAGGAGGGAGAGAAGGGCTCGGTTCCGCATCCGCAGTCCGTATATTGCCAAGTCCAATGACCCAGATCCGGCATGACATCCGCAACGTGGCGATCATCGCCCACGTCGACCACGGCAAAACGACGCTGGTCGATGCGCTGCTGAAGCAGAGCCACACCTTTCGGGACAACCAGGAAGTGGGGACGCTGATCATGGACAGCAACGACCTGGAGCGCGAGAAGGGCATCACGATCCTGGCCAAGAACACGTCGGTCCGTCACGGCGACGTGACCATCAACATCATCGACACGCCTGGGCACGCCGACTTCGGTGGCGAGGTGGAACGCGTCCTCAACATGGCCGACGGATGCCTCCTGCTCGTCGACGCCGCCGAGGGGCCGATGGCGCAGACGAGGTTCGTCCTGCGCAAGGCGTTCGAGGTTGGCCTGCGGACCATCATCGTGATCAACAAGGTCGACCGCGCCAACGCCGACCCGGCGCAGACGCTCGCGCGCGTCCACGACCTTTTCCTGGAGCTGGCGGAAGACGCCGACCAGCTCGTGGCGCCGGTGATCTATTCGATCGCGAAGCAGGGCCGCGCGGGAACTCAACCCGACCAGCTCGGCGACGACCTGGAGCCGTTGTTTCAGTCGATCATCGATCACGTTCCGGCGCCGGTCGTGGAGGAAGGCGGCTTTCAGATGCTGGTCGCCAACCGCGCCTATGACGACTACACGGGCACGATGGCCATCGGCCGCATCTCGCGAGGGGCAATCGCCGCGGGCGACCCGGTCGCGGTTCTGGCCAGCAAAG
>VBFV01000180.1 GCA_005881335.1 Chloroflexota bacterium
ATCGTGGTTGTGGCCACCGGCACGGCGGAGCTGTTGCAGGCAACCACGAGCAAAAGGGCACCGACGACGGCGGGTCTCACCTGACGGGCAATTGTGCCAGCAGATCCTCGATCGCGAACAGCCTTGCCACGTACGAGCGGACCGGCTCGCCCAGCTCGCCGGCGGCCCGAAAGACCCGTTCGTTGCCCTCGGCGCGCCGGGTCTCGAGCATCTTGGACCGCTTGCGGTCCAGCGAGCCGCGGCTCAAGGCCACCTCGACCATGCTGCCGATCCAGGACGCGTAAAGGGCGACCTCCTGCTCGCGAGGGTCCTCCCCACCCGGCGGGCCGGCAGAGTGACTGTGGGCATCCCACAGCCGGCGCAGCCTCAGGACTTCTTCGGTGGCGCCCTCAGACGGCAGCTTTCAGCTGCGCGATGACCGCGTCGGCGACCTGGCTCGTCCCCACAGCGGTGGGATCGTCGCGCTTCTCCTTCAGGTCATACGTGACGTTCTCGCCCAGCGCGATGACGTTGGCGATCGCCTTCTCCATCGCGTCGGCGGCTGCCGTCTCCTCCAGGTAGCGCAGCATCATCACGCCCGAGAGCATCACCGCCATCGGGTTCACCCTGTTCTGGCCGGTGTACTTGGGCGCGCTGCCGTGGGTGGCCTCGAACACCGCGCCGTTGGTGCCGATGTTCGCTCCGGGGGCCAACCCCAGCCCGCCGATCATGCCCGCCCCGAGGTCCGAGATGATGTCGCCGTAGAGGTTCGGACAGCACAACACGTCGTACTCCTTCGGCCTGAGGACGAGCTGCATGCACATGTTGTCGACGATGCGGTCCTCGAACTCGATGTCGGTGTTCTGCGCGGCGACCTGGCGCGCGACAAAAAGGAACAGGCCGTCGGTGTGCTTCATGATGTTCGCCTTGTGCACCGCCGTGACCTTGTGCCGGCCGTTCTTCCGCGCGTAGTCGAACGCGAACTGGACTATCCGCTCCGAGCCGCTGACCGAGATCGGCTTGATCGAAAGCCCGCTGTCGGGGCGGATCTTTTTCTTAAGCAGACCTGAAATTTCTTCGATGAGGTGCTGCGCTTCGGGGGTGCCCTTCTCGAACTCGAGTCCCGCGTAGATGTCCTCGGTGTTTTCGCGGACGATGATGAAGTCGAGATCGTCGCGCAGGTTGCGCGCACCCTTGTATGCCCTGACCGGCCGCACGAGCGCGTAGAGGTCGAGCGCCTGGCGCAGAGCGACGTTGACGCTCCGAAATCCGCTCCCCACAGGGGTGGTGATGGGGCCTTTGAGCGCGACCCTGTTCTTGCGAATCGATTCGAGCACGTGGTCGGGCAGCGGAGTCCCGAACTCGGCGATCGCCGCCTGGCCGGCCTGCTGGACGTCCCATTCGAACTCGACTCCCGTGGCTTCCAGCACGCGAACGGAGGCATCGCAGATCTCAGGGCCGACGCCGTCTCCAGGAACGAGCGTTACTGCGTGTCTAGCCAATCCGTTGAGACAGCAGTGCGCTTACCGGTTTTTGAAGTAGTCGGCGTTGATCTGGATGAAGTTGCGCCACTGCTCAGGCACTTCATCCTCAGGAAAGATGGCGTCGACCGGACACGGATCGACGCACGCGCCGCAGTCGATGCACTCGTCAGGATCGATGAAATACATGTTCGCCGCGTCGTCTGAATGGATGCAATCGACCGGACAAACCTCGACGCACGAGGCATCTTTGACGTCTATGCAGGGCTGGACGATGACGTATGCCACGTGCCGCAAGGGTACCATGCACCGATAAATGCCCGAATCTGAGCCGAAGCCCAAGCTGATTGAACTCGTAGGACCTGGAGCAGGCCAGGGCTGGAAGGCCGTCTTGAGGAATGGGAAGCCTGCCGTGGTGCACGAAATCCCTGTGCCGCCGGCCGAGGCAACCGCCGCCGTACCCCGTCTCCAGCGCCTCTACGAACACCGTCACCCGGCCCTCTCGCCCGTACTGGCGTGGGGCACCGATCAGAGCGGCGTCTGGGTCGCGGTGGAGCCGAACGAAGGCACGCCCCTCGGCTCGATCCTTTCGCGTGGACCGTTGACGCCGCCCGCGGCAGCCGCCATCGGAGCTGCCGTCCTCTCCGGTGTGGCCGCCCTGCACGAGGCGGGCATCGCCCTGGGCGGGTTTGGCGCGACGGCGGTGAGAGTCACCACCAACGGCGACATCAGGCTGGCCGGCCATCCCGCGGCGGCGGTGCGCGCGGCGCCCTCACAAAGCGACCTGCGCGCGGACGTCCGATCATGCGGCATGGCCGTCTGCGCGGCCTTCGGTGTCGACCCCGCGGGCGCACCAGCGCCGCCCAACATCTCTCCCGGTCTGGTGGTCACCATGCGGTCGATGGCGAGCGGCGCGATGGGCCCCTCCGCCGACCGGGCGCAGGCCGCCCTCCGAGAGATGGCCGCCGCGCTGCTTTCACCCGACCGCGAGATGGCGGCTCAATCCGAGCTCGCCACGCGGGCAGGCGGCCGCGAGCTGCCGCCGATCACGCCGTTCTTGCCTGAGGGCACGGTCGCACCCAAACCGACCGCGCCTACGCCGGCGCCCTACATCGCGCCGACTCCCCGCCAAGAGACTCCCGTCCGCTCGCCTGTGTCGTACGACGCACCCGATCGGCCCCTCCAGACCTATCCCTCGATGCCCGCGATCACGTTCCCGCCGACACCGGTCCCGGTTCCCGCACCTCCACCGCCGGCGCCCGCCGCACCGGCGACGCCTGCTCCCTCCGTCCCGACATGGTCGGACGCACCGCCACGCCCCTCTGCTCCCGTGGAGCCGGAGGCGAGGGCGACCAACCCGCCCGCGCCACCAACCTGGACACCTATGGAAGCTCCGCTGCCGGCTCCAGTCGAACCGTCCAAGGCAGCCGAGCCCGAAGCCCCCAAACCCGCACCGACATTCGAGACGGCCGCGCCGGCTTCGCCCTTTGCCACGTTCCCTCCCGCCGCGCCACCACCGGCAGAGGCTCCGGCCCCGTCTGCGCCGCCGGCGCAGCAGACCTGGACGCCCGTCGAAGCCCCCGTTTGGAAGCCGGGCGAGACAGTCCCCGCAGAGCCTCTTGGCACCGGTGTGGCCGTGGTCGAGACCCCACCCAAAGCTCCGACTCCGGCGCCCATCCCGCGCGCACCCATCGCGGCTCCTGCGCGCAGGCCGTCGGTGGCGCGCCCGCCATCCAGACGAGGTCCGCTGTCTGAACGGCCGCCCTGGCTCCTCCCGGCCGCGGTTGCGGTCGCAATCGTCATCCTCCTGGGGATCTTCGGCGTGATCGTGCTCGCCAACCGAGGCGGAGACCAGGTCACCGGCGGTGTGCACACGACCCCGACAGCCCGCGCGTCGACCTCACCCGCAGCTTCTTCGCCCAGCCCGTCGGCGACCACGAAGGGGCCGCTGGCCGTGCCGAACTTCGGACCCACCAGCGCTGATCCGATCTCGAAGGTGCAGATCTGCACCACCGCCTCGCCGTGCAATATTCCCGGCGGCTCTCCGGAAAACGGGACGGCGTGCGACCTCAGCTCATGCAAGGTCGAGGTGGCGATCT
>VBFV01000181.1 GCA_005881335.1 Chloroflexota bacterium
CGTAATTCTCATCAGAGGCATGAAACGCCTGCTCGCGTCGGTCGTAACGCTCGCCGCTGTCGCATGCGGCTCCGCCAGCGTGGCCATCGGGCCGCCGCTCACGGTTCCGCAGCTCAAGTTCCGAGTCATCGACCAGGTCGGTCCCGTCGCCTACTGCGACCCGGACTCCTACCCTCTTGCCCACTCCGAGCTCGATCCCGCGCTCGCGACCTACCCCCAGATCAAGGCGGACGCCGAGCTCTACACCGCCATCGTGGCGCACGAGCACCTGCCTGCAGGCGACCTCACCGACGAACAGAAAGTGGTCGTTTACCGCGCGTACAAGAAGCTGCGTGCGCTCGCCCTCGCCCAGACCGGCAGCCACTACGACTTCGATTACACGAGTCAGACAAACTTCGATCACGTGACCGGCACCATCAGGTCGGACGGGGTGATCACCGTCGTCACTTATAAGCCAGGCGCGCGCCCGAACTGTCCGATCTGCCTGGCCGCGTCGACATTGATCGCCACCCCGACCGGAGATGTTGCGGTGACGAAGCTCGCGGCAGGAATGTTGGTCTGGACCCAGGCCGAGGACGGCAGGCGCATCGCCGTGCCCGTGCTCGAGGTCGGCAGCACCGCGGTCCCGCCGACGCATCAGATGGTTCATCTTCGCCTCGCCGATGGCCGCGAGCTGTGGGCCTCGCCCGGCCACCGAACGGCGGATGGGAGACAGCTCGGCACGCTCGAAGCGGGCGACATGGTCGACGGATCGACTGTGGCGTTCTTGGCGCTCGAGCCGTACAACGGCGACCGCACGTATGACCTGCTGCCCGCCGGGGCTTCGGGCACCTACTGGGCCAACGGCATCCTGCTCGCGAGCACGCTGTCGCACTGACGGATCAGATCGTCAGTGCGAAAGTTTCGGTGAAGCCCGGGCCGTCGATCTGGATTCCGACGCAGAAGCTCGGACCGAGAGTGACCGGGCCGCTGATCGGCTTCTGCGATGGATCAGCGGATACCCCGGCCGTGAGACCCCACGGGATGAAGCCCTCGTTGGCTCGGCTGGAAGGCCGGCTCGCGTCGAACGCCAGCTCGGCGTGCTGCTGGACCGCGCGTCCGCTGAGCGTGTCTGAGCCGACGATCTGGCCGGCGGCAAAGGCGCCGACAAAGACCACCGGCTGGCCGGTGATCAGGTTCCGGCCTCTTACCAGCACTGCACCTTGTAGCCCGACTGGGACCTCGGCCACGTAAGGCACATAGACGCCCCAACGAGTCGAGGTCACGGAGCCATAGCCGGAGCTGGTCTCGGAGTAGAAGTAGATTGGCCCGGCGCCCCACCAACCCGTGGTCTGATCGAATTGAGTTGCGGGGCACGGGGCAGCAGCAGGGACGAGGTTCAGATTGAGCGATTTCGATTCGAGCTGGTGGAGTCGGCCAGGGTCGAGCTGGCCGGCGGGCACGCCCTTGATCTGCTGGCTTAGCAGCAGGCCACCGATCAGGATGCCCGCCACGATTGCGATCACCAGCAGCACCGCCACCAACGACATCGGAGCCCGCAGCCTGATCACCGATATCGACAACGACGGCCTTCGCACGCGTTCGCGAGTCGCCCGGGTGGCGGAAACTGAGATGCCGGCGACAGCCGCCACCTCTTCCAGCGGCATGTCCAGGTAGAAGTAGAGAACGACGATCAGTCGATCGTCGTGACGCAGGCCTGCCACCGCGCGGCGGAGGTCGGCGCCGCGGAGGGCACGGTCCTCCGCTGAGGCCACCGCCAGGTGATCGGGCAGGCCCAGAGAAACTCCAGCCAGCCACTTGCCGCGCCTTGCGTTGCTGCACTTGTTGGCGACCACGCCGAGAAACCAGGACCTCAGCTTCTCGGGTTCCCGGATCGAGCCCAGCTTGCGCCAGGCGATGACGGAGGCCTCCTGCACCGCGTCCTCAGCGGCGTGTGCGTCGTGGAGCATCGCGAGGGCAAGCCGAAAGCCCGGATCGATTAGAGGCCGAAGCAAGTCGGCAAAGGCACGCTCGGTGAGCAGCGGAGCGCTGGCGGGTTGCTGGACGTCGGCCACCTGCACGTCTTCACCGATCACTGTCAACGAAAACCAGGTTTGTTGCATCGGCTCGAAAACAGTTCACGGCTGCAACAAATCGCCTTGCAGCCCACAGCGATTGGCAGGGAACGTTCCGAATCCAACCAACAGGAGACCCGAAAATGAAATCTCGACTTCACCCATTGCTCCTGGTCTTGAGCCTCGTCGCAGCCCTGCTCGCCGGCGCGACGACGGGCTATCTCATCAGGCCGGCTTTCCCGGCCGGCGCCGCGACCATCGTCGTGCAGGCATCGCAGCCGGACGCCGACTCATGCATATGGGTCGACGGCCGCAAGGGCTGCTAGGAGACTTCTTCTTCCTCGACCAGTCGCAGCGGCGTGCTGACGTTCAATCCCAGGTGGCGGGCGAAAAAGCCCGCCACCCGCTCCACGTAGAGCGGCCTGTCAGCGAAGTACGCGCCGGTGTGCGGAGCGCCCTGGACGATCCAGATCTCGCGCGGCCCCCGATAGGCGTCATAGAGACGCCGGCTGTGGTTGACCGGCGTGATGGCGTCGGCCCCGCCATGGATGAAGAAAAGCGGGCGCGGCTCGAGCGAGCTGAGCACCGCCAGCGGGCTGCAGTCTGCAAGCCTGCTGCCGCTGCGAGCGCGCAGCATCAGTCCCGCGAGCCACACGAACGGAGCGCCCGGAAGTCGCGCCCGGCGCCGCACGTTCTCCACCAGCAGGGTGCGCAGGTCGCTGAACGGGCTGTCCAGCACCAGCGCCTCGACACCGGGCTCACCTGCAGCACCCAGCAGCGAGACCACAGCGCCCATCGAGTACCCCAGCAGTCCGATGCGCGCCCTTGGGATCCGTTTGCGCGCGAACGCAATCACCGCCTGAAGCTCGAGCACCTCCTTCATGCCGAACGTGACCGGCGCGCGGTCGCTGCCCGACATGCCTCGGTACGAGTAGGTGATCACGTTGAATCCTTTCCGCCACAGGGCGATCGAGATGCCGAGCGCCCCCTGCCGCTGGCCCTTGTGGCCGCCTGAAACGATCACGGTCTGCGGTGACCCCGGCTGCCTGAAGTACCAGGCGCCGAAGGCGACCCCATCGGCGGTGGCCAGCTCGACGTCCTCATAGTCGGCCTGGAACTCGTAAGGCGTGAAGGTGAAGTCGTCCAGGTAGAAGGGCCTGGCGGGAACGAACGCCCTGACGTAGACGGCGTACGCCAGCAGCAGGTAAACCGCCACCAGACCGAGGAGCGCAACCGCGACGAACTCCATCACGCCCTGTTTGAAGCTTACGGCGGGGGCTTCAAACCGTCGGCGTCAGACGAAGATCTGGCCCAGCTCGTAGAGCTCCTTGGGCACCCTGCGGGTCTCGGCCACGACCTCGGCCAGCGGCACCACCTGGACCTCACCATCACGCCGGATGGGAATGACCCCGCTCTTGCCGCCGGCGATCAGGTCGGCCGCGCACGCACCAAGGCGTGTGGCCCAGATCCGGTCAGTCGGCGACGGTGAGCCCCCGCGCTGCAGGTGGCCCAGCACGGTGACACGGGTCTCAAAGCCGGTTTCACGCTCGACCCGGCCGGCCAGAAGATCGCCGATGCCGCGCTTGGCCAGGCGCACATGCCCGAACGCATCCTTCTCCGCCTGGCCGCCCCCCTCCATCTCCAGCTCAGGGATGTGCGCCCCTTCGGCGACGACGATGATGCTGAACAGCTTGCCCGCGCCACGACGCCGGTAGAGGTGCTCGACCACCTCGCCCAGGCTGAGCTGGAACTCGGGGATGATGATGAGGTCGGCGCCGCCGGCCACACCACCCATCAGCGCTACCCAGCCGGTGTCCCGGCCCATGACCTCGACCACCATGACCCGATGGTGCGCGGAAGCCGTCGTGTGCAGACGGTCGAGAGCCTCGGTCACGACACCGACGGCGGTGTCGAAGCCGATGCAGAACTCGGTCACGGACAGGTCGTTGTCGATCGTCTTCGGAACACCGACGGTTGGAAAGCCCGCTTCGTGGAGCTTCGCGGCCACGCTCAGCGTGTCGTCACCTCCGATCGGGACCAGCGCATCGACGCCATGATGACGCAGGGTCTTCATGACGCGCGCGATGCCGTCTCTTTCCGTCACCACCGCCGGTCAGGATCCCGATCCGCACGGAAATAGGTTAAGTCGTCCCGGCCGGCGAATCGAACCGGTCCAGGAGCTCCTGGAGCGTGACCTCGGACAGGCTCGTGAGGATCAGGTCGGCGTGACTGAGGTCCAGCTGCGCGGTGATCGTGTTGGGGATCGCGACGCAGCGCATGCCGGCCCGCTTGGCGGCCGTGACGCCGTTCGGCGAATCCTCGATCGCGATCGCCTCCGATGGTGATGCGCCCAGGCAATCGAGCACGGCCAGGTACAGATCAGGCTCCGGCTTGACGTGGGTCACATCGTCGCGGCAGCGCAGGCAGTCGAATCGCTCCAGGATGCCCAGCCGCGCCAGGTGACCCCTCACCCACTCCACGGTCGAGCTCGACGCCACGCCAAGCTTCAGTCCCCGCTCCCGCGCGGCGTCGAGGTGCGGGACCACGCCCGGCAGCAGCTGCTGGGCGAGGATCATCTCGGTGCGCCGCCCGATCCGGCGGTCGAGCACCTCCTTGGGCAGAGGCCGGCCCAGCCGCTCCTCGAGGTGATATTGCGGATGGAAGCCGGTCGTGGTCGAACCGACGATCTGCACCCAGCGCTCGAACGGCAGCTCTTCGCCGTGCGCCTCGTAAACCTCTAGCCACGAGCGATAGACCGGCTCCTCGGTGTCCAGGATGAGGCCGTCGAAGTCGAAGACGATGGCTCGAATCAACGTCCCAAAGCTTAGGATCGCCGTGCTGTGACGCAGGACGGAACGCGGCAGCAAGCCGCATCGATCGGTTGGGCAGGGGCCATGCTCTCCGGCCTGGCGCTGGTGACCATCGCGCTGATGCTGGTGGTCCTGTTCGGTGTCGTCGACGCGCTGCACTTCGGGTCGATCGCGGACTTCTTCACGCCCGATCCGGCGGCCGCCGCCGGGACGCTCGGTCTCGTCGGAGGGGCCGAGGGCGTGACGCTGAGCATTGTGCTGCTCGGAGTCATGTTCGGCATCCAGACCTCGTCGTCGCGGTACTCACCGCGGATCATCGGCATCTTCACACGCAATCCCCTCAACGCCCTCGTCCTGAGCTTCGCGCTCGCGTCGATCCTATACACCTTCCTCGTCCGCTCCGAGATCAAGCCAACGTTCGTGCCGATGGCGAGCGTCGCGGTGGCCGAGGTGCTGGCGATCGTCAACTTCGCGCTCCTCTTTCCATACGTGCTCTACATATTCGAGGTGATGCGCGCAGAGACGTTGGTCTCGGGCATCATGCGGCGCGCCCGCCGGTCGCTGAAACGCCGAAACGAGCTCATGACCTGCGTCGCACAGGTTTCCGACATCGCGTTCGGCTCCATCCAGCTCGGCGACATGCCGGTCGCCGTGCTGGGCATCGATGTGCTCGGCCAATTCCTGGCCCGCGACTACATACCGGCCAAGAAGAAGACCCTCGACGCTGAGTGGTTCAAGGTCGGCCACGCTGAGCTGCCCGGCGCGTCGGACCAGATCATCAACGAGGTCAACCGCGCCCGGACATGGTTCGAGTACGTGGTGATGTCGAACTTCGTCGACATGGTCGGGCTGACGCCGGTCCACCGCAAGGAAGCGGTCCACGCGATCGCCGTGGCGACGCGCAACATCGGCCTGGCGGCGATCGACGTCGGCGACCCCGAGGTGGCCGAGCTCTGCGTGCGGTTTTTCAACACGTACTTGCGCGCGGCGATCAACCGGTCGGCGCCGACCTTTGCTTCCGGGATCATGAACGAGTACCGCCGCTACGCCATCGGGGCACTCGAGTGGCGCCGCGACCTCGCAGTCGAGGCGGCCGCGCACCTCCTTCGGTACGGACGTCACTTCGACGAAGCCGGAATGCCCGCAATCTTCGGCGCGGCCGCAGAGGATGTCGCGGACCTGGCGATCGAGGCCCATGTCCGAGACCCGCAGGTTTCATTCCGTCTGGCGCAGCTGCTGGTCCGAAACCTTCTCGATCTCATCCCCAACGCGCGTCCGATCGGCTTGAACGGCCTCTTCAAGGCGGTCGCGAAGCTCACCTGCTGGGCCATGGCGGCGGATGAGAAGGACATCACGCACGTGCTCGTCGAAGGCATCGCGGCGGCACCTCCCGATTTTGTCGACGCGGCCCTCGGCCGAATGGAGTCCATGCAAAGCGGCCTGTTCTGGGAGGTCAACGAACGCGTCATCTCGTTCGACTGGGTCGAGCAGCCTCTGCGCGACCAGATTCCGCGGCTGCGCAGCGCGTTGCGGCGAGCGAAGTCGGCGGGCAACGGCGCGGTGGTCGACCTCGAGGATCTGCCGCCGGCGACGAGAAACCTGGTCCCGCCGCCTATCCAGGCCGGTTGATCATCGCGGTCGAGGCCGTCGCGAAGTAATCCAGGAGCGCCTTGCGAACCCCGGGCGCGAGGTCGAGTGAATCCACCGCGGCGGTCATGTGCCCGAGCCATGCGTCCCTCTCGGCCGGGCCGATGGCGAACGGCTGATGGCGGAGTCGAAGTCTCGGGTGGCCGCGCTGCTCGCTGTACGTCGATGGCCCGCCCCAGTACTGGATGAGGAACAGCGTCAGCCGCTCCGTCGCGTCCGAAAGGTCCTCTTCCGGATAGACCGCGCGGAGGATCGGGTCGTCCGCGACGCGCGCATAGAAGCGACTGACGAGCAGCCTGAAGACCGGCTCGCCGCCGGCAAGCTCGTACACGCTGCGGTTCAGCACGCGCCCGATGCTACGTAGCCGGCTCGGGCTTCATCGCGTGGCGCTCGATCTCTTTTTCGCCCGGCAGGAACCACGCGATTCCGATCGTCGCGATGACGAGGATGACGTGGGTCATCAGTGAATTCTGCAGACCGATGGCGTCACCGATCGCGCCGTTGATCGGAATGCCGATCGCGCCGGTCACGAACCCAAGGCCCATGACGAGACCCGACGCAAGCCCTGCCCTCGTGGCCATCAGCTGCTGCGCCATCAGGAGCAACAACGGGGCGGTCGAGGCGGCAAGAAATCCGATCAGGATCGCCGACGCGAACGCCCACGGGCCCGGGAACATCGTGAACAGGAGGATCGCCGGCACGGTGAGGACGAGCGTGGCGATGATCACCGATCGCCTGCCGTAGCGATCCGCGAGCGATCCGCAGCCCACGGTGCCGACGGCGCTGGCAAGGACCAGGGTCGTGGCGAGCGGCCCGTAAAACTCGGGTCCGTAGCCAAGCTGCCTGTACCACGTGGGCGTGAAAGCCTGGAAGACGTTGACCGTCCAGCTGCGCGACATCATGACCGCGATCACGACCGCCAGGGCGAAGACCGGGACGGACGGAACTGGGAGCCCTGTCCGTCGCTGGGCGGGCGCCGTCGACGGGAGGCCACGCATCCGCCACAGCAGGTAGCCGCCGGTCACGACGCCCGGGATCACCAGCAAGCCCGTGCCGTGGAGGCCGAACGCGCCGAAGACCAGGATTCCGATGAGCGGGCCGGCAGCGACACCCACCGTGCCGGCGGTCACGTAGACCGACATGCCAAAGCTGCGCCGCCAGGCCGGCAGGAGGCCGCGCACGTCGAGCGCTCCCAGAGGATGGAACGCGCCCGAGCCGAGGCCTGACGCCAGGGCCAGGGCGAGCAGCA
>VBFV01000182.1 GCA_005881335.1 Chloroflexota bacterium
ATTGATGACCACTCGAGGTTCTGCGTCTCGGCCAGGCTGATGGCGCGCGAGCGGACGCAGGCGGTCTGCGACAGCTTCAGTTCGGCGATGCGTGCTTACGGCGTACCCGTTCAGGTCCTGACCGACAACGGCAAGGTGTTCACCGGCCGCTTTGCCCAGCCGCCGGTGGAGGTGCTGTTCGACCGCATTTGCCGGGAGAACGGCATCGACCACATCCTCACCCAGCCCCGCTCGCCGACCACCACTGGCAAGATCGAGCGTTTCCACCGCAGCCTCCGAATCGAGTTCAACACCAGGCAGGTGTTCCGCAACCTGAAGACGGCACAGGAGGCGCTGGACGAGTGGGTGACCTACTACAACACGCAGCGTCCGCACCAATCGCTAGGCGATCTCACACCCGAGAGCCGCTTCCGCGTCGACCAGGTTGGCCGCCGGCCGCAACATCCGGAGCGGAGTGGAGAGCAGTGGGTTTCACGAACAGTCGCCAGCAACGGCGTCGTCTGCGTCGGACACCAGCACGTGAGCGTGGGCAAGCATTACGGCGGCAACGCCTGCGACGTGCTGGTCACAGACGGCCTACTTCAATTCTGGGTCGGCAACGAGCTGCTCAAGACTGTGGCTCGGACCAGCGTTGGCGAGATCCGCAAGAAGCACGCTGACAGAACAAGGTCGAGGCGATAAATTCAGTGGGAGTGTCGCAGAGCTACCGAAGTAGTTTGGTTGCACGGGAACCGAAGGTGCTCAGCACCACCATGGCTGAGCTCCCCACCGGCCGCGTCCTCGTCGCTGTGTCTGGCGGCCCCGATTCCACCGCTCTCCTCATCGCGTTGCATGAGGCGGGGCGTGATCTCGTCGCGGCCCATTACGACCACGCGCTGCGCGAAGGCTCCGATGACGTTGCGCGGCAGGTGGCCGAGCTGTGTGAGCGACTGAATGTCCGCTTGATAACCGAGCGTCGCACCGAGCCCCTGCCGAGGGGTTCGCTCCAGGCGGCCGCCCGGGCGCTCCGCTACTCGTTTTTCGATCGCGCCCGCGTCGAGGCAGGCGCGGACGTCGTCGCCATCGCGCACACCGCCGATGACCTGGTCGAGGGAGTCGTCCTTCATCTACTGCGGGGGTGTGGGCTCGCCGGCTTGCGCGGCATGCCCGCCCGCCGCGGCCATTACGTACGCCCTTGGCTCAACGTTTGGAGGAGCGACGTTCGGGAGTTCCTCGAAGAGCGCGGCATCACCGCCTACGAAGACCCGGCCAACGCAGACACCCGCTTCGCGCGCGTGCGGGCGCGTCAATTGATCCTCCCCGAGCTCGAGCGCGACCGGCCTGGCATCGTCCGCAAGCTCCACGCCGCCGCCCTCACGGCTGCGCGCATGCAAGAGGCGGCGGAGCAAGCGCCCACCGCCGTCGAGGTCTTGAAGCGCCTGTATGCGGACGCGGGAGGCCGGCAACCGGGGCTCTCGAGGAGACACCTTGAAGCAATGCTGAACCTGATGCGGCCGGGCCCGGGAGGCCGAGGCGTCGATCTTCCCGGCGGCCTGCGTTTCCGTATTGTGGGGGGCCTCATGCAGGTAGTGCCTTCACGCCGTCCCGCGCCCGAAGCCGCTCGGCTCGAGGTCCGGAGCTGCGAGGGAGAGGCGTGCGGAGACCGCCAGGCGGCGCATCTTCGCGCCGGGCTGCGGCTCCACGTCGGTTTCCGGCGGCCGGGGTTGCGGATGCGTCCCCTGGGTGGCCGCGGCACCCGGAAGGTGCAGGACATCTTTGTCGACGCGCGCGTGCCTCGCGAGGAGCGCGACGGATGGCCGCTCGTGTTCGCGGAAGACAGACTCGCATGGATCCCGGGCATCGCGGTCGATTCCGACCTCGTGAGCCCTCCCGGAGAAGGCGGCCTCCACGTCGCGATCACGCCTATGCCGGTTGCTTCAGCGCCAAGAATTGTTAGGCTAGAAACGCCAAAAGCCCTCGAGGAGATCTGATGTTGAGTCGCTTCCCACGCTCCAGCCTCTTTTACTTTGCGTTGGTCGTCGTCCTTGGTCTGATTTTCTGGTTCACATGGACCTCGATCCAAAACGGCCAGAACCAGGGCGATTGGGATTTCTCCACGATGATGACCCAGGCCGCGGAAGGCCAGGTCAAGTCGGTCGACATCAGCGGCACTGACGGCGTGGTCGTCGACGCGCAGGGACGCAAGCACAACGTCGTCCTGCCCGACTGCTCCGGCGAGTGCAAGTACATGGACGACCTGCGTTCGTACCAGGCGCCCGGCGGCGGGACCGTGACGGTCAAGTTCGAGAAGAGCCAGACGGGCAGCTACCTGATCAGCGTGCTGCTGCCCAACATCATCCTCGTGATCCTGATCGCGGCCTTCATGTGGTGGGTGCTGCGGCAGACCCAGAGCGGCAACAACCAGGCCATCTCCTTCGGGCGGTCTCGCGCGCGGTTGATCGCGGGCGACAAGCCTGCGATCACATTTGCGGATGTCGCTGGGGTAGACAGGCCGTCGCCGGCGAGGCCGGCGTCCCGTTCTTCTCGATCTCAGGCTCGGAGTTCGTCGAGATGTTCGTCGGTGTGGGTGCGAGCCGCGTCCGCGACCTCTTCGACCAGGCCAAGAAGAACTCCCCTTGCATCGTGTTCGTGGACGAGATCGACGCCGTCGGCCGCCAGCGTGGCGCCGGGCTGGGCGGTGGTCACGACGAGCGCGAGCAGACCCTCAACCAGCTGCTCGTGGAGATGGACGGCTTCGACACCAACACGCACGTCATCGTCATCGCCGCGACCAACCGGCCGGACGTGCTCGACCCGGCACTGCTGCGCCCGGGTCGGTTCGATCGCCACGTCACCCTGGACCGCCCCGACATCAAGGGCCGGCGCTCGATCCTCGACGTCCACGCCCGCAACAAGCCGCTCGACTCGACGGTCGACCTCGACGTGCTCGCGCGCCAGACGCCAGGCTTCAGCGGCGCCGACCTGGCGAACCTGATCAACGAAGCCGCCATCCTCGCCGCGCGCGCCAACAAGAAGGTGATCGGCATGGACGAGCTCGAGGAGGCGATCGCGCGCGTCATCGCCGGTCCGGAGCGCAAGAGCCGCCGCATCTCCGACAAAGAAAAGGAAGTCATCGCGTACCACGAGACAGGCCACGCCCTCGTCATGAAAGCGCTGCCGCACACCGACCCGGTGCACAAGATCTCGATCATCTCCCGCGGCATGGCGCTCGGCTGGACGCTGAGCCTGCCCGAAGAGGACAAGTACCTCGTCTCGCGCGACGAGCTGATGGACCAGATCGCGGGCATCATGGGCGGACGCGTCGCGGAGGAGATCGTCTTCGGCGACATCACGTCCGGCGCCGAGAACGACATCCAGAAGGCGACCCAGATCGCCCGCCGCATGGTCACCCAGTGGGGCATGTCGGAAAAGCTCGGCACCGTCCAGATGGGCCATCGCGAAGAGCTCGTGTTCCTCGGCCGCGACCTGGGCGAACAACGCACTTACTCGGAAGAGGTCGCCGCCATCATCGACGAGGAGATCCGCAGCATCGTCGACCACGGCTACCAGACCGCCAAGGGCGTGCTGAGCAAGTCGCGGACGAAGATGGATGCGGTGGTCGAACGCCTCAAGGTCGTCGAGACGATCGATGGCAAGGAGCTCGACGAGATCCTCGCCCGCGAGGAGCCGGCGCAGCCGGCCGCAGCCAGCTCCTCAGCCGGCTAGCAGCTCCAGAACGCCAGAACCCCTGACCGTCGCGGGCCGAGGCAACCTCGGCCGGAGCCTGGCCCGCGCCCTGCACGCCCGCCTCGTGCCTGCGCGAACCGGTTTCCGCCTGCCGCGTCGAGGCCTGCTGTTCCTGGCCGTCCCCGACGGCGCGGTGAGCGAGATGGCGACTCGCATCGCGCAAATGAAGCCGCCGGCGGCGCTTGGCATCGTCCACCTGAGCGGTGCGCTCGGCCTCGACGCGCTCAGCGCGCTCGAGGGCAACCCGCGCGGATCGTTCCATCCGCTGCAGTCGTTTCCGATGCCGCGCGACCGGTCGGCTTTTCAAGGGATCACGGTGGCAGTAGACGCGACGACTCCCTCCTTGATGCGACGGCTGCGCGCGCTTGCCCGGGGTGTCGGCGCGAAGCCCAGGCACGTCGGCGACGAGCAGCGCGTCCTGTATCACGCGGCGGCGGTGTACGCATCCAATTTCGTCGACGTCGTGGTGGCGGAGGCGGTCCGGTTGCTGCGCGGGATCGGGTGGACCGAGGAGGAGGCCACGCGAGCCCTGCTGCCCCTGGTCGAGGGCGCGGTGGCGAACATCCGGAGGCGGGGGCCTGTGGAGGCACTGACGGGACCGATCCGGCGCGGCGATGCCGAGACCGTGACCAGGCACCTCAGGGCACTTGACCGCCCGGATCTTTATCGTATGCTCGCCCTGGTCGCGCTCGAGATCGCGCAAGAGGCGGGACTGGATCCCGCGGCGGCCGGGCGAACCAAAAGGGCGCTGACCCGACATGTGGCAGCGACCCGAAGGAGAGGTCGCCGATGACCACGGTGCTGGACGTCCAGCGATTCAAGGACGAGGGCAGGCGTTTTGCCATGCTCACCGCGTACGACTTTCTGAGCGCGCGGATCCTCGACGAGGCCGGGATCCCGATCCTTCTCGTCGGCGACAGCCTCGGCATGGTCGTGCTCGGGCATCCGACCACGTTGCCGGTGACGATGGAGGACATGCTCCATCACGCCAAAGCGGTCTCGCGCGGCGCGCGGCAGGCGCTCCTCGTCGGCGATATGCCGTTCATGTCCTACCAGGCTTCGGTCGAGCAGGCGATCACGAGCGCCGGCCGCTTCGTGCAGGAGGCCGGCATGCACGCGGTCAAGCTCGAAGGCGGAGGCAGGGTGATCGAAATCACGCGCAGGCTCACTGAGATCGGCATCCCGGTCATGGGTCACGTCGGCCTGACGCCGCAGTTCGTCCACCAGATGGGCGGCTTCAAGGTCCAGGGCAAGACTGACGCCCAGGCGGCGCACATCCTGGCCGACGCGAGGGGGCTGGAGCAGGCCGGTGCGTTCAGCATCGTGCTCGAGGGCGTGCCCAGCAAGCTGGCGAGCGCGATCACGCACGCGCTGCGCATCCCGACGATCGGGATCGGGGCTGGACCCGCCACCGACGGGCAGGTGCTCGTGCTGCACGACATGCTCGGACTGACGAGCGGCAAGGCTCCGAAGTTCGTCAAGCGCTACGCGAACCTGGCCGAGGAGATCGCCCGCGCCGCGACCGCGTACGCCGACGACGTCCGCGACGGGAAGTTCCCGGGTCCGGAGCACGAGTACTCGGCCAACGGATCGGCTCCCACAAAAGATAGGGAAGAGGTCAGGTACGGCGGATAACGGGGTCGTCGTTTTCGAGCATCCGCGTCCGATGCTCGAGGCGTCTCGACGTTGGCGCGCTGAAGGAAGGTCGGTCGGGTTGGTGCCCACGATGGGCGCGCTGCACGCCGGCCACCTTAGCCTGGTCGAGCTCGCGCGGCGCGAGAACGACGTCGTGGTCGTGAGCATCTTCGTCAACCCGATCCAGTTCGGGCCTGGCGAGGACTTCGGACGCTACCCGCGCGATCCTGCTCGCGACGCGCGCCTGCTGCACGAGGCAGAGGTCGACGCGATCTATGAGCCGTCGGCCGAGGTCATGTATCCGCCGGGCGCGAGCACGCGAGTTCACGTGGGCGACGTCGCCGAGCGGTTCGAGGGTGCGTCGCGTCCGGGTCATTTCGAGGGAGTGGCGACGGTCGTGACGAAGCTCTTGGTCGCGGTCGAGCCGGATCGTGCCTACTTCGGTCAGAAGGACGCGCAGCAGGTGGCGGTGGTCAGGCGGCTGGTGCGCGACCTCGACCTCGGGGTTGAGGTCCGGGTTGCGCCGACGGTTCGGGAGGCGGACGGGCTCGCGTTGAGCTCGCGGAACGTCTATCTCAGCCCGGATGAGCGCAAGGCCGCGGCAAGCCTGAGCGCGGCACTGCGCGAGGCTGCGAATTCATACGCGGCCGGCGAGCGCGATCCAGAGGCACTCCGCGGCCTGTTGATAACTCGTCTGACGGCCGAACCGCTGGTCTCGATCGACTACGCGGAGTTGGTCGATCCGGCTACTTTTCAGAAGCCTGGCTCGCTTGCGGTGGTCGCCGCGAGGTTGGGGAAAACTCGGCTGATCGACAACCACGACCTGAGGCTTCAGTTCCCCGGTTAGAGCACGGGGGAGGCAGGCCTCCCCCGTGGAGCCCCCTCCGTGACACACGATGCCTGGTGGCGTTTGGCAAACCACGCCGGGTGACGGCCGGAATGAATCCGGCCCTGCAGCTCCACTCCATCGGCCCGGTAGTTCTA
>VBFV01000117.1 GCA_005881335.1 Chloroflexota bacterium
GTGGCTTTCTGAGGAGTCGATTGGTCCCGGCGTGCTTGCGCTCCCGGACCACGCGGATGGCCGAGGCCTGGTCAATGGCACTTACCACGAGCTTGCGCGGCCGGCCAGGAGGGCGACGCGTGCGCCGGAAGACTTCCACGTCGTCCGGGAGAATGGCCCACACGATTCCCACTTTGATTCCGTACAGTCGCTGCCGCAGCAGCATCCGGCGTACGTAGGCCTCCGATGCGTTGAGCTCGGCGGCAACCTCGGCGACGGATAGCAAGCGCGGGCGCTCGATCCGCGGATATTAGCACGCGCTCGCAACCATTTTCTGCTACAGTGGCAATCGTTCTGGACTGAGTCGGGGGCTGGTGACGGTCCTCGCGGTTGCCGGCCTCGGATGGCAGTAGCCTTCTTGGCCCTCCGCCTCGCAGTACTCCTTAGGAGGAGACGCAATGACCGAATCCAACGACACGACCGCCCGTTTCGTAGCCGCGTTCAACGCCCACGATGAGAGGGCGCTGAATGAGCTGCACGCCGACGACATCAAGTTCAACGCACCGGGCGGCTTCAAGGCCACTAACGCCAAGGACGCCACTGCCTACGCCACAACCTGGCTGAAGGCGTTCCCGGACGGCAAGATGAAAGTCCGCAGCGAGATCACCAGCGGCCCCTGGGTCGTCCAGGAGATCTTGATGGAAGGCACGCACACCGCCCCGCTCGAGAGCCCGACTGGCACCATTGCGCCGACGTACAAGAAGGTCGTCGGCTACGGCGTCCAGCTCCTCCGGGTCGAGAACGGAAAGATTGCGGAGGCCCGCATTTACTTCGACCAGCTCGACCAGATGACCCAGCTCGGTCTCATGCCTGCGCCGACCGCGGTCTAACGACCGATGCTTTGGACCCGGCCCCCGTCGGGGGCCGGGTCCTTCTCTTGTTCCTCCTAGGTCTTCGGTGACCTCCTGGCGAATGAAGGTGCCCTGCAGGTCACCCGGGTCGTCCTCGGGTTGTAACCCCACTTGCTTCTACACGTCTGAAGACGCCGGGCCGCGACCCAGCCCCACCGCGGCCCATCAGGACCGCGGGGGCTGTAACCGCAGACGCCCGCGCCCTCCTCAGTCCTCCTCGGGAAATGGTTCATCTCGGGACGTAGCTCTGTCGAGAGCGGCCCTTGCTGCAAGCAGCGCTTGCTCTACGAGGTCACGGTCTCCGCGTTGAAGGCCATCCAAGCTGACTTTTTCCAAGGCAGCTACCAACTGGGTCAGTGCCGCGCCAAGCTCCCCTTTGTGCTCGCTCACCAGCTTGCTCGAGTCTAGGCTGCGTGTCGGCGAGCGTCGCCGACTCGACCAAGCCGCGGCTACTCAAGTTCCCGGACTCTCGCCGTCCAGAATCCGAGGCGCTGGCGGAACCTCTCAGCTTGGGCAGCGACCGAGGGCACGCTCCGCGTTGTGGCAGTTCCGCATGAGGCGTGGACGCCTTTCTTTGAGAGGTTGGTACTGGAGCGGGAGACGGGCCTCCCCCGCTCCACCCCGTCGGCTAGGTAGTTATTCGGAACTGCGTTACAATTGACGTTCATTTTGGCGGAGGCCGTTCTGACGACCAAGATCACATCAATAATCTCTAGGGGGTTCGTAATTTGTCTGCTGAGTCTGGTGCCGTCCTGACCGAAGATAAGGAGGGTACCGACCAGGAATCATCGGCTGCGATGACCATGGAGGACTACCTCCACTTTGAGGAGGAGGCCTTCAAAACCCCCAACCACGGGGACATCGTGGATGGGATCGTCGTGCGCGTCGACCCGGACGAGGTCCTCGTGGACATCGGGGCCAAGGCCGAGGGCGTCATCTCGAGCAAGGAGCTCGGCATGCGGGGAGACATCGACTCCGAGCTCGAGCCTGGCGACCAGATCAAGGTCTACGTCCTGCAGCCGGAGAATGAAGAGGGCAACGTCGTCCTCAGCCTGCGCCGCGCTCGGGCGGAGACCACGTGGATCGTCGCGGCCGAGAAGCAATCCGACGGCACGGTCATCGATGCCGACGTGCGCGAGCAGAACAAAGGCGGGCTGATCGTCAACATCCTGGGTCTGCGCGGCTTTTTGCCGTCGAGCCAGGTGGCGCGCGCTTTCGCGGGCAGCCTCGAGTCGCTGGTGGGCAAGCGCATCCCGGTCAAGATCCTCGAGGTCAACCGCAAGCGGAACCGGCTGATCGTGAGCCAGAAGGCGGCGGAAGACGAGGACCGCGCACGCAAGCGCGAGGAGCTCTTCAGCCGGCTGCAGACCGGGACGATCGTGAAGGGCACGGTTTCTGGGATCACCAGCTACGGCGCCTTCGTCGACATCGGCGGAGCCGATGGCCTGATCCACATCTCCGAGCTTTCGTGGGACCGCGTCTCCAAGGTCACCGACGTGCTCCAGCTGGGCGAGGAGGTCACCGTCAAAGTGATCAAGCTCGACCCGGAGCAGACGCGCATCTCGCTGTCACTGCGCCAGCTGCAGCAGGACCCGTGGGAGCGGCTCGTCCAGTCGATGCCGGTCGGCTCGATCGTCGAAGGCCAGGTCACCAAGACCAAGAAGTACGGCGCTTTTCTCCAGATCATGCCGGGCATCGAAGGCCTGCTCCACATCTCGGAGCTGTCGTGGGACCACGTGGAGCGCACTGAGGACGTCCTCAAGGTCGGCGAGACGGTGCAGGTCAAGGTGATCGGCATCGACACCGCACGGCGAAGGATCTCGCTGAGCCTCAAGCAGCTGTCGGCGCCGCCGGCGAGCCTGGCCGGGGCGCGGACCGAGAACCGACATGACGAGTACCCCGACGTCGACGACGAGTAACTAGGGTCTGAGCGCCGCGAGGCGCTGCGTGGCGGGCGTGTAGTACGGGTCGATCTCGAGCGCGCGCTGATAGGCGCTTTGCGCCTTGGCGCGGTTGCCCAGCTGCAGCTCGCGGTCGCCCAGCGCGACGTAGAAGCCGGGCTCGGTTTCGCCGAGGGCGGCGGCGCGGCGCAGCTCTTCGATGCTTCCCAGCGCCCAGTGGTACTGGGCCTGCAGTGGGTCGACATTGACCGACAGGTCGGCGCGGCCTTTCAGGTACCAGACGTCGGCGAGGACGGGGAAGACGGCGAACAGGACCGCCGCCAGCACCAGGACCACGGCGGTGCCGGCTCGCACTTCTTTCGCGCCCCTCACCCCAACCCTGCGGGCAGAGCCCGTCATGGACGCGCTACCCGCGCCTTCTGATTGCTCCCCTGAAGCGGGAGAGGGGGAGGCTGCGGACCATATGGCTCCGGTCAGGAGCCAGAACGCTCCGGTGGCCGGGGACCAGTCGAAGTTGAACGCCACCCACACGGAGAAGCCGACCAGGGCTGCGCCGAGCCCCGCGACGTACGGCTGCGACCGGCTCCTCCAGGCCGTGCGGAACACCACGAACAAGACCCAGCCCAACGCGGCCAGCCCAAGCACCCCCTGCGTCGCGGCCACATCCAGCGGTCCAGAGTGGATGCGGTCGAACGTGACCAGGCTGGCGTAGTCCTGGCTCAGGAAACGCCCGAAGGAAAGCCCGGTCGCGTCCTCGCCCCAGCCCGTAAGCGGACGCGCGGCGACCATGCGCAGGCCGTCGCCCCAGAGGTGCAGGCGCAGCTCCGGTGGGTCGTTGTTCAGGATGCGGAGGGGCGAGGCGAGCATGACGGCCAGCACGATCCCGACCATTGCCGCTGCGCCGCCACCGACTGCCAGGCCAAAACGGCGGGGGACGGCGAAAGCGAGCAGCGCGAGGCAGCCGGCGATCACGCCCAGTCCGCCGCTCCGTGACGTGGTGAACAGCAGGCCGGCGCCCATCACCAGCACGGCGGCGGCCCAGGCGGCGGCGAAGGGCGTGCCGCGTCGGGCACGGTCGAGCGCGAGTGGGATCGCCATCACGGTGAGCGCCGCCAGCAGGTTTGCGTTGCCGAGGTCACCGTCGGGGCGAAACGGGAGCTGGAAGACCCACTGCAGCCAGGCCTTGAAGCATGCAATGGAGGTGCCGAGCACGAAACCCGCGACCAGCAAATCGCGCTGGCGCGGGCTGCGCAACAGCCAGACCGACGAAGCCAGCAGGCCGAGGTAGGAGAGGCGCATCGGAAGCGACTCGTATCGTGTGTAGGACCCGGCCAGGCTCAGCGGCCAGGACACCGAGGTCGCGAACGCCAACAGCGCGGCGCCCGCGGCGGCCAGAAGTGGCCAGCGCAAGGCGCCCAGCGAGGGTCCACCGGGAAGAAGGAGGGCGATTCCGACTCCAATCGACGCGCCGGCGATCACAATCGAGGCGCGTGGAAGGATGTAGGAATCGCTTGCGGTGGGTATAAAGACGATCGGCAACGTCAAGGCGATGGCTGCGGGAAGGAAGCCGCCGAAGCGTTCGAGGAGGTGCCTCACAGCACCGTTCTTAACCGAAATCTACTTCCAGAGTTGGACGTTATATTAGGTACGGAGGTACCGCAGGGTACCTGAGCAAACGTGGAGGAGGTGCTGGCCCCACCTAAGCAGTAGAAAGGAGTCCAGGAGGAATAGGGACCTTGTATCCGTTTGAGAGATTCACTGAGCGGGCCAAGAAAGTTCTGACGCTCGCTCAAGAAGAAGCAGAACGATCGCACCACAGCTATATCGGCACAGAGCACCTGCTCCTGGGTTTGCTCCGTGAAGGTGAAGGCCTTGCCGCCAAGGTTCTGAACAATCTTGGCGTGGAGATCGGCAAAGTCCGCCAGACGATCGAGTCGGTCCTCGGTCGGAACGAACGGATCATCATCCAGCAGATCATCCCGACGTCGCGCGTCAAGAAGGTCATCGAGATCTCCTTCGAAGAAGCGCGGCGCATGGGTCACAACTACGTGGGCACGGAGCACCTGCTGCTAGGCCTGCTCATCGAAGGTGAGGGCATCGCGGCCCACGTGCTCGAAGACCTGGGCGCAAACCTGGAGAAGGTGCGCGGCGAAATCGAAAGGCTCCTGCACGACTCGAGCGCCGAGACCGAGGCCGAGCCCGCGCCCAAGAAGCCGTCGAAGACGCCACTGCTCGACCAGTTCGGCCGCGACCTCACCGAGCTCGCGCGCCGCAACCAGCTCGACCCGGTGATCGGTCGCGAGACCGAGATCGAGCGTGTGATCCAGATCCTGAGCCGCCGGACCAAGAACAACCCGGCGCTGATCGGCGAGCCGGGCGTGGGCAAGACCGCGATCGCCGAAGGCCTCGCCCAGCAGATCAATCTCGGCAACGTGCCCGAGTCGCTGCAGCACAAGCGCGTGCTCACGCTCGACATGGGCGCGCTGGTCGCGGGCACCAAGTACCGCGGCGAGTTCGAAGAGCGCTTGAAGAAGATCCTCGACGAGATCCGCTCCAGCCGCGAGGTGGTGCTGTTCATCGACGAGCTGCACACGCTGGTCGGCGCAGGCGCGGCCGAGGGCGCGATCGACGCGGCCAACATCCTCAAGCCCGCGCTGGCACGTGGCGAGATCCAATGCATAGGCGCGACCACGCTCAACGAATACCGCAAGTACATCGAGAAGGACGCGGCCCTCGAGCGCCGCTTCCAGCCGGTGTTCGTCGACCAGCCGACGATGGCCGAGACGATCGACATCCTCAACGGCGTGAAATCGCTGTACGAGAAGCACCACCGCGTGACCATCACGGATGCCGCGGTGCACGCGGCGGCCGTGTTGAGCGACCGCTACGTCAGCGACCGCGCGCTTCCAGACAAGGCGATCGACCTGATCGACGAGGCGTCGGCGCGCGTGCGCATGAAGCTGACGACCACGCCCGACGACCTGAAGGAGCTTCAGAAAGAGATCCGCAGGCAGCGCGCGGAGCAGGACGACTCGGTCAACAAGCAGGACTTCGAGGCTGCGGCCGGCGTCCGGGACAAGGTGAAGAAGCTGCAGGACAAGCTCGCGCTCAAAGAGGCTGCGTGGCGCGACAAGCTGGGCGAGACCGTGCCCGAGGTGGGTGAGGAGGACATCGCGCAGATCGTCGCCGCCTGGACCGGCGTCCCGGTGTCACGCCTGGTCGAGGAAGAGAGCGCCCGCCTGCTGCGCATGGAAGAAGAGATCCACAAGCGCATGGTGGGACAGGACGAGGCGATCATCACCGTCTCGCAGGCAGTGCGGCGCGCGCGCGCCGGCCTGAAGAATCCGCGCCGGCCGATTGGATCGTTCATCTTCCTCGGACCGACCGGGATCGGAAAGACGGAGCTGGCACGCGCCCTCGCCGAGTACCTCTTCGACTCCGAGGACGCGCTGATCAAGCTCGACATGTCGGAGTTCATGGAGCGGCACACGACCGCGAGACTGGTCGGGTCGCCTCCTGGATACGTCGGCTACGACGAGGGCGGCCAGCTGACCGAAGCGGTCCGGCGCCGGCCCTACTGCGTGATTCTCTTCGACGAGATCGAGAAGGCGCACCCCGAGGTCTTCAACATGCTGCTGCAGATCCTCGAGGACGGGCGACTGAGTGACGCGAAGGGCAAGATCGTCAACTTTGCGAACACCGTGATCATCATGACCTCGAACCTCGGCATCCGCGACGTCAACCAGGCGGGCACCGCGTTGGGGTTCCAGCCGGCGGTCGTCGACGAGAAGGACGAGGTCGAGCGCCGGCACCAGAACACGAAGCAGAAGATCGACGACGAGCTGAAGCGGATGTTCCGGCCCGAGTTCCTGAACCGCGTCGACGCAGTCGTGGTGTTCAAGAGCCTGACCACCGGTCAGATCCGCGAGATCGTCGACCTGCAGCTTGTCCGATTGAGCAAGCACCTGGCCGAGCAGCAGATCACGATCGAGGTCACCGACGCGGCCAAGGACCTGCTGGCCAAGGAAGGCTACGACCGGACTTATGGCGCGCGGCCGCTGCGGCGCGTGATCACGAGCCGGATCGAAGACCAGCTGTCGGAGCACCTGCTGCGCGGCAAGATCGCGCGCGGCGACGTCGTGCAGATCGACGTCGAGGGTGAGGACGGGCTGAAGTTCACACCGGTGAAGCCCCGGCACAAGGAACCTGCTGCGGCCGGTCCTGCCAAACCCTAGCTTTCTTCCGCGCCCCTCACCTTGACCCTGCGGGCAGAGCCCGTCATGGACGCGCTACCCGCGCCTTCTGATTGCTCCCCTTAAGGGGAGAGGGAACTGACCCTAGGTCTTCAGCCAGTCTTTCAGGCGCTGAGAGAGGCGGGCCGGCGTGGTTTGGCTCTTGATCAGGTGGTCGAGCGCGCCGAGGCTGATTCCGCGCTCGACCAGCTCCTTCTCGTTCCAGTTGGACAGGATCACGACCGGGATGGCGGCGGTCGAGGTGTCGGCCCGCAGGCGTTCCAGCACCGCCAGGCCGTCGAGCTTCGGAAGCCTCAAGTCCAGAAAGACGATATCGGGACGAAGAGTCCTTGCCTTTTCCAGCGCGGTGATGCCGTCGCCCGCGACATCCACCGCATAGCCGTCCAGCTCCAGCTTGAGGCGGTACATCTGAGCCACGGATGCGTCGTCCTCGACGAAGAGGATCCTTACGTCATCCGGCTGTGGCTCGGCACGTTGATTCAAGTCCCATCCCTTTCGTGCAACGCTTAAGCCCGTGCGTCTACCAAACCATGAGGGTTCGGGTACGTGAGCGTATCGGTTCCGCTACGGCTCCGCCCGCTCGAGATCGGCGACATGCTGGACGAAACATTCCGCATGTACCGGCGGCACTTCCTCCTCTTCGCCGGGATCTCGCTCCTCCTCGCCGTCCCATCGGCGGCCCTGTATGGGCTGGCTTTCGCCTGGTTCTCCGTCGCGTTGCGAGACACGACCGGGACGGACCTCAGCTACCTGACGCCGCTGATCGCGACCGCCGGCGCGGGCTTTCTCGTCACCCTTGCGATCCTGCCCTTCACCAACTCGGCGGTCATGTACGCGGCATGCGAGTCCGCGCTCGGCCGGCCGGTGACGTTGGGGGGCGTCTTCTCCGGAATCCTTCGCCGCTACTTCCCGCTGCTCGGATACTGGCTGCTCTTCACTGTGACGGGGCTGCTCGCCGCGTTGCTCTGCGTGGCACCGCTGGTGCTCTGGGTCTGGGTCTTCGTCGGATGGATCATCGTCACGCCCGCGATGTTCATCGAAAACATCAGCCTGGGCGCGGCGATGCGGCGCAGCTGGCAGCTCGTGCGGGGACGCTGGTGGAGAACGTTTCTGGTCCTGTTCCTGATGCTGATCGTGTGGTACGTGGCCCGGGTGGCGCTCGACGCGTTCCTCCAGCTGGGGCAGTTCCTGCTTGCGATCGTGCTCTCGCCATTCATCGTGGCCGGCGTCACGCTGGCCGGAGCGGAGCTCGTGAGCGCGCTGGTCAGCCCGGTCCTGCAGATCCTCATCGTGCTGATCTACTTCGACCTCAGGGTGCGGCGCGAAGCACTCGACCTCTTCCAGATGGCATACCGGCTGGCAGCGCCGGCGCCGGCGTCCTGAAAGCTTGACGAGGGCCCTGGTCGCCGCGGTCCCGGCGCTGGCGCTGCTCTTGCTCGTGCACGTGAACGCCGCGGCTGACCCGCCGCCTCCGCCGATCTACGCGGACGCCGTGCAGCAGGCCTACGACATCCTCCAGGGTGCATCGGGTTCGGACACGGCGCCCGCGACCGCGGCGCTGCGGGTCCTCGTCGCAGGAACGGGGCCAAGCCAGCCGGAGGTCATCGCCGACCTGAGAGCGCGCCCACCGCTATATGACGACGCGAGGAATCGCCTGGCCGCGCTCCTGAAGGAGCTGCTCGAGCCGGTGAGAACGTCCGATCCCGATCTGGCGCGGCAGCGCCTGCACGACGTGATGTCGCAGAGCCGCTACGACGCGCTTCACCGCCCGCCTTCCCCGCTCGACCGCTTCGTGCAGTGGGTGCAGGACAGGATTCGCGCCTTGCTCCGGCTGCTGTTCGGTTCTAGCGGGGGCGGTCAGCAGCTCGACTGGTGGTATTACCTCGCCGGCATCGCCGTGGTCACGGCGGTGGCGTTTGTGCTGTTTCGCGCGTCACGAGGACGCTTCACCGCGTCTGTGGGCGCCGGGCCGCAGGGCCCGCGGCCGGCCGGCGACTATTTCGCGGAGGCGGACCGATTGTCCGCCGCGGGGGATCGCGTGGGCGCGATTCGGGCCCTGTGCGCCGGCGTCGCCGCGACGCTGGCCGGCGAGCGGTCGTGGGAAGGAAGCCCGCTCACCGTCCGCGAGATCTTCCAGCGCGCGGCGGATTACAACAGCCTGCGCGTGCTCCTGCTTCCGTTCGAGGCCGCGGTCTATGGCGGCCGCGGTGTGGATGAAGCGACCTATCGGAAAGCAGAGCAGGTGGCGGCGACGTATCGCGCCAAGCCCGCGGAGGCAGCGGCATGAAGGGAGCGCGCGGCTGGGTGATCGCGGGGGCCATCGCGATCGTGATCGCCGTGGCGGCCGTGCTGCTGCAGCCGAGGCAGGACTCCCCCGAGCACAGCACCGACAGCGACGCGGCCAACGGTGCGTCGGCCGCACTCCTTTTCAGCCAGGCAATGGGTCATCCAACCGATCAGATCACCGGCAGCTTCGGAGCCCCGGCGGAGCGGTCCGTGATGTTCGTGTTCACGCCCACGAGTCCATACACCGCGGACGAGGCGGACCGCATCCATCAGTGGGTTCTGGCCAGCGGCGGCATCCTGATCTATGCGTCCGAGGAGGCCGATCCTGAGCTGGACCGCGCGTTCGGCGTCAAACGCCTGGGCGGTTTCGTTTCGGGCGTCGAGTACCAGGGCACGCCTGTCGTGGACGGCGTGATTCGCGTCGCGGGCGGCGACGGGATGATGCCGAGCGTCGGGGGCGCGGATGCGCATGTCGCATTCGACGAGTACCACCACGGTCTGACGGTCAGTGATTTCGCGCCGCAGGCATGGGTCAGCACTCCCTGGGGCGCGGCGCTGCTGTGGCTGCTGGTCGCCGTCTTCTTCGGGCTGGTTCTGCGCGGACGGAGGTTCGGGCCGATCATCGAGCGCCAAGCTGAGGTCGCGCGGTCCGACGCGGAATGGTCGGTGGCTGTGGGCCAGCTGCTGCGGCGTTCGAGCGCCCGCGGCGTGACGCTTGGCCTTCTCGCCGGCGCCACCGAGCGCGCGGTGGCGGCGCGGACGGGTCTTCCGCTGCAGCCGCGAGAGCGGTTCTGGAATGCTCTCTGGGTGCGCGCACCAGAAGTGGCGGCCGAGCTGGCCCAGATCGAGACCTCGCTGTACACCTCCTCGTCGACGGAGCGGGATCTCCTGACCGCGGCCAGCCGTCTCCACGCGATCGCCCATCCGCGGCCTAAGAACTTGGCGGGGCCGGGGCGTTGACGGGCACCGCCTCGACCACCGCGACTGACTTTTACGCTCGGTTTCGCGACCAGCTGGCGAAGGCGATCGTCGGCCAGGACGGGGCGATCCGCCTCTGCGCGATCGCACTTGTAGCACAGGGCCACGTCCTCCTCGAGGGGGTTCCCGGTACGGGCAAGACGCTGCTCGCCAAGTCGATCGCCCGTGCGCTGACGCTCGACTACGCGCGGGTCCAGTTCACCCCCGACCTCATGCCCGCCGACATCCTCGGTACCTCGGTCTACGACCTTTCGACGCGCACGTTCGCGCTGCGCCGTGGACCGATCTTCACCAACGTGCTCCTCGCGGACGAGATCAACCGCGCCCCGGCCAAGGTCCAGTCGGCGCTGCTGGAGGCGATGGAAGAGCGCGGCGTGACCCTGGAGGGTCAACAGCTGCCCCTGCCGGCGCCGTTCTTCGTCATGGCCACGCAGAACCCGATCGAATACGAGGGCACGTACCCGCTACCCGAAGCCCAGCAGGACCGTTTTCTCTTCAAGGTGAGGCTCGACTATCCGACGCCCGCCGATGAGATGGAGGTGCTGCGCCGCTGGGAGTCGGGGATCGAGCTTCGCGACCCGGTCAAGGCAGGGGTTGAACCGGAATTCGGCGCCTCCGACATCGAGGCATGCCGGGCGCAAGTCTCGCAAGTGGTGCTCGACGAGAAGATCCGCCGCTACGTCGTCGACCTTGCGTCGGCCACGCGAGCGGCGCCGGAGATCGCCCTGGGGGCGAGCACGAGGGCCGAGGTCCTCCTGATGCTGGCGGCGCGCGCCGAGGCGGCGTTCGACGGCAGCGAATTCGTGACGCCGGACCACGTGAAGGCGCTCCTCGCGCCGGCGTTTCGCCACCGCCTGATCCTTCGCCCAGAGGCTGAGGTGGCGGGCCAGACTCCGGACAGCGTGCTCGACGCGGTGGCGAGCCGGGTAGTACCTCCGCGCTGAATCTGATGTTTATGAGAGGAAACCCAGATGGTTTCCTCTCATCGCGCCGTCGGCAAAGCCGACCCGGCCTTCGGCCGGGCAAGCGGCGCTGCTCTCCTTCCGAAAAGGTTTGATCAATCTGATCAGAGGTCTCGCGCCCCAACCCCGGCTGATCTGGGCCGCGGCGATCGGGGCGGGCCTGGTCGCGCTGGCGGTCGTCTCGCCGGTGCTCGGCCTGGTCGCGGTCGTCTTCAACGCCGGGCTGGCCGTCATCGCGGCTCGCGACCTGGCCCTCCTGCCGGGCCGAGCGGGCTACACGGTCCGGCGCACGATGCCCGAGCCGTTCTCGCTCGGCGAGCCCGAGGACGTGAGTGTGGTCGTCCAGAACCGGGCGGCGGCCGGCCTGATGGCGAGGTTGGCGGATCACGCGCCGGCATCGCTGCGGCCGGTGCCTCGCGAGGTGTCGGGCAGGTTCGACGCCAACGGACTCGTGAGGCTCAGCTACCGCACCTATTCGCCGAAGCGCGGCGCATACAGGTTCGGAGCCGTCGACCTGCAGGTGTGGCGCGAAGGCGGCTGGTGGCGGCGCCAGGTCAGGCTGCCTGATCCACAAGAGGTCCGACCGCGCGCCGGGATCGGCCTGTCGTGGTCGAGGTCGAGGCGGAGCGCGGGCAGCAGGTGATCATCGCGCTCGACTGCGGGCGCTTGATGACGGCGCCGGCGGGCGACCTGGACAAGCTCGACCATTCGGTCAACGCCGCGCTGATGCTCGCGTGGGTCGCGCAGGCATACGGCGACCGTGTCGGCATGATGACGTTCGACGACCGGGTCACGAATTTCATCAAACCCGAGCGCGGCGCGATCCAGCTGCGGCGCATCACCGAGGCGCTGTACGCCATCAAGCCCGAGTACGTCGAGCCTGACTTCGGGCATGCGATGACGCACCTGGCGCTGCGGGTCGGCCGGCGCTCGATGGTCGTGATGCTGACCGACGTCCAGGACCCCGAGGCCTCGCGCGAGCTGGTCGCCCACGCCCTTCGGCTGGCGGCGCGGCACCTGGTGCTGGTCGTGGCGATGTCGGATCCCGCCGTGATCAGCGCGCGGGACGACCCGATCGATAACACCAGCCGCGCCTACGAGTGGGCGGCGGCGGAAGAGTTCGTGGCGAGCCGCCGGGAGAGCTTCGAGCTGTTGAGGCGCGGGGGCGTGCTGGGCCTCGACGTCGTGGCGGGAAAGCTATCGCCGGCTCTGGTCGAGAGGTACCTGGAGCTGAAAGAGCGTGCTTTGCTGTGATCGCCTCCCGCTGAAAACCAGGTAGGAGTAGAAGAGCGCGCCGGTCGTGAGCCCGATCGCGAGCTTGACGACAAAAGGCGCGCTGGAGGGCGAGATGTTGCCCTCGATGGTCCCCGCCACGATGAGCAGTGGCGCCAGGCCGAGCAGCAATGTGAACGCGCGGCGCGCCGCGATCACGAGCGCGTCGGAGCGTTTGCGGTTGCCGGGCGAGATGAGCGCCCAACCCATCATCAGGCCGCCCGCTCCCTGCGCGATGACGATCGAAAGCTCGATCACGCCATGGCCGATGACGAACTCGAAGAGTCCGCCGGCCAGTCCGTAAGCGGCGGTCAGGCCGAACAGCGCGCCGAAGCTGATGCCGTTGGAGATCATCACCCACATCACCGGCAGCCCGAACGCGACGCCCAGCGCGAAGGCGAACATCGAGACGTAGATGTTGTTGACCATGATCAGCCCCGCGGCCTGCACCCGCTCGTCCGACGGGATATTGGTCCATAGCTCGTGATGGTGGACCCTGTCGATAAGCCTGGGGTCGACGATCGAATACGCGGCGTCGGGATTGGCGAGCACGACGAAGAAGCTGATGAACGCGGGCACGAACATCAGCGCTCCCGCCGCGAGCAGGTACGGCCAGGCCTCGCGATAGGTGCGCGGCAGGGTCTCGACGTAGAAGCGGCGGATTCGCTTCCAGATCTCGCCGCCACGGCGATACACGATGCCATGGCCTCGCGCCACCAGTCCGTTGAGGTAGCGGTGCACCGGGTCCCCCGGCCAATCGCGCTGGGCGCGAGCGAGGTCGGCGGTCGCGCGCCGGTACAGCGCGGACATCGTCAACACCTGCGCGGGAGTGAGCGCGTTCATGTGACCGGCGCCGGCGCGGGCCATCAGGTCTTCGAGCCGGTTCCAGTCGTAGCGACGGAGGGCGATGAAATCCTCAGATCTCACTCCCTGATTGTGAGTTACTTAACGATGTGGACCAGCCGCTTCCGGACACCGACCTCGTCGTTGCCACCCCTGAACGGGTGTCGTTCGACTACCAGGTCGCCGGCCTCGGCACCCGTGCGATCGCGCAGATCCTCGACCTGCTGATCCTCACGGGTGTCCTGTTGGGCCTGTATTTCGCCGCGGTCGCGGTCGGAGCCGCGGGCTTCGACGTGGTCGCGTACCTGATCGCGATCATCGGCAGCTTCGTCATCATCTTCGGCTACTTCTGGACCTGCGAGGCGTTCTGGTCCGGCCAGACCGTGGGCAAGAAGGTCTTCCGCCTGCGCGCAGTGGGTGACCGCGGTGAACCGATGACGTTTGTGCAGGCGGGGATTCGCAACGTGGTCCGCATCGTCGACTTCCTGCCTTATGCGTATGGGGTGGGCGTCGTCGTGCTGTTCATCAACGGCAAGGGCAAGCGCCTGGGCGATCTCGCGGCCGGCACGATCGTGGTCAAGGATTCGGACCACGTCATGTTGTGGCAGCTGCCGGGCGGCCGCCCGCCGGCGCCTCCCGCTCCACCGTCCGCGCCGGGACTCGGGCAGCAGGCGCCCGTCAACGCGCCACCGCCCCCGCTCACGTACACCCCACAGCCATCCGCATTCGCGCCCGCCACCGCGGAAGAGATGAAGCTCAGGCGGCTCGATCCGGAGTTGCGGCGGTTTGTGACCTCATACGCACGCCGCCGCCCAGGGCTGCCGCTTCACCTGCGGGCGCAACTGGCGGGCATGGTCCAGGCCAACCTGAACGCCGCGGCACCCGACGTCTTCGCGCAGAACGGTCCGCTGGCGGCCCTCGACTACCTGGCCGACCTCGAGCGAGCCTCCGGCGCGCCCATGCCGCCTTCGCCGTAAAGCCACTCGCGGAGCTGCTGCTCCGTCAGGTTGCCACCGGTCAGCGGCGTGGCGACGCGCTTGCCCGCCAGCTCGCCGGCGCTCTGCGCGATCGCCGCAATGCCCGCAGCACCGGACGGCTCGACCACGAGCCCCGCACGACTGATCAACAGGCGCATGGCGGCGAGCATCTCGTCATCGCTGACGAGCATCACGTCGTCGACCGTGCCGGCCATGATGCCGACCGCTTCCGGCACGGGGACGCGGACCGCGATGCCGTCCGCGATGGACGTGCTGGGCGCGGCGACAGGTTTGTGCGCGCGCCACGAGAGCGCCATCGAGGGAGCGGTCTCGGCGCAGACGGCGATCACGCGCGTCGTCGGCGAGAGCTGCCTCAACCACGTACCGATGCCATTGACCAGCGAGCCGTTGCCGAGCGGCACGAAGACAGCGTCCAGCGGCGCGGAATCCTTAATGAGCTCGACCGCGATCGTGCCGGCGCCTTCGGCGATCGCGCCGAGCCGTCCATCCTCGATGTAGAGCTCGCCGTTTTCCGTGGCGTGGCGCCTGGCCGCGTCTTTCGCCTCGTCGAAGTCGTCGCCTTGCAGCTCCACCTTCGCCCCGAGGGCGCGCATGCGCTCTACCTTCAGCGGGTTGGCGCCGCGCGCGGCGAACACGGTCAGCGGTCTTCCTCTCTTGCGGCACGCGTAGGCCATGCCCTGGCCGAAGTTGCCGGCGGACGCGCAGACGATTCCTGTGCGATCGCCGGCGAGGCGGTGGAGGAGGAAGTCGGTGCCGCGGCCTTTGAAGCTGCGGATCGGGTTGATCGATTCGACCTTCAGCACTATCGTCACGCCGAGCTGGTCGCTGAGCGGCTCGCACACGTACTGGGGCGTGTGGAGGAAGACGGGATCGATCACAGTCGAGGCCTCGCGGATGCGGTCGACGGAGATCGAAGCATCCATGAACTCGGGACGTTAAAGCAATCCCGTTCCAAATAGGGACGCCGCCCCGGGGGTAGTCAGGGCGGCGCCTTGACGCTCACCAGATAAAACGTCCCGGCCTGTAAAAGGCTACGGGCGGCCTTGTCAAAACCCCGATCATTGGTACACAGTCTCGCTATGCCCAAATCGAACATCACCTTTGTCTGCACCGAGTGCGGCGGGGAGAGCCTCCGCTGGGCCGGCCAGTGTCCCCACTGCCGAGCCTGGAACACGCTCCAGGAGTTCCAGATCAGGAAGACGGCCAGGGCCTCGCAAGCCCAACCGCTGCAGGCCGCACGCGCCACCCCGCTGGTTGAGATCGACGCCGAGCAGGCGCCCAGGACCCGCCTCGCGTGGGGCGAGCTCAACCGCGTGCTGGGTGGCGGCATCGTCCCGGGGAGCCTGGTCCTGATCGGCGGCGAGCCCGGGGTCGGCAAATCGACCCTCCTTATGCACGCCGCCGCGCAGGTGGCCCGCGCGGGCAAGGTGCTCTACGTCACAGGCGAGGAATCGGGTCACCAGGTCCGCATGCGGGCCGAGCGCCTCGGCGCCCTTGAGCCTGGCATTCTCCTGCTGGCCGAGAACGACCTGGACGCCATCTGCGAGGCAATTCGGAACGAGGCCCCGCGCCTGGCGATCATCGACTCCATCCAGACCGTCACCGACGCCGGCTTCGAGGGCAACGCCGGCAGCGTGACCCAGGTGCGGGAGTCAGCCGCCCGCCTGATGCGGCTCGCCAAGGAGACCGGCACCCCGGTCTTCCTGGTCGGCCACGTGACGAAGGACGGTTCCATCGCCGGACCCAGGGTCCTGGAGCATATCGTTGACACCGTGCTGTACCTGGAAGGCGAGCGGCGGCAGGAGCTCCGCATCCTCCGCGCGACCAAGAACCGCTTTGGCTCGTCCGAGGAGATCGGTGTCTTCGCCATGGTCGAGACCGGGCTCGAGGAGGTTCCGGACCCTTCGGCGGCGATCCTGGCCACCGCCGGGCCAGCGGCTCCGGGGAGCGTGATCGTCTCCGCGCTCGAGGGCACTCGACCCCTCCTGGTCGAGGTGCAGAGCCTGGTCAACCTGAGCAGCAACACGATGCTGCGGCGGATCGCCAACGGCATCGACATCAACCGACTGCACATGATCGTCGCCGTCATCGAAAAGCGACTCAAGATTGCACTCGGCAAGTCCGACATTTTCGTCAGCGTGGCGGGAGGCATCCGCATCACGGAGCCTGCCGCCGACCTCGGTCTCGCCTTGTCGATCGTCAGCAACGAGAGCAACAGGCCAATGCCGGACGGCCTGATCGTGATCGGAGAGCTGGGATTGTCGGGCGAGGTGCGTCGCGTGGGCCATCTCGAGCGCCGCCTCCAAGAGGCGGCGCGTCACGGCCTGACGCGCGCCTTGATTCCGGCCGGAGCAAAAACCGGCCGGCCTTCCGGTCTCGACACAGTCGAGGTCCGGTCCCTGGCGGAGGCGGTCTCCGCCGCGTTTTCTTCACCCATCAAGTCCGGTGCATTCATAAAGGAGGCCGGGGTCTCGGTCTCTTGAGGAGGTAACCCGTGAAACGTTCCGAGTATCTGGCCCGCTGGGGCGGGGCGGGGCTCGGGGTGGTCGGCGGTTTTCTGCTCGGTTATTTCATGGTTCGAGGTGTTCCGAACGCGCACCCGGGCTGGGTGATCATCGGGCTGACGACCCTGGAAGGTCTGATCTTCGCGTACCTCGGCACGCCGTACTTGCTGGGTGGATGGGGAAAGATCAACTTCCGGCTGACGAGCACTCCGCTGCCGGACCTGCTGAGTGGACTGCTGGGGATGATCGTCGGCCTCGTGATCGCGGTCTTGATCGGCTTTTTCGTCCGCGACCTTCCATATGGCTACCCGCTCTCATTGGTGCTCGCATTGCTCCTCGCCGCGCAGGGCGCGTCGGTTGGCCTGACGCGCCGGGCCGAGCTCGCGGCACTGTTCTTCGGTGGCGGAAGGACCGAGACCGATGGGCACCGCCTGCCTGCCGTCCTGGTCGACACCTCGGTCATCATCGACGGCCGCATCCTCGACATCGCAAAGACAGGTTTCCTCGACATGCCGCTCGTCGTCCTCAGCTCCGTCTTGCGTGAGCTGCAGACGGTGGCCGATTCGGCCGATGTGACGCGCCGCCGTCGCGGCCGTCGCGGCCTGGACGTGCTGACCGACATGCAGAAGGAGCCCTCGATCAATCTCCAGGTGACCGAGGACGATTCCGCGCCCACGGGCGAGATCGACGCGCACCTGGTGCGCACGGCCAAGCGAAAGGGCTGGGCGATCATGACCAACGACTTCAACCTCAATCGCATCGCGCGACTGGAAGGCGTGGCGGTGCTCAACCTCAACGAGCTCGCGCAGGCGATGCGTCCGGTGGCGATTCCCGGCGAGGAGATCGTCGTCGCCGTGGCCAGAGAAGGGAAGGAGCCGGGCCAGGGCGTGGGCAGCCTCGACGACGGCACGATGGTCGTGATTCAGAACGGCCGCCGCCTGCTCAACCAGACGATTACCGCGGTCGTCACCTCGGTGATACAGACTTCAGCTGGACGCATGATCTTCGCCGAGCCTGCGGGAACGGACACGCGTAGGCAGGCGGCGCGAGTGAAAACGCGCGACGAGTCCTCGTAGCGATGCCGACAGTGGGCGCGATCGTCGCCGCCGCGGGCACCGGGTCCCGGCTCGGCCGCGGCAGCAAGGCGCTGGTCAGGCTGAACGGGCGCACCACGCTCGCGCGCGTGCTCGAGCTCTTCCTGGCCCTGGACGAGATCGATCGGATCGTGGTCGTCGGACCGCCGAGCCGCCTCGAGAGCGCCGAGCGGGAGGTCGAGTCGATGCATCCCCGGAAGACGGTGATCGTGAAGGCGGGAGGGGAGAGCCGTCAGGACTCGGTGCGGATGGGGCTTGCGGCGCTGGGCGAGTGCGATTTCGTCCTCGTGCACGACGCCGCCCGCCCGCTCGCCACCGCAGCGCTGGTCCGCCGCGTGCTGGCCGCCGCGATGGAATCGGGTGCGGCGTTCCCGGCGATCGCCCCGCGCGATGCGGTCAAGAGGGTCGAGGGCAACCGCCTGGTCGAGAGTCTCGACCGCTCGCTCATCGTGCTGGCGCAGACGCCGCAGGGGTTCTCCTACGAGCTCCTTGCGCGCGCGCATCGCGAAGCGGCGGATGCGGGCCTCGTGGGTGACGACGATGCGCAGCTGGTCGCCGCCACCGGGCACCTCGTGACGGTGGTGCCGGGCGAGCCGGCCAACATCAAGCTGACGACGCCGGAAGACCTCGAGGTGGTGGAGGCGCTGATTCGGGAGCACGAGACCGCGACCCGGTGAGAGTCGGAATCGGATACGACGTCCATCCGCTCAAGGCGGGCCGCGAGCTTGTCATCGGCGGCGTGCGCATCGACCATCCCACCGGTTTGGAGGGACATTCGGACGCCGACGTGCTGACGCACGCGGTGATCGATGCGGTGCTGGGTGCAGCCGGACTAGGCGACATCGGCACGCTGTTTCCGGCGACCGACCCTACGTTCAAGGACGCGTCCAGCCTCCACATGCTTTCGAGCGCGATCCAGGCGGTGCGCGAGGCCGGCTATCGGATCGTCAACGTCGACTGCACCGTGATCGCTCAGGAACCACGCCTTCAGGCGCACCTGGGTGAGATGAGGGCCCGGCTTGCGGAGCGCCTGGGGACGGACCAGGTGAACGTCAAGGGCAAATCGCCGGAGGGGCTGGGCGCTCTTGGGCAGGGCTCTGGCATCGCGGCGCAGGCTGTCGCGACAATCGACTCCTTATGACTCTTCGGCTCCACAACACTCTCACCGGCACGAAGGACGTTTTCGAGCCCCTCGAGGCCGGCCGCGTCCGCATGTACACCTGCGGCCCGACCGTCTGGAACTTCGCCCACGTCGGCAACCTGCGCGCATTTCTCTTCTACGACCTGGTGCGCCGGCACCTGCGCGTGTCGGGCTACCGCGTCACGCACGTCATGAACCTCACCGACATCGACGACCGCATCCTCGACCAGGCCATGCACGCCGGGACGACGATCGCCGATTTCGTTCAGCCGTACGCAGCGGCGTTCTTCGAGGACATGGACTCGCTCCGGTTCGAACGCGCCGAGCACTACCCGCGAGCAACCGAGCACATCCCCGAGATGGTCGACATGATCTCGACCCTCATCGAGCAGGACAACGCTTACGTCGCCGACGGTGACGTGTACTTCCGCATCACGAGCTTCCCCAAGTACGGCGCTCTCTCGCACCTCGACCGCGCGGGCCTCAAAGCCGGGGCGAGGGTTGCCACCGACAAGTACGACAAGGAATCGGTGAGCGATTTCGCTTTGTGGAAGAAGGCGCATCCGGAGGATGAAAAGCTTGGTGCGGCGTGGGATGCGCCGTTTGGGCGCGGCCGCCCTGGCTGGCATATCGAATGCTCGGCCATGAGCAAGCGCTACCTCGGCGACACGCTCGACATCCACGCCGGTGGCGTCGACCTGATGTTCCCGCACCACGAGAACGAGATCGCGCAGTCCGAGGCCGCCAACCACAAGACCTTCGCGCGCGTGTGGCTGCACTCGGAGTTTCTCTCCGACGCGACGGGGGAGAAGATGTCGAAGAGCGCCGGCGGGTTCACGACCTTGCGCAACCTGGTCGCGGCCGGACACGATCCGCTCGCGATCCGCTTCTTCCTCATCGCGAACGCCCACTACCGCGCTCGCGTGCGGCTCAGCAACGAGGCCCTTCACGCGGCGGGAGAGCAGGTGAGGCGCCTACGCGAGTTTGCGGATCGCGTGAGACGGACGGCGCCTGCCCAGCGGGATGACGCGCAGCTCGCGGAAAAGACGGAGCAGGTGCGGACGGGTTATCGGGAGGCGTTGGACGACGACCTCAACCTGCCTCAGGGCATGGGTCTCGTGTTCGACCTCGTGCGGGAGGCCAACACGGCGCTGGACGCGGAGCGAATGGGTCCGCAGAACAAAGCCGTGTTGGAGGCGCTGCTCGATGAAGTCGACGCGCACCTCGACGTGCTGCGCGCAGATGAGCCGGGTCTCGCGGAAGAGGTCGAAAGGTTGATCGCGGAGCGGGAGGACGCTCGCAAGGCGCGCGACTTCGCGAGGGCGGACCAGATCCGCGAAGACCTGAAACGGCGCGGCATCGCGCTCGAGGATTCGAAAGATGGCGTCCGCTGGCGACGGCTTATTGAGGGAGCGCGGTCGTGATCTCTCCCGTCTCGAGGTTGTAGTAGTTCCGCGGGATCGTCATCGTGTTCTTGCCGAACAGAACCAGCTCCAAAGCCGGCCCACCGATGCCCTGCTGGCTGTGGATATCGTGGGGCGGATCGAGCCAGGTCACGAATGATCCCGGCCCGAGCTCCTTCTCGTACAGGACCTTCAACTGGCCTTCGTCGTCGTGGTGCCAGTGGCGGTAGCGGTCTTTGCCCTGGACGACGCAAGCGACTCCCCACGAGTTGTGGTCGTGCACGGGCGTTTCTTCTTTCGCCGAAAACCTACCGAGCATCAGGGTCAGGCCGTCGGAGTCCGTTTGCAGCACGGCTGACGTGGTGTCGCTTCCGTGCAGGCTCTTCATCTCGGTCTCGGGGATGAAACCGGGTTCTCGCGAGACCTCGGCGAGCAGCCGGCCGACGGCGTTCAGGCTCGCGTCGTCGACGCCGCTTGCGAGCAGCTCCCTTGCCCGACCCATGAAGTCTGCAACCATGCGTTGAGAATAGTTTGAGACAGCTGATTCACGGGCGGAACGCAGTCCTGGAGGCCGCGCGAGCCGGACGGGTGATCAAGATCTATCTGGCATCGGGGGTCGGCCACGATCCGCGCCTGGATGAGCTGGCCAAGCTCGCGCGGGTCGAAATCGTGCCGCCGGAAAAACTGGATGCGATGGCACCGGGGGTGAACCAGGGCGTCGCCGCAGAGCTCAAACCGCGGCGCGATTGGACGCTGAGTCAACTGCTGGAGACGAATCCTTCGCTGCTGGTCGCGCTCGACTCGATCATGGATCCGCAGAACCTGGGCGCGATCCTGCGCAGCGCGGAGGTCGCCGGCGCCGAGGGCGCCATCATCCCCGAGCACCGCAGCGCCCCGCTGTCTCCCGTCGCCGTCAAGGCGAGCTCGGGCGCCACCGAGCTGCTCCCCATCGCGCGCGTCTCCGGGCTGCCTTCGGCGATCGCCGAGGTCAAGCGCGCGGGCATCTGGTGTGTTGCGCTCGACCCGCGCGGCGAGATGGCGGCATGGGAGTTCGACTTCACGCAGCCCGTGTGCGTGGTCGTCGGCAGCGAGGGAGCGGGCGTGCACCGGCTGGTCAAGGAGCGAAGCGACGCGCGTATCAGGCTTCCGGTCGCCGGTCACATCGGCAGCTTCAACGCTTCCGCCGCTGCCGCTGCGCTCCTGTATGAAGTCATGCGCCAGAGGGCCTCCCCCAAGACCCCCTCTTAGACTGGGGCGAGTGCGACACAGCAGTGCCTGACGCCACCACCGAGCTGGATCACGCCTCGGCGGACATAGTGCTGACGCGTGACGCGCGCGAGATCCTGGATCGTGCTGCAAAGGTCGCGACAGCGCGCGGTTCTCTGCACATCGTTCCGGCGGACGTGTTCAACGCCACGCTGCAGCTGCCTGGGAACCTGGCGGACGCCGAGATGCGAGCCCTCGGCTTCGATCCGAAGTCGATCGCTCCTCTGATCGAGGCGAACGGCGCGGGGGAGACGCTGCCGCTGCGCCAGCTGCTCGTCAACGCCAATCGGGAGGCGGGCGTTCTGGGCCACTACCAGGTCGACTCGATCCACCTCCTGCTCGCGATGCTCTACAGCGACTCGCCATCGACATCCGTCCCGCTGATGAAGGCCGGCCTCACGCTCTATGACCTCCGCCGGCACGTGCAGACAGGCACCAAGACGGGAGCTCCGCCAGTACACGGCTCGGCGCGGCCCGACGCGGACCTGCGCAAGCGGCCTTGGCCTTCGCTCCAAGGCGTGCTCGGCATCAGCCCGGTGTTCATCGGCATCGTCGGCGCGACCGCAGTCGCGGGCGTGCTCCTCTGGATGAACTACTTGCCCCGCTACGTGGCATTCCTGACGCTGCTCTTCGTCGTCGGAGGTTGGGTCACGTCGCTGTGCATCCACGAGTTCGGGCACGCTTTCGTCGCGTATCTCGGCGGAGATCGCTCCGTGGCGGGGGCGGGATACCTGACACTGAACCCCCTTCGCTACACGAACGTGACGATGAGCCTCGTGCTCCCGATCATCTTCCTGCTGCTCGGCGGCATCGCCCTCCCCGGTGGCGCCGTCTACATCAACCACTCCGCGCTGCGGAGCAGGGTTTGGAGCTCGGCCGTCTCGATCGCCGGGCCCGTCGGGACGGTTTTGTGTGGGCTGCTGATCGCGGGCGTCTTCTTCGTCGCGCCGCAGCACTCGTGGATCACACAGGGCAACCTCAATTTCTTCGCCGGGCTCGCCATGCTCGGGTTCTTCATGGCCCTGGCTGCCGTGCTCAATCTGCTGCCGGTTCCGGGGCTGGACGGATTCGGCGTCATCCGGCCGTGGCTGCCCTACTCCGTGCAGTTCGCGGCGATGCGCTACAGCATGCTCGCCATCTACGGGGTCTTCGCCCTGCTGTGGTTCGTCGCTCCGGTGAGGAGCGCGTTCTTCGACGTTGTTCTGCAGCTGACCACGCTGGCCAACATCGACGCGGCGCTGATCGTCATCGGCCAGATGAACATGCGGTTCTTCTGAGCAGGTGGAACGCCTGATCGTGGACGGCTACAACGTGATCCATGCCTGGCCGTCGCTGAAGAAGCTGCTGTCCACCGCTTCGCTCGAGGCCGCCCGCGACGAGCTGATCCAGCGCGTATCGGTGCTTGGCATGATCACCGGCGAGTCGGTGACGGTCGTCTTCGATGCTCATCACTCGACATCGCGAGCGAACTCCAGCGAGATGGTTGAGGGCGTGCAGGTGACCTTCACGCGCAAGGGCCATTCCGCCGACCACGCGATCGAGCGCCTCGCGTACGACGCGAGCAAGTCCGGAGACGTCATCACCGTCGCGACGTCTGACCGCTTCCAGCGCGACCTCGTGCGAGGCATGGGCGGCGCGGTCATCAGCGCGCTCGAGCTCGAGCGACGCGTCATCGAGGCGGAGCAAGAGATGACGCGCCGGGTTAAGAAGTACCAATGAGCCAGGTCCGGCGCACGCGGATCGTGTGCACCATCGGGCCTTCGAGCTCGTCGCCGCACGTGCTGCGCTCGATGATCCAGTCGGGCATGGACGTCGCGCGGCTCAACTTCTCGCACGGAGACCCGGACACGCATCGCGAGGCGGCCCAGAACGTGAAGGAGGCGGCGGAGGCGGTGGGCCGGCCGGTGGCTCTGCTCGGCGACCTGCAGGGTCCGAAGATCCGAACGGGGACGGTCGAGGGCACGTTTCAGAAGCTGGTTCGCGGGCGGACTGTGACGCTGGTTGGTGCCGGTGTGAGCGCCCCCACCCGCGCCTTCGGCGCGACCTCCCCAGCAAGTGGGGAGGTGAAGCCGAATCAAATTGAGGTCAGCCACATAGAGCTCGTTCAGGCGCTGCGGCCGGGCGATCGGGTGCTGCTCGACGATGGGCGGATCGAGCTGGCGGTCCGCGCCGTGTCAGACGGCCATGCCGACGCGTCGGTGATTCGGGGCGGCCTGCTCGGCGACCGCAAGGGCATCAGCGTTCCTGGACGGCCGCTCCCGCTCCCCGCGCTCACGGACAAGGACATCCATGACCTCAAGCTTGCGATGGAGCTCGATGTGGACTACCTCGCCCTCTCCTTTGTGCGCCGGCCGGAAGACATCGTCATGTGCCAGCAGCAAATCACCGGGCACAACAAGAGCGTGCCGGTGATCGCCAAGCTCGAAAAGCTCGAGGCGATCCGCAACCTGGACAAGATCCTCGAGGTGGCCGACGCGGTGATGGTGGCGCGCGGCGACCTCGGCGTCGAGCTCAAGCTGGGCGACCTGCCGGCGGTGCAGAAAGACGTGATCGACCGCGCCAATCGGGCCGGAGTTCCGGTCATCACGGCGACCGAGATGCTGGAGTCGATGGTCACCTCCAACCGCCCGACGCGGGCGGAAGCGTCCGACGTCGCGAACGCGATCTGGGACGGGACCGACGCAGTCATGCTGTCCCAGGAGACGTCGGTGGGCGCCCACCCCGTCGAGGCTGTTCGCGCGATGGCCCGGATCTGCCTTGCCGCCCAGAAGCACCCCGCCTTCGAGCGGGCGCGCCAGATCTGGCGCGAGCCAGGCCAGGTGGGGAGCGCCATCGCCCACGCGGCGGCCTCCACCGCCGGCGAGATCCACGCCAAGGTCATCATCGCCTTCACCGAGTCAGGCACGACGGCGCTGCGCTGCAGCAAGGCCCGGCCGCCGATGCCCGTGGTCGCTGCAAGCCCCCATCCCGAGGTGCTGCGCCGGACCGCGCTGTATTCGGGCGTGGTCCCCCTGCTCGTCAGCCCGGGGCGCGACACCGACCAGATGATCTCGAACGCCACCGAGGCCGCCCTGGCGAGCGGCATGGTCCGAGCCGGGGATCGGGTGGTGGTGGTGGCGGGGGTCCCGGTCGGCCGGCCAGGCCAGACCAACCTGCTCAAAGTCGAGACCGTTTAGACGGGTTAAGCTCGCCCGCCTACCCATGAGAATAGCGGCGTGGCGCCCGCCTCCCATGGTCTGCTCGGCCGCATCCAGAGGGCCAACGACGACGCCTCGCACCGGTTTGGCCCTCGCACCGCCGAGGTGGAGGCGTTCATCGTCGCCGCCGCCCAGCTGACGCCGTGGCAGTGGCGCCAGGTGCTGGCCACCAAGCGACTGGTGGCCTCGATCAGCAAGGAAGGCGCCGGGTCGTCCGACTCCGCCCGCTCGATCCAGGCCTCGATCAGGAGCAGCGAGCGCCGGATCTCGGAGCCG
>VBFV01000185.1 GCA_005881335.1 Chloroflexota bacterium
GACCATCGCCTGGTTGCCGTCGCTCTTGTCGACCACGATGTTCTCGTCGAGGCGGCCACCGATGACGTCGTAGAGGCGGACGTAGTACTCGCGGCCGTTGAGGTGCTGGATCAGGTAGAGGCGGTCGCCGTCGTTGCTGATGGCGTCGAACTGAAAGTAGCCGTCGAGGTCGATCTTGCGGCGCACCGTCGAGGTGGTCGTGTTGACGATGAGCATGTGGCTCTGCGAAGAATCGATTGACTCCACGACCAGCCACATGCCGTTCGGGGCAAGCCCGCCTGGGACGCCGTTCGCGGTTGCGGCCGGCAGACGGTACGCGCCGCCCAGTGGCATCGTGCTGAGCGTGGCGCCGGTTTGCGGGTCGGTGTCGACGAGCGACGTCGAGGCGACCGAATAGAGGTGCCTCCAGTCGCTGGTCGGCACGCCCATGGGCAGGCGCCGGTCGGCCGTGTGCGAGCGCGAGTCGATGACTGAAACGACCTGGGAGCTGTGGGTGGACACAGCTTCGTAGAGCTTGTCCCCCCTCGTCTGGCGGAGGATCTGCTGGGTCCCGCCACAGCCGGCCACCAGCACACCGAGACAGATCAGGGCGCCAACAACTCGCATTCTCTTCACCTCGCCTCCCATACACCGCTGGGGCGTGCGGGGTTCCTCAGCTCAGCGAGCTTGCGATCTCCAGGGCCTGGCTCTTGGTCATGTCGCCCTCGATCCGGACGATCGTCCCGCTGTCGTCGAAGATCAGCGTGTTCGTGGCGAGTCGCAGGGTGTCGGAGTAGACGTTGCCGTCGGCGTCCGTGAAAGCGAAGTTGTGGGGCCGCCCCGCGATCCAGTAGCCCGAATGCCCCTTGACGGTCACCGGTTCGATCGTGGCGTCACCTCCCAGCATTTTCTGGAAGTAGATCTCGTTCGTCTGGCCGCGTGCTTCGGTCACGAGGACCGAGACTCCGGTCAGGCCCGAGGCCTGGATGTCAGGGCGCTGGGCGTACACGAGCGTGACCTCGCCTCCGGACGGACCGGTCGGCGGCAGCTTGAGGTAGACCTCGTCGGGCGGCCCGAGCGACGACGGAACCTGGATGGTCCACCTCACCTGGCCCTGGGCCTGCTTCAGCGTGGTCGGGCTGCCCAGGCCGAGGCGCTCGCCAAGCGGCCCCGAGGGGCGCGGGGAGGGGGTGGGCTGGTTTTGAGTGCGCAGGATGGTCGTGTGGAGGTTCAGCCAGCCGGCGATCGCTTCGCGGGACGGGGTGTAGGCGAGGAGGGCGGCGACGATCAGCAGGACGGCGGCGGCCGCGAGCGCCCAGCGGTTCTGGATGAACGTGGGCGCTACGCCCCATCGGCGCGGGCGCTCCGACCGCCTTCGCTGGACACCTCCCCATAAATCGGGAGGAGTTGCGGGCCATTCGATCGCCGGCGCCAAGGCTGCCAGCTGTTGTTCGAGGTCAGGCCGTCCGCCGCGACGGCGACCGCCTCGGGGGATGGGGCCGCATCCCCCGGGCGGAAGCCCTCGGTCAACCGAAGCTCGAGCTGGTGGCGCCGGCCCGACGAGCGCACCCGGTTGCGAGCCTCGTTGGCCACGATCCGGAGCAGCCACGGCCGGAGGTCGGCACCCAGCCGGAAGCGGTCGAGCGCCCGGTAGGCCTTGACGAATCCCTCTTGCGCGGCGTCCTCCGCGTCGGCGGATGAGCCCGTGATGACGTAGGCGGTGCGGAACGCGATCTGCTGGTAGCGCTGCACGATCTCCTCATAGGCGGCCGTATCGCCGCGCTGGGCGCGTGCGATGAGCACGGAATCGTCCTTTGGCCGGCCCTCCATCGGAACGCATCTTCTACACCAGTGGCGGCATCATGGTTCCGCTTCACTTGCAACCGAATCGAGGCTGGATGGGTTTAGGAGGGCGATGGAAGGCACGGAACGCGTATTCGAGCGGTTGGTGCTCGATCACCAGAACCGCATCTACGCGCTCGGCCTGGCGCTGACCGGGAACCGGCACGACGCGGAGGAAGTCGCGCAGGACACGTTTTTACGCGCCTATCGCGCGCTCGTCACGTATCCGCCCGACCGCGTCCGCGAACTCAAACAGAAAGCCTGGCTGCACCGCATCGCCGTCAACGTGGTCCGCAACCGCGTCCGCGGAGTTCGGCCTCGCCTGGTCGAGCTGAACGGGAGCGAACCGGCCCGCGGCCCAGGACCGGAGGAGGACGTGATGCGCAAGGCGGAGATAGACGAGCTGGCCGCGCGGGTCGCGTGCTTGCCGGCGCGCTATCGCGAAGCGGTCGTGTTGCGCCACGTGCAGGAGCTGTCATACGCGGAAGTTGCGGATGCGCTGGGCCAGCCGGTCGGGACGGTGAAGGCCAACGTGCACCGCGGATTGAAATTGTTGAGAGGAGAAACCCATGGCGACGGTGATGATTGACCTGAAGCGGCTGGGCGACGTAAAAGCGCCGGCGGGCTTTGCCGACCGCGTGCTGGCGCAGGCCGGGATGGCGGATTCGTACGCGGTGTTCGAGACAGTGCTGGGAGCGGTTTACGTGGCGTGGAACCGGCTCGGTGTTTCTGCCGCGATGCGAAGCAAGTCGGCGGCGGAGTTCGAGGCCTGGTTCCACAAGGAGGTTGGGCGCCGGTTGGTGCGCGTCGACGCGCCGGCAGATCTGGCAGAGAAGATCGAGGACCAGCTCGAGGGCACGCGGCGGCTGCGATTCGACCTTCGCGGCCTGACGCCGTTCTCGCAAGCGGTCCTGCGCAAGACGCTCGAGATCCCGCGCGGCCAGGTGCGGCCGTATGGATGGATCGCGCGCGAGATCGGGCACCCCGCGGCGGTGCGCGCTGTCGGGACGGCGCTGGCCAACAACCCGATCCCATATTTCATCCCGTGTCACCGCGTCATCCGGTCCGACGGAGTGATCGGCAACTACGGTGGCGGTGGGCCGGAGGCGAAGAAGAACATCCTGACGCTCGAGGGCGTGCAGCTGAAGCGATTGCAAGAGCTCGCGCATGCGGGCTTCCGTTACGAGGGCGTGCGTAGCACGAAGGTGTTCTGTTTCCCCACCTGCTATCACGGGCGGACGGCCAAGGAGCGGAACATCGTCCACTTCCACAGCGAGCAGGAGGCGTATGCCGCGGGCTACCGGCCGTGCAAGCACTGCCGGCCGGCGGTCGTCGCCTAGTCGGGCAACGGCCCCACGCTCGCCTGGGCCGGCGCGCCTCGCTGATGCAGTCGATGGGAGCGCGAGAGACCACCGTCGAAGTTGATCGCCTTGCCGCCGTGATAGCGCATCGGCGCGGCGCCGCGATGGGGCGTGTGTCCGAAGACGACGCGTCGCGAGCCGGTCAGCTCGAGCCAGCGCTCGAGGCGCTCCGGCTGGGTGGCGAAGACGTTCGGTCCGCTCAGCACGTCCCACAGCTGGTCTTCGCCGCCCGTCTCGAGCAGGTCGCGCACGCGCTCATTGATCGCTTTGACGGGGTCTGACTCGGGGAGGGAGATCAGGCTCAGATATCCATCGTTGCCGCAGTGCTGCAGGAGGGTGCGGTCAGGCAGGCGGATCAGTGAAGGTAGACCGCGCAGCCATCGCTGCAGCGGCTCGTCGCTTCGCAGTTCGTCGAGGTCATGGCGCTGGCCGCCGATGCTCATCCAGAACCCGATGCGAGTTGAATCCCGAAGCGCCCACAGCATCGCCGCTTCGTGGTTGCCGAGCAGCACGTCGGTGTTGCTGCGATCGCGAGCGAAGCGCAAACAGCCGACGCCGAACATTCCGTAGTCGACAAGATCGCCCAGGAACACGGTGCGCCACCTGTCCGCTGGATAAGGCTTAAGCGCGGCGAACAGACGCTCAAAGGCGCCGTGGACGTCGCCGACGATCAGGACAGGCAGGTCGCCGGCGGGCACGTTTCGATGCTAGTGGGCAAGCATTGGGGCCGGTTGGAGGGGTTGGGTAAACTTCCGTAGGCGCATAGGGGCGTAGCTCAGTCTGGTCAGAGCATCGGTCTCCAAAACCGAGGGCCGAGGGTTCGAATCCTTCCGCCCCTGCCAATTGCTCTCGATCTCGTAGGTAACCCCATGCCTGCTGTCGTTCCCCAAGTAAGGACTCGGCGGAGCCAGGAGGCATGCCATGAGCAAGCGGATCACAACTCGGTGGTACATCGGCGCGTGGGTGTTGGCGGTGCTCGTCGGAATCGCGACGGGCTTGATGGCGCGGGGCGCTCCCGCGGGCAGTCCCCCGCCGGGAGTGACGATCGCCTCGTTGGTCCTCGTCGCCTGCGGAATAGTGATGTTCGTGATGTGGATCGGCGCGCTCGTGAGGCTCGCGCAGCAGCAGGCCTGGGGATGGTTCATCGGCGTGCTGGTGCTGCAGCTGATTTTTCTAGGGATCGTCGGCATGGCGGCTTACGCGATCGCCGGTCCCGAAGACACGGCCGAGGTGGTCATCCGACCGACGACGACGTAAGGCATCGCGCGCTCATCCCTCCAGCCCGTTTTCCGAGCTTTGTAAAATCAGGCGACCCACTAGACTCCGTTGGTCTGGGGTCGGGCTTCAATCTGAGGTCTGGGCCGCTAGCTCAACTGGCAGAGCGCCGTGCTGATAACGCGGAGGTAGGTGGTTCGAGTCCACCGCGGCCCACCAATCGATCGCAAATCCGGACCGTAATCAATTTGCGTGTCGAGACTACGGCTGCCGAGCCCTAGTCCAT
>VBFV01000183.1 GCA_005881335.1 Chloroflexota bacterium
GACCGGGATGCCGGCCGAGGTCAGAGTCTTGATCTCGTTGTTTTCGCCCAGCGGCGCAGTGATGCCGACCACCGCCAGCACGTTCTGCGCGATCAGATACTGAGCGCAGGAGTGCGCCGAGCTTGCGTCGTACTTCGAGTCACACCAGACATATTCGACCTGGCGTCCGTTGATCCCGCCACCCTGGTTAACCGCTTGCATGTAGGCGCGCACGGTGTCGCGCTCGACCGACGAATCGACCGGCCCGGTGATGTCGAAGAAACCGCCAATCGTGATCTTCCCGCCGCTAACCCCGCCGGAGCCACCGCCGCTTGTCTGGGTCGAGCCGGGGGCATTGGGCATCGCCGCCGGGCTGGCGCCGCTCTGGGCGCCTGACACGTCGCCCTGCTGCACCATCGCGGTCGAGGCCGGCTGGGTGTACGACCGGATCGTCATCACGCCCAGCACCGCGGCCATCAGGACTGCCGCGCCGAGCAGCGAAACGGCGATCCTTTCTCTAAAGCCTCGGGACATGAGTTGGCACTCCCCTCTTGAGGGTTTTTGGGGTCCCTTCCTTCTGAGAGATACGCGCGAGTACCGCGCTTTACTCGAACTGGGCTTCCTATTTAGTGGCTTGCAACCCAGTAAACACTAGTTAAGGTCGTGTTGTCAAGACGTCGTCAAGCGGACGCTCGTCGCTTGTGGCGCGGCTTGGCATCTGGCGGCGGCAGCTGCACGATCTCCCCGCGGTTGGCCTTGAAGTCGTACAGGTCCCGGTCCGCCCGGGCGAACAGCGCCACCACGTCGTCGTGCCGCTGGAGCTGCGCAACCCCCGCGGAGAAGCGGATTCCCGACTTCGCCGCTCCAATCTGGATCTGTCCCAGCTTGGCGCGCGCTCCCCTGACCTCAGTGTCCGGCAGCACGCAGACGAACTCATCGCCGCCGTAGCGCAGGACGGCGTCCTCCGCCCGCAGGCCATGTTTGAGGGCGTGGCTCAAGCCGCGAAGCAAGGCATCGCCGGCGGCGTGGCCCTTGCGGTCGTTGGCCTGCTTCAACCCGTCGAGGTCGACGAACGCGATCGACAGTGGCGTGTTGTGGCGCCGCGCGCGCGCTATCTCACGCTCTGCGACCGAGATCCCGGCCGCCCGGCGCAGGACGCCGGTCAGCTCATCGAACGCGGATTTCTCGCGGAGGTTGAAAAGCGCCTTGGTGTTCATCGAGAGGAGATCTTTCGGCCGCAACCCGAGATCCGCGGCGAGCATCAGCCGAACCTGCGCCTCCCGCGCCCGCCGAGCCGCGCGGAAGGTGCGGCCGAACAGGAGCATCCAGATCCCGAACAGGAGCGGCAAGGTGACGAGAGCACCGATGAGCGCGATGTCGAGCGGCGACGACACGTAGATCGTCGTGAAAGGGATCACGATCCCGTGCGGCGGGTTGGCGGCGGGACCGTTGGCGGTGCCCGCCGGGGCCGCGGCATGGTTTGACGACGTGCCCGGCTGGGCGCCCTGGGAAGGCGGCGCGACGGCGGCCGGCGGGTCGCCGGGAGTGTCCAGCGCGGGCAGCGAGGGCGGCGGCGCAACGACAACAGTCGGGACGGAGATCGACGGGAGCGCGATGGGCAGCACCGTCGGCGTCGGTAGCGGCAGTGGCCCTGGCAGCACAACGAAGCTCACCGCGGCCAAGCGGATCAATTGCGTAATGGTCCGGCGCATCGCCGTCACTTCAATCACCCCCCGACCGAGATCGCGAGCCGGCTTGCGCGCGGCTCCGGTCGTCATCCATTATCAACGTTCCAGCCGGCCCAGTCTTGTTGCGCCCCGACAAACCTTCCAAACTCCGTCTATGCTGCCGAGAGATGACTGGGGACATGGAGCGCGCCCTCGGGGCGCTGCGCGATTTCACGCGACGCGACATCCTGCTTCGGTTTTACGCGGATCGGAAGCCGCGCAGCGTCGAGGACGTCGGCCGTGAAGCTGGTGTTCATCGTTCGGTCGCCTTCGAGCACCTGGAACGCCTGGTCGCGCTCGGGTACCTGGAAGTCGCCCACCGCCGCGGACTTCCCGGCAAGCCCGCCAAGATCTACAAGCTCACGGGCGGCCCTGTTCAGATCAGCCATCCGATGCGTCGCTACGACATCGTGGCCGAGTCGCTCGGTCGCGCGTTCGACGAGCTGGGCGACGTGGGGAGCCACGCCGTCAGGCGTGCCGGTCGCAACTTCGGTGAATCGATCGCGAGCGGCGGAGCCAGGTCAGCGATGGCCGCACTCGAGCCGATGCTCGAGATGGGCGCCGAGTACGAGATGGATCGTGGCGGCATCATCCAGTGCAACAACTGCCTCTTCGCAGAGGTCTGCCGGCGGGCGCCGGTGATCTGTCGCTTCCACGCAGGCATCCTGGACGGCCTGTTCATGCACACAGAGCTCAACGTCAGCGTGCAGGCGCTTGGATTTCGCGATCCGTACGGATGCGCTTACATGCTGCAGGAGAACACGCTGGGAGAAGAGCTGGAAGCCCAAGCGCGTTAGGCACCGTCCTCCCCAAGCGTGGGAAGTTCCGGTTTGTCCGGACTAACCGACCCGGTCGCCCCAACCAAACCTCGGACAGTCCGGACTATCCGAGGAAGTCGTGGCCGCGAAGCGCCCGGCTTATGGTTGCCGCGTGAAGCTCGTCGCCGAGTCGTTCGCCTGGCCTTTTCGCGGCCGCCGGCGATCCACGTGGGCGGCAGGCGTCCTCTGCGTGCTGTTGCTGCCGGTTCTATTCATTCCGCTGCTCGGCTACGCGATCGCGGCGACGCGCGCGGCGGAACAAGATCCCTCGCAAGGCCCGCCGGCCTGGCGGATGTCCGCCTCGCTGCTGGCCGACGGTTTCTGGACGGCGCTAGCGGTGCTGCTGACATTGCTGCCGTTCGCAATCGCGTGGGACCCGCTGTCGTCCGCGTTCTTCAACGCCGGCGCCTCGCCGACACGCGACGCGGCCATGTCAGCCATCTACGCGCATGTGATCGCGTTTTTCGCGCTTGCGCTTCCGTGGGGGCTGGTCGCACTGCTCGTCCTTCCTCACGCCACGGCGTCGTTTGCCGCCACCGGAAAGCCAGCCGACCTTTTCAACCTCGCCGCCGCGGTTCGTGGCGTCCGTCGCGATTTCGCCGCGTGGAACCTGGCGGCGGCCGCCATCGTCACGGGCTGGACGATCGGGCTCGCATGCGCGGGCCTTCTGTGTGTGGGAATCGTCCCCGGCATCTTCTACGCCATTCTTGTGAGCGCACATGCCGCCGCAGCGCTCCACCGTTCGGGTCCGAATCCATCCGCTGGGTGACACCGCCCTGCTCGCCGAGCTGGGCACGCGTCTCGACACCGCGATCAACACTCGGGCCATCGCGCTCGCCGGTGCGCTGAAGAAGCGACGCGACGTGCGTCAGGCGGTCGTGGGTGCAGCGAGCGTCACGGTGCGTTTCGACCCCGAGCAGATCACCCACGACGCCCTGGCGGCCGCGATCCGGCGCCTCGCCACCAAACGTCCGCCGGTGGAAGAACCTGGGCGGCTCCACCGAATCCCCGTCGTCTACGACGGGCCAGACCTTGACGCAGTCGCGTCGCGGCTCGGCCTGACGCGACAAGAAATCGTCGAGCTCCACGCCCGCCCGATCTATCGAGTCTTCCTGGTCGGCTTCGTGCCCGGATGGGCGTACCTCGGGCCGCTCCCGGATGAGCTCGTCCTGCCACGACGGCCAGTCCCGCGCACTCACGTTCCGGCGGGATCGGTGGCGATCGCAGGCCAGCAGACGGGCATCTATCCGGCCTCTTCACCACCATCCAGGACTTGGGGCGGCCGCATGCGATTTCATCAGGAGTGCCGCCTGGAGGCGCGATGGACCGGTTCGCGCACTCCGCCGCCAACCTGCTGCTCGGCAACGACCGCGGCGCCGCAGCGCTCGAGTGCACGCTCGTGGGGCCGCATCTCGTCGCCGAGCGTCCCTGCACGGTGGCGATCACAGGGGCCGACCTGGATCCCCGGGTCAACGGCGCGCAGGCGCCGATGTGGGGCGCGATTTCGCTTCGCGCCGGCGATGAGGTGACGTTCGGACCCCGGCGCGGCGGCGCGCGCGCCTACCTGGCGGTCGCGGGCGGTGTCGTGGGCGATCGCTGGCTCGGCTCGATGTCGACCAACGTCATGGCCGCGCGGGGTGGGATGCACGGGCGGCCGCTGACCCGTGGCGATCTGATCTCGGCCGGCGAGCCGGTTGCGCCGCCCGTGGCCCGAGATGGCTTCACCCCAGACGCGCTGCCGCGTTACGCCGACCACACCCTTCGTGTGATCGCGGGGCCCCACGAGCGGCACCTGTCGCCTGGTTCGCGCGAGGCGCTGTTCAGGTCACCTTTCACCTTGAGCCCGAACTCGAACCGGATGGGCTACCGACTCGATGGCCCCCGCCTCGAGGTGTCCGGCGTGGAGGTGCTGTCGTTCGGCCTGGTCGCCGGCGCATTGCAGGTGCCGGCGGGCGGGATGCCGATCCTGCTCATGGCCGACCATCAGACGGCGGGCGGCTACCCGGTGGTGGCAACGGTGGCCAGCGCCTGGATGCCGGTCGCGGCGCAGCTCGCACCTGGCGATGAGGTCCGGTTTGCCGAAACGTCCATCGAGGCCGCGCTGGAGATGCGCGCAGCTCAGCGCGACGCGCTCGAATCCTTGACCAGCTGATTGATCCAGCCGATGTGCTCGGCGTAGTGCTCCCACGTGTTGCCGGCCACCCAATCGACCACCGGCCTGTTGTCACTCGCGTCACGCCGGTCGTTCGGCTGGTAGTGGTTGTACGGACGCTGCAGGTCGGCGTCGCTCAGGGTGCCGAGCTTCCGCATCAGGCTGCCATGCGTCTCGCGAAAGAATGCCAGCGCCTGCTCCGGCGTCTTGCCTCTGTGCAGCGCCCAGACCGCGGCGTTGATGGCGTCCGTCGCCTCATCCGCACCGGGTACGCCCATCGCCGAGCGCCGGTCCTCGCCCTGGAGCAGCCCGAGCAGCGACAGCTCCCACGCGGCGATATGCACGAGGTGATCCTTCACCGCCCAACCGTCAGCGCCGGTCACGCTCAAACCACGCGGACCGAGCGAATCGATCAAGGCGTTGAGCTCGTCCCATCCCCGCTCGATCGGCGCGATGACGTTGTTGGCCACGCTCATGCGCCGGCTGCGATCCGCTTCGCTTCGTCGACCACGGCGTCGTAATCCGGCTGCGGCTTCTCGCGTGAGCCAACCCAGGTCCACCGGATCACGCCCTCCCGGTCGATGATGAAGATCGTGCGGCGCGCCATGCCCGAGTAACCGGCGACGTCATCCCGCCGCACCCCATAATCGGTCACCATCTTGCGCTCGAAATCACCGATCAGGTCGAACGGCAGTCCGCCGAGCTCCTTGGCGAACGCCTGATGGGAGAAAACAGAGTCGACGCTGATGCCGTAGATGCCGACGCCGTTGGCGACCGCATCGTCGTTCCTGGACCGAAACTCGGTCAGCTCGGTCCTTCAACCACCTGTGAAATCGAGCACATAGAAAAGGAAGACGAGCGCGCGATATTTCTGGAGCGCGTCGCCGAGCGTGAGCTCCTGGCCGCCCGTCGTGGGCAGCTTGAAGTCGGGCGCCTTGTCCCCAACCTGCAGCACCCAAGGATTTTATTGCTTCTCCAACACGTACCAGCCCGCGCGCGTCGCACCCGTGATGACATAACCGTCATCGAGCGCACCGCCCAACGCCTCGCGCATGGCCATTCGCCACGCCCGTGCGAGCGCGGGATGTGCGCGCCTCAGCGCGACGATGTCCGTTGGCGTCTCACATAAAAGGACGCGAGATGACGACGCGGTGAAGACCGGCGCATCGTCCTGGCCCACCGAAAGAATCGGTTGGCCGCGGTACGTGCCGACGTCCGGCTCGAGGGTCTCTCCCGACGCGGCGGCCTCCGCCTTGCGGGAGTCAAGCCGCCAGCGGATGAGAAGGCGGTCCGACTCGTCGCCGGCGTTGATGCCGTCACGCATCTGTCCGTAGAAGTCGACCAGGTAGCGCGGCGCTTCAGCGCCGAGCTTGGTCAGGTTGAAGTAGGCGTTGCGACGGACCAGCGGATCGGTCGTCCACTCCATCACCATCACGCCCCGCTCGAGACACCACGTTCGCTGGTGTTGCTTCAGCCCGAAGCCGAGCCCGCGAGCTTCGTTGTCCGGCAGCACGCCAAGGATGTGCGAATGCATGTGGAGCTCGTGACGCGGATCGCCGCCGAGCCACCCGACCAGGCCTCCGATGAGGCGGCCGTCCGCAAAGGCGCCGGAGATGTAGTTTCCGGAATGGCCGAGCGCCCTGAGGATATCGGAGCTCATCGGAGGCTCCCCGGGCCGGCCCCACACCACGGCGAAAAGCTCGGCCAGGCGGCGCAGGTCTTCGAGGTCGGTCAGCTCTTTGATCTCGTACTTCACGCCAGACCCAGTCGCCGGCCCGCGACGAGTGATGCGGGCTGGATCACCAGCGCCACGACGATCGCCGTCCCAAAAGCGAGCGCGAGGCCGTCTGGAAGCAGCAGGGCCAGGACGAGGAAGAACGACACGAACGCGAACAACCCGAGCAGCAGTCCCCGCAACACGGCCACGGCTGAAGCCGCGCCCTGCATGCGATGGGCAAACGCGGCGAGCACGGCGCCATAGAGCGGGAACGGGGCCAGCAACCCGGCCAGGCGAGGTCCGAGCAGCGGCGCGGCCGA